>JBBSEZ010000096.1:0-25562 GCA_038239195.1 Gemmatales bacterium
CAGGCATCGGCTACCGATTTTGGCGACCGGAGCAGTCAGACGAGCGACAGAGACAAGGCAATTCGCCCCGCCCGACAGCCTCGCCTACTGATCTGTTGTTCAGAAGCCGGCCGTTTCGCTCGGCCCCCGGGAACTGCTGTCCGCACCGAGATCCCCAGACAGCCCCTGACCCGCAAGTTCACCGTCCATCTGGGGCGCTGTGCGTGCTGTGGCCGGTCGGCGCGGAACCGCTGGCACCGGTGCTTGTACCGCCGCGGGAAGGACAGGATCGCTTGCTGGTCGTCGATGCGGTCATCGACGTGCTCGTAGAACGGCCCCCCGAACATCTCGCGGAGATGATCGAGGATGTCGTCGTACTTCGACGAACTGATGTGGTAGGCCCCTAACAGCAAGGAGAGGTACTGCTGCGGGGCCTGCTCGGCTGCGAATCGCCGCTCGGCTCAGTTGCCGGTCGATCGTGCAGTCCCGGCTCCAACCGGGCCCTGGGGTTGGATAGGTCGCGTGAGTGGCGGCTCGATCAGTATCCGGGAATTCACCGCGGCGGGAGGCCCCATCGGACGAAGCCTGATCGCCGAGTCTTTCCGCTCCATCTCTTTCTCGGGCTCCGGCGGAACTTCATGTGGGACAGGCAGGACCTGGGACTTTTCTGAAGCCGGTTTCGGCTTGCTCGAGGGTGGGCTGATCGCGGTGAGCATGGCTGGGAGATGGCGCTGGCCCGGGCTCATGGCGTTACATTGCATTCGTTCCCGATCTGCAATCAACGACAAATAGCCGCCGCCGAGGGCTTGGTAGGCGCTTACGATGGCAGACAGTTGCTGTTTTTTGGTTTCGATCAAGGCCGTTCTCGCTTCCAGAAGGTCGCGAAGGGAGAATAGCACGTCTCCGTATTCGATGCGGGCATTCTGAAAAAGTTGGTTGGCGGTTTTGACTGCGGCCTCGAGCGATTGCAACTGCTGCTTCTTGATCTCGATGCTCTGGCGGTACTTCTCCACCTTGGACAGGCGGTTGACAACCTCGGTGAAGGCGTCGAGGATTACGCGCTGGTAGTTGTAGACGCTCTCCAATTGCCTGGCGTTCGCGGTGAGGTAGATGGCCTTGATCGCTTTCTTGTTGATCAACGGTGCGACCAGTTCACCAGCGACATTGGCAAAAATGGCTTCCGGGTAGAACAGATATTTTGGGTCGAAGGCCTCGTAGCCAACGCTGGCTCTGATGGACCCCGCAGGAAAGAAGTGGGCCCGGGCGACTTTCACCTCGAGCCCGGCAGCCGCCAACTCGCGCTCGGCTTGACGGATGTCGGGTCGGTTCTGAAGCAACTGCGAGGGCACCCCTACGCTCAGCGCATGAATGTTCAGATCGAAGAACCCCGCAATCGACGTGCGTTCGACAGGCTGCGGGAAGCGATTGACGCGGAAGTTGATACGGTTCTCGGCCTCGACGATCTCCTGCTTGATGATGAGCTTTTCGCTCTGGTTCCTGCGAACGTCGGCCTGGAACCGCTGGACGGGCAGCGCGTTGCCGCGGCCTGCGACCATCCTGGCCCTGGAGAGCTTGAGGCTTTCCTCTTGAAGCGCGATGGTCTGATCCAGAGTCTCGAGCCGTTTGTCCAGCGCGATAAGCCTGTAATAACTATCGGCAACCTCTGCGACCAGACGGGTCATGAAGTCGTTCCGCCTCTCGATGGCGACGACGTAGCGCTGCGCTGCCGCGTCCCTGGCATTCCGCAGTTCCCTCCAGACGTCCGGCGTCCAGAGAAAGTTCAAGCCTAGCTTGAAATCTGGCAGCGGATCGGGAAAGAGCTTGCCGGGGAGAATTTGGGAGCGGATCGGGTAAGCGAGTTCGCTCTCGACGGCCCCATCACGCGTGTAGCGGCTGGGCCTCTCCGCCGACGCGCTGGCCCCGACAGTGACGAAGGGGAGGTACGCCCCTTGCCGCGCCAGAACCTCGTTGCCGGCGATCTGGACCTCCTGATCCAGCATCTTCAGCTCCCGATTGCCGAGCAGTGCCTGGTGGATCAAGCGCGTGAGCATCGGATCATTGTAGAACTCTTCTACCCCGAGCTGAGCTGAGTTTTCCGGGCTGGTCGCTCCATTAAAGCTTGCCGGCAGGCCTGGTCCCGGCTCCGCCTTCCTGAGCGGGGGGATACAACAGGACGGCAGAACCAGCAGCACGCTGCAAACGATCACTCTCGCAATCACGTGCTTCCTATGCTCTGCGTTTGAAAATCTCACTGAGAGGTTCATCCGCTTCGTCCTTGAGATGTTTGCGCTTGTCGGCAATCCCGCCGAACAAGTAATAGGCGATCAACTCATGGGTCGTGCAGGGCTCATTCCCGGGCGCCCTCGGCGAATGGCCGAATAGGTCATGCCAGCGGCGGACTACCCATTCATCGGCGTGTGAGGGTTGTGACTTAAGTGGCGGATTGCGCGATTGGGAAAAAGGATCGCAATTCCCGGCGCCGAAACCGGGAGTTACCCAGCTTTCGGATTTTAGCACTGGCCGGTTGTTACACGACGCGATTTCGATGGGCAGACGTGCGAAAATCGGGCCCCGGGGCTAGCCGCTGACGTTCCCCTGCGACCGAAGTTTCCCAAATGGATCTGGCAGGAGGAAAGGGCTGGGCACCTGGTAGACACGGCAGGGATCGGGGCGCGAGATGGTTGGGGGCGTGTCGGTCGGGAGGGCGGGGCCAGGCCGAACCGAACTGGTGGGGGGGTGCTTTGCCGAACTTCTACTTTGGCCCCGCCCCCGCGAGCCATGCAGGCGCTGCAGAGCGCGGCCATGCCTGCCGCTTCCGCTGCCCGCTCTGCACTGCAAGCCGGACAACCGACCGAGTTCGGTGCCGTGGGAGCTCGCCCCGAGGGAATCGCCTGCGCCGATGAGCTCCTCCCCTGGGGCCAACTCGCCGCCGTAGGAGGGCGAGCCTGCAAGATAGTTGGTCCCTTTGCTCGACTGCAAGCCGGGCGAGTGAACGACCTTTACGTCCTCCTCGCCCTGGTCCGGGAGAAGCTAGACGGCAGCTTGCTCTACGGAGTCAGTTCCCTCGGCACGGGCAGCGGCATCGGCAACACGGGCTTGTCGTCCCGTTGTTTGCCTTTGTCGGTGTCCTTTTCGGGTGTTTTCTGTTCCGCCTCTTTGCTCTCCGGCGCCAAGGAAGTCTGACGCGGGGGGTCCGCCGTTGCCTGTGTCACAGGTGGGGTGGGGACTGGTTGATTAATGAAGGAATACGACGCCGTGTAAGGCCACGTCACGAGGTCGCCGATCAGACTGAACGGCAGGTCTGCGGCGAAGAGTAGCATTCGTGCCACCTGTGGATGTTGCTCCGACTCCGATTTGGGGCATGGCCTGAAGCCAAATTCTCCGTTTGCCGCCTTCTTGATACAGCACTCATCTTGTCTCACTCCGCCGAAAGGGCTCTTCCCACCCTCCGCGGGACGCGAACTGACCAGGTTTACCACTGTCCCGCATCCCGCGATTGGCAGGATCGAGAGCAGCAAAGCAATGCAGATTGCGCGAAAGGCCATCTCATCACCTCCTTGGCAAGAGCGGGAGGATAGCAACTGGGCACGATTGAGCAAGACCAAAATGACCGTTCGGGCCCCCGGACAGGACGATTTCTCGATCGATCTTGGGCGGATGCAGCGAAGAGGTAAATGGGGGAAGACCAATTCGGCGGACAAGGAGGCAAGCATGTCCCCCATAACCCTCGTCGAGGCACTCTCCTCCGTCTCACGCCCCCGCAGCCGCCACGGCAGGCGACGTCCCTTCGTCCCCCTGCTCTGCCTCGTCACCCTCGGCTTGCTAATGGGCAAGCGTGCCCTCGGTCCCATCGCCCGCCTCGCCCGCGTCTACGGCCCGGAGTTGCTCCTGGCCCTCGGCTTCCCGCGCGGCTGCGGCCCCGTCAAGTCGGCCCTCTTCCGCCTGCCTGCCGATGACGACCTTCCCCGCCAGGGGGAGGATGCACAGGAACTTCGCAGGTCATCAACCGGGGGGCGACCACGTGCTGTTCGCGCGCGCCTACCACCGCGAGCGCGAGCAGGCAGAGCACGACGCCGCCCGCAGGCGGCAACTTGGCAACGGCGGCCGCGGAAACAAGGTCCGCACCTACAACGTCATCGAGTCGCGCGTGGTCGATCACCGCCTCGGCGTGAGGACGCGCAACGTCAAGGAGGTGATGCGCGGCCGGCTCGATCTGCTCTTCGCGGGGGAGAGGGACGAAGACTAATCCTCCAACGCGCCCTCCCAATCGCGGGGCCGCCTCGCGGCCCCGCGGTTGGGAGGGCGCGTTCCGCATTCCTGTCCGCGCCAACCTCCGCGCGCGGCGACCTCGGGAATGTTCTGGGGCCGCCGTCCGCCAACAGCTATAATGCCGCCTGACGTACCGTCTCGGCTCGGGGGAGCGCGGCGATGACTGTGACCGCTTCCATTTTCCTGGACCTCACCCTGCCCAACCCGCCGACTTGGTTTTACTTCTCCGGGTTGCTGGCGGTCGCGCTCTTCTTCAAGTTCTCGCGCCTGCTCAGCGTCCGCAACCTCGACGTGCTGACGCTCTACCTGCCGATGCCGGGCTTCCTGCTGCTGGTCGAGCACGGCAAGGACAACTTCTTCGGCTACCTCTGGCTGCTGGTGGCGTCGGCGTGCTTGCTGGCCCGCTGTCTCTTCGACCTGGCCCTGGTGCGCCGCCCCGCCCTCGGCCCCAACCTCGACCTGGGCGGGCTGGCCTGGCTGGGAGGCGCCCTGTTCGTCAGCCTGATCGCCCTGGCCGTGCGCCAGCCGAGCAGCCCCGCCGGCCCCAACGACAGCGGCGCGGCCACGGCCCGGACGGTGAGCACCACCACCGAGAAGGCCATCCAGCCCGTCGCCAGCGGGGCAGGCCTCGACCTGACGCTGTGGGTGGAGCGCGGGCTGGCCCTGGTGTGCCACCTCAGCGTCGTCGTCGGCCTGTGCCTGGTCGGCTGGCTGCACTTCGACGACCTACGCTCCGGCATGTCGGCGGCGACGTTCTACCTGCTCTTGCCCTACAGTTACCTGCTGCTGCCCAGCACCGAGCCGGGCATCGGCGGCTGGGACCATGCCTGGGCCATGGCGCTGATGATCTGGGCGGTGTTCGTCTACCGCCGGCCGACCCTCTCGGGAATGTTCCTGGGCCTGGCGGCCGGCAGCGCCTTCTTCCCGGTGCTGACCTTCCCCGTCTGGCTCGGCTTCTATCGCAAGGCCGGGGCAGGCCGCTTCGCCGCGTCGTTCTTGCTCTCCGCCACCGTCTGCCTTGCCCTCTTCGGCGCGGTCTGGTGGGCCAACGACGACCTGCCGCGCAGCCTGCGCTCGGCGTGGACGGAGTCGGCCTGGCAACCGTGGAAGCGGCCCGGGCCCACGGCGCCCGGCTTCTGGCAGAACATTCCCGGCGAACGGGCCCACCCGCCGCCCGACGCCCCCAGCGAACCGATCTACTACGCGCAGGCGGCCTACCGGCTCCCCGTGTTCCTCGCCTCGATGGCGCTGGTCGTCCTGACCGCCTTCTGGCCGACGCCCAAGAACCTCGCCCACGTGCTCGCGCTCTCGGCGGCCATCCTGCTCGGCGTCCAGTTCTGGTACGCCGACCGCGGCGGGGCCTACGTCTTCTGGTATCTGCCGTTCCTGCTCCTGCTGGTGTTCCGCCCCAACCTCGCCGACGCCCGGCCGCCCCCGCCGGTCGGCGACGATTGGATCGCGCGCGCCTGGCGCCGCGCCCGCGTTCTCGTGCTGCGCTGGTGGCGGCGGCCGGCCAAGCAAGTGGCGCGCGTCGGCTGAGGTCGCCTTCCGCGAGACGGGCGAGGACGGTACGATACCGGGGCCCTCCTCGTAGGACAGGCTTCCCAGCCTGTCCTTGGGTGAAGAAGACAGGCTGGAAAGCCTGTCCCACGAAGTATCGTCCTGGCAAGGAGGCCTCCTCTCATGTCGCGCCTGCTCACCAACCTCTTGGGCGTCGTGGTCGTGCTGTCCTTGGTGGCGGCCCCGGCCCTGTTCGCCGTCCACCAACAGAAGCAAATGCGCAACTTCCGCGAGGTGCGCGAGGGCGTGCTCTACCGGAGCGGCCAGATGACGATTCCCGGGCTGCGCCGGCTCGTCCACGACCGCGGCATCCGCACGGTCATCAGCCTCCGCGACGGGCAGTCGGAGGCCGACCAGGCGGAGGAGGCCTTCTGCAACCAGGAAGAGGTCCTCTTCGTGCGCCTGCCGCCGCGCTCCTGGGGCGACAGCGCCTGCGGCGAGGTGCCGGTCGAGGAGAACGTGCGCAAGTTCCGCGAGGTGATGGCCGACCCGCGCAACCACCCTGTGCTGGTCCACTGCTTCGCCGGCACGCACCGCACGGGGGCGTATTGCGCCATCTACCTCATGGAGGTCGAGCACTGGACCAACGAGCAAGCCCTGGCGGACGTCCGCGCCTGCGGCTACAAGAACATCGACGAGGAGTGGGACGTACTCGGCTACCTGGAGCAATACCGCCCGACGTGGAAGGACGCGCCCAAGGAGCAGGCGCGGGCCCAATGACGCCCCCTACTCGCGTTCCTGATAGTAGGCGATGACGGCGCGCACCGCGCGCCGCCACTGCCGCAGCCGCCGCTGGCGCTCCTCCTCCGGGAGCTGGGGCTTGTAGCGCTGGCTCTCCTGCGCCAGGCGGCGCAGGTCCTCCTGCCCGCCCCAGACGCCCGTCGCCAGGCCGGCCAGGTAGGCCGCGCCCAGCGCCGTCGCCTCGCTCTGCGGGGAGGCCAGGACCGGCAGGCCCAGCACGTCGGCCTGGCACTGCAAGAACCACTCGTTGCGCGCCATCCCGCCATCGACGCGGAGGGCGCTCAACCGCTCGCCGGCGTCCTGGGCGGCCGCGTCGATCAGGTCGGCCACCTGAAACGCCACGCCTTCCAGGGTGGCGCGTCCCAGGTCGGCCGCCGTCGTGCCGCGCGTCAAGCCGAAGAGCACGCCGCGCGCCTCGGGCACCCAGTGCGGCGCGCCCAGCCCGACGAGCCCCGGCACGAACAATACCGGCTGGTCGGGGTCGGAGCACTTCGCCATCGCCTCCACGGCAGGGGCCGACTCCAGAAGCCGCAGGCCGTCGCGCAGCCACTGCACGGCCGCGCCCGCCACGAACACGCTGCCCTCCAGCGCATACTGCGGCGGGCCCGCGCCGCTGGCCGCCAGGGTGGTGAGCAGCCGATGTTTCGACAGCGTGGCCTTCTCGCCGAGGTGCTGCAAAAAGAACGCGCCGGTGCCGTAGGTACACTTCGCCTCGCCCGGCGCGAAGGCGCACTGCCCGAACAGCGCCGACTGCTGGTCCCCCGCGACGCCGCGGATCGGCAGCCCGTCGGGGAGAAAGTCCAGCCCCGCCGTCGTGCCGAAGTCTCCCGCGCTGGGGCGCACCTCTGGCAGCAGCGCGGCGGGCACCTCAAAATACTTGCACAGTTCCTCGTCCCAGGCGGCGGTGTGCAGGTTCAGGAGCAGGGTGCGCGAGGCGTTGCTGCGGTCGGTGGCATGAAGGCGGCCCCCCGTCAGGCGCCACGTGAGAAAGGCGTCGATGGTGCCGCAGGCCAGCTCGCCGGCCTCGGCGCGGTGGCGCCAGCTCGCGTCCTGGCGCAACAGCCAGCGCAACTTCGTGGCCGAGAAGTAGGGGTCGAGTACCAGCCCGGTGCGTTCCTGGAGCCAGGGCTCGTCGGCGTGGCGCTCCCGGCAGAAGTCGGCGGTGCGCCGGTCCTGCCAGACGATGGCGCGGGCGAGGGGCCGCCCGCCTTCGCGCTCCCACAGCACCGTCGTTTCGCGCTGGTTGGTGACGCCCAGGGCGACGAGGGCCCTGGCCTCGATGCCCGCGGCGGCAAGCGCTTCGGGGACGACGGCGCGAGCGCCCTGCCAGATTTCCTCGGCGTCGTGCTCGACCCAGCCCGGCTGCGGGTAGTGCTGGGCGAGCTCGCGGGATGCCGACCCGCACGGCTTGCCGCGGGCGTCGTAGACCACGGCGCGGGTGCTGGTGGTGCCCTGGTCGAGGGCGAGCAGATAGGGGCCGCTCACGGTGACGCCTCCCGGCGGCTGCGCCGCCGCGAAAGATGAACTATACTTGCCGGATCGGTGCGCTTTCCAGACCTCGGCAGCTCCGTTGCGCCGAGGCCCCGGGCGTCGCGCTCCCCACGCTCTTGACTTGCCTGAACCGCAGGTATACCGCCATGCCGATGGTCTGCCCCCAGTGCAGCGAGCTCCACGAGCAGCTCACCCCGTGCCCGCAGTGCGGCCCGCGCTTGCAACCGCGGGGCCCGCGGGCCCCGGCCGCCGTGCGCGAAGGCGCGACGCGCTGGCAGCAAACCGCGTGGGGGCGCGTCCTGATCGGCCTGCTGCTGGCCCAGGGGCTGTTCTATGGCTTGCGGCAGCTCCTCACAGGGGCCATGCTCGCCGCCTCGGGGGCCGAGGGCGCCGAGGCGGCCTGGACCACCGAGCACGGCACCTGGCTGCTCCAAGGCATTCAGTTTCTCACCCTCCTGCTGGGCGGGCTGCTGGCCGGCGTCGGCCAGCGCTACGGCGTGGTCCTCGGGGCGGTCGTCGGCGCCTGGAACGGCGTGCTGGCGGTCTTGCTGAACCAGGGCCCGACGCACGATCTGGCCCCGGCTGCTCTGACCGCTCTGCCTGGGTTGCACGCGACCTTTGCCGCGGTCGGCGGCTGGCTGGGGGGCCTGATCTGGCGGCCCTTGCCCGCCCCAGTGGTCCCCGGCGCGCTGGTTTCCGCCCGCAAGGCCGCGGCACAACGGCGCCTGTCCCTGTTCGCCGGCCCCGTGGGCTGGTTTCGCGTCGCCCTCGGGGCCGCCCTGGCCATTGCCGGCACGCTGACGGCCGAGATGCTCTTCGAGAAGGTGCTCTCCTATGGCGGGGGGAAGCTCGGGACGAGCACGGAACTGCAAGACCGCATCATCATCTGGGAGATCAAGGCGCTGGCCGTCCTCCTCGGCAGCGCCCTCGCCGGGGCCACCACGCCCAACGGCTTCAAACAGGGCCTGTTCGTCGGGCTGTTCAGCAGTTTCGTCCTCGTTGGCCTCGAGTCCCACGGCTCGCCGCGCTGGTTCGAGATCGCCGCCCTGACCTTCGTCAGCTCCTTCTCCCTCGCCCTCGCCGGCGGCTGGTTCGGCGGCCAACTCTTCCCCCCCGTCTTCAAAGTCCCACGGAGGTCGGCCACGGGGATCATGGATAGTCCTTAGTCCTTCGTGCTTGGTTCTTAGCAAAGACAGAACGCGGCGTGGGCCCTCTTTGCTAAGCACCAAGCACGAAGGACTAAGGACTAATCTGCTCTTGCACGTCCCCCCCTTCATGGCCTAGAAGGGAAGCGCGCTCCCGCTCCATCCGAAGGAGGGGGCCGCTCGAGGGCGATGGCATGGACGCGTCCGGGGACCGCTCTCGCCGCACCCTGACGATCCTGTGCGTGGCCAGCATGGGCTGGGCCTTCAGCTTTGGGCTGGGGGCGCCGCTCGCCTCCCTCTGGCTCCGCGACGCCGGGTGGACCTCCCGCGCCATCGGCCTCAACACCAGCGCCTACTACCTCGGCGTCGCCCTCGCCTCCCTCTTCGTCCCCTGGCTGATGCGCCGCGCCAACCGCGCCTGCGTCGTCGCGGGCATGGTCCTCGACGCCGCCACGACGGCGCTCTTTCCGCTCTGCGAGGGCGCCCCCCTCTGGATGCTGTTGCGCCTCGTCGGCGGGGCCGGGACCGCCCTGAGCCTCATCCCGATGGAAACGCTCGTCAACCACAACGCCCCTCCCGCGCGCCGCGCCCGCGATTTCGGCGTCTACGCCGTCGGCGTGGCGCTGGGCATCGCCCTGGGCAGCGTCGTCGGGCTCCAGCTCTACCACGACACCCCCAAACTCGCCTTCGCCCTGGGCGGGCTCGTGACGCTCCTCTCCACAGCCCTGGCGTGGTGGGGCGTGCCGGCCCGCGAGGTGCCCCCGGAGGAAGGGGCCGACGGCAACGTGCCCGTCGTCTTGCCGGCGACCTTCCTCGGCTTCGGCACCGCCTGGGCCCAGGGCTTCCTCGAAGGCGGGACGCTCGCCTTCCTCTCGATCTACCTGCTCGGCCTGGGCTTCACGGAGGGCGACACCAGCGGGCTGATGGGAGGGCTTTTCCTCGGCGTCGTGCTGGCGCAACTGCCCGTCGCCTGGCTGGCCGACCGGCTCGGCCGGCTGCGCGTGCTGCTGCTCTGCCACGCCCTCCTCCTGACGGGCCTCGCCGGCACGCCGTTCTGCCGCGCCTACCTGGGCCTGGGGGCCTGGCTGTTCCTGCTCGGCGCCACCTGCGGCGCCCTCTACCCGCTCGGCCTGGCGCTGATCGGCGAGCGCGTGCCGAAGACCGGACTGGCCCGCGCCAACGCCTGGTATCTGGCCTGCAACTGCGCGGGCAGCCTGAGCGGGCCCGTCCTCATGGGCCTGGCGATCGACTTCTTCGGCCCGCGCGCCCAGTTCGCGATGGGGGTCGTTGCCCTCCTCGCCGTGCTGGCGATCTGGGGGGCCTGGGCGGGGGCCCGCCGCGCGTCGGAGCGCCCCTGCCAATCGGCCGGCGAAGCGGAGCGCGAACAGCGGGCGGCGTAGTGGCCTCAACGCCACGCCGGCGCCCTGTTAGAATGAGAATGCGGCTTGCGACTTCTTCCTTCGCCCCTCGGGCTTGTCATGGCCTTTCCGATCAAGCACCTGCCCGTCCTGCAAAACTGGGACTGCCACGCCACCGGCACGTGCTGCAAGGAGTACCGCGTCACGCTCTCCGACGACGAACGCCAGCGAATCGAAGGCCAGGGCTGGTCGCCCGCCGAGCTGGGCGGGCTGCCGGCCTTCCGCCGCGCCGGCCCGCCGTGGGCGCGCCGCTACCTGCTCAACCACCGCGCCGACGGGAGTTGCGTCTTTTTGAGCGCGGAAGGCCGCTGCCGCATCCACGAGAAGTTCGGCTACGAGGCCAAGCCGCTGCCGTGCCGGCTCTTCCCATTCGTCCTCGTCCCCGCCGGCGACCACTGGCGCGTTGGGATGCGCTACGCCTGCCCGTCGGCTGCCGCCAACAAGGGCCGGGCCTTGCCCGAGCACCAGGCGGAGCTGATGGCCTTCGCCGCCGGCCTCGCCGAGCGCGAACACCTCGCGCCCCTGCCGGACGGCACGCTGAACGCGCCCCCGCGCCTCGAGGGCAGCAAGGCGCTGTCCTGGCCCGACGTGCTGCGCATCGTCGATGCGCTCGTGGCCATGCTGCGCAACCGGCGCGATCCGGTGGAGCGAAGGTTGAGAAAGTGCCTCGCCTTTGTCCGCGACCTGCGCCAGGCCAAACTCGCCAACCTCGAGCCGGGGCGCTTCCCCGAGCTGATCGGCCTGCTCAAGGGCGCTGCCGACGCCGACACGCCGGCCAACCTGATGACGCTGCCTCCCCCGGGCTGGGTGGGCCGCATGCTGTTCCGCCAGGCCGTCGCCCTGTTCACGCGCAAAGACCACGGCCCCAACCGCGGGGTGGCGGGGCAAGGGCGCATCGCCCTGCTGCGCGCCGCCGTGCGCTTCGCCCGCGGCAAGGGCGCCATCCCGCGCATGCACCGCATCTTGCCCGAGTCCACCTTCGAGGAGGTCGAGGTGCCGCGCGGCCCCCTGCCGCGGGAGGCGGAGGAAGTGTTGGAGCGCTATTACCTGGTCAAGGTCGCCTCGCTCCAGTTCTGCGGGGCGGCGTCGTTTGGCCTGCCGCTGGCGGAGGGCTTCGCGCTGCTGGCGCTGACCTACCCCATCGCGATGTTCGCGGCGCGCACGTGGCGCGACGTCCCTCGCGAGCAGGCCGTCACGCAAGCGCTGACGATCGTGGACGACCACGTGGGCTTCAACCGGGTGCTGGCGACGTTCCGCCAGCGCCTCGGCCTGTCCATCCTCGCCCGCGGCGAATTGTCCAACCTGATCGCCTGGTATAGCCGATGAAAGGCACACTCTCTGTTGCAAGGAGGCAAGGAGGGCCGATGCAGACGCGAATCCTCGACCTCGACGCCAGCGTCGCCCGCCAGCGCGCCGTGGGCCAGCGCTTCCGCGCCGCAGTCCTGCCTTTCCAGGACTGGGGCCGGCGCCTGCGCCTGGCGTGCAGCTTCGGCGCCTACCGTCGCTTCGAGCGCGACCTGGCGGGGGCGCTCGGCTCCTTCCACGACGCGCCGGCGAACGTGACGTTCCTCGGCTCGGGCGATTTCCATCACGTCAGCCTGGCCCTGCTGCGCCGGCAGGCCTCGCCCTGCAACCTGCTCGTGCTGGACAAGCACCCCGACTGGGTGCGCGGCGTGCCACTGCTGCACTGCGGCACCTGGCTCCGCCACGCCGCCTTGCTGCCCAACGTCGGTCGCATCTTCCACGTCGGCGGCGAGCTCGATTTCGACAACGCCTATCGCTGGCTGGCGCCCTGGTCGGAGCTGCGCTCGGGCAAGATCACCGTGCTGCCCGCGCTGCGCCGCTTCCGCAGTCGGCGCTGGGACGGCGTGCCTCACGACTGCCTGCGCCAGTGGCCCGACCAGATGGCCCGGCGCGGCTGGGTCGAGGACTGGCTGGGCCCGTTCCGCGCCGAGCTGGCGAGCTGCCCCCTGTACGTCTCCCTCGACAAGGACGTGCTGCGCGCCGACGAGGCGATCGTCAACTGGGACTCGGGCTGGCTGACGACGTTCGAGATCGTCGAGGTGCTCGATGCGTTCCTGGCGGCCAGCGCGGGGCTGGCGGGCATGGACGTGGTCGGGGACTGGTCGCCGGTGCGCGTGCGCGGCCCGCTGCGGCGCGCCCTGGACTGGCTGGAGCACCCGCGGCTCGAGGTCGATCCCGCCCAGGCGCAGCGGCGCAACGAGGCGGTGAATTTGCAAGTGTTGGAGGCGGTCGCGGCGCGGCTGGAGAAGGGCAAGAAATGGGGGTGGGCGGGCAGGGCGCACGGGGCGCGCCTCGCCGCGTGACGCCTTCGTTTAGCGACGCTTCGCAGAAGCGTTGGGGCCTCCACACTTCTGCGAAGCGTCGCTAACCGGTCGCCCGGTCAAACCTTCCGCAACACGCCGACGAGGACGCCGAGGACGTGGGTGTCCGACTCCGGATCGACGACGATCGGCTTCATGGTGCCGTTGGCGGGGAACAGCGTGATCTGTCCCAGCTTGTCCTAGTGGAAGCGCTTGAGCGTCGTCTCGTCGTCGATCATGGCGACGACGCGCTCGCCGTTCTCGGCCGTCTCCTGCTTGCGAATCACCACGTAATCGCCGTCGTCGATGTAGTCCTCGATCATCGACTGGCCGCGCACCTGCAGCACGAAGTGATCGGGGCCCGTAAACAGTTCGCCGAGGTTGATGCGCTCGTCGGTCTGCATGGCCTCGATCGGCGCGCCGGCGGCGACCTTGCCGTACAGCGGCAGTTCCGCGGGCAGGGCGCCTGGCGGGCGGTGATCGACGAGCTGGATGGCGCGCGCCGACTTCAGGGCGCGCAGGATCACCCCTTTGTTGACGAGGGCGTTGAGGTGGCACATGACGCCGTTGGGCGACTTGATCTCGAAATGATTGCCGATCTCGCGCACCGTCGGGCCGTAGCCCCGGCTCTCAATCTTGTCGCGGATGAATTCGTAGATCTGCCGCTGGCGCTCCGTCAAGCTCTCGTAGTTGACCACGGTTTGCTCCCTTTCCAAAGCCTGGACTGTCTCTCGGGCCGCCCACTCCCACCGTCCTGGCGGCACGTGTAAATAAGTATAATAGACGGGCGTATACAAAGAAAGAGAATTCTTTGGCATCGGTTCGTTCTTCGGGTATCGTCAAGCTGGAGGGGCCTGTTCGTCGCTAAGCCGCAAGCGGCGACCCGGGAGGTTTGCCGCTTGCGGCTTGGCGACGGAGGTGGGAGCATGGCCGGGTTGCCGGCGCCGCCCTGGTTCGGCGCGGTGCTGTCGGCGCTGATCGATCGGCGCGACTTGACCGCCGTGGAAATGTGCGAGTTGATGCACGGCCTGCTGAGCGGCGCTTGCGGCGAGGCGGAAACCGCGGCACTGCTCGTGGCCCTGCGCATGAAGGGCGAGACGGTGGTCGAGATGGCCGCCGCCGCCGCCGTGATGCGCGAGCACTCCTGCCCGCTGGCGCTGCCGGACGGGCTGTCGCCGGCCGACCTGCTCGACACCTGCGGCACCGGCGGCGACGGCACGGGGACCTTCAACATCAGCACGGCGACGGCGCTGGTGGCGGCCGGGGCGGGCGTGCCGGTGGTCAAGCACGGCAACCGGGCGGTCTCCGGCAGCAGCGGCAGCGCCGACGTGCTGGCGGCGCTGGGCGTGGCCGTGAGCGCCGACGCGAACGCCGCGCGGCGCTGCCTGGAGCGCGCCGGGATGGCCTTCTGCCTGGCGCCGACTTTTCATCCCGCGTTGCGCCACGTCGGGGGCGTGCGACGCCGGCTGGGCGTGCGTACCCTCTTCAACTGTCTGGGCCCGCTGGCCAACCCGGCCCGCGCAGGCTATCAACTTCTCGGCGTGGGCCGGGCGGACTGGCTCGACCGCATGGCCGGGGCGCTCGCCCGGCTGGGCACGCGGCACGCCCTGCTGGTGTGCGGGCGCGACGGCCTGGACGAGGTGAGCCTGGCGGGGCCGACGCTGGTGCGGCAGGTGCGCGGCGAGAGCGTGCGCGCGCTCGAGTGGTCGCCCGCCGATTTCGGGCTGGCGCCGGTGTCGCTCGACGAGCTGCGCGTCAGCGGTCCCGAGGGCAGCGCCGCGGTCATCCGCTCGGTGCTGGCCGGCGCCGAGGGCCCGCCGCTGCGCATGGTGCTGGCGAATGCCGCCGCCGCGCTGCTGGCCGCCGAACGCGTGCCGACGCTGCTGGCTGGCGTGGCGCTCGCCGAGGAGTCGATTCTCACGGGGCGCGCGGCGCGGGCCCTGGCGGAGCTGGTCGCCTGTTCGCAGGAGCAACCGGGGGCCTGAGGAGGAACCCATGGCACGCAAGATCGCAATCGTGGCCGATCCGGGGATCGACGGCGCCTTCGCCGTCGCGCTCGCCCTGTTCGCGCCGGAGCTGGAACTGGTCGGCCTGGCCGCGACGGCAGGGAACGTCTCCGCCGACCAGGCCACGCGCAACGTCCACGTCCTCGTCGAGCAGCTCGACCCGCCGCGCTGGCCGCGCCTGGGCGCCGCCCTACCGGTGGAGTACGAGCGCGATGCGACCGACCTGCACGGGCCCGACGGCCTGGGCGGGGCCAACTTCCCCTGCGCCCAACTGCACCACCCGCACCCCAGCGATCAACTCCTCCGCGACCTCTTGCGGCAGTACCCGCGCGAACTGACGGTCGTGCTGCTTGGCCCGCCGACCGCGTTCGCGCGGGCCCTCGACAGGGACCCGGACCTGGCCACGGCCGTGGAGCGCCTGGTCGTGGTGGGCGGGGCGCGCCACGAACCGGGCGACGCGACTGCCGCGGCGGAGTTTCACTTCTTCTGCGACCCGCAGGCGGCCCGGCAGGTGCTGCGCTGTGGCGCCGCCATCACCCTCCTGCCCCTCGACGTCGCGCGCAAGTTCGTCCTCTCGCCCGCCGACCTGCTGAAGCTGCCCCCGGCGGGGTCGAACGTCGGCCGCTTCTTGCGCAAGGTCGTCCCCGCCGCCATCGCGCCGACTGCCAGCCTCTACGGCACCGAGGGCGTCTACCTCAACGACGTCGTCGGCGTGGCCGCCGTCGCCTTGCCGGGCGCTTTCACGACAAAGCCGATCTTCGTGGACGTCGAAACGCGCGGCGAGCTGACGCGCGGGGCCTGCGTCTTCGACGGGCGCTGGGCCTGCACCGCCAAGCCGAACGTCGATCTGGTCACCAGCGTGGACGTTCACGCGGTGCGGCAGTACGTGCAGCGGGCTCTGGAGGAGGCCGCGGGCACTTCGCCTTGAAATGCTGCGCCGGGCGGCGTATGGTGCCTCTCGTTGCTGGCGGACGGGCCTTGCCAGGACGGCGGGGCCCGCGGAAGGCCACCCGCACTCGCGGCCCTCCCTCCGCCGTTCGTTGTCCGTGCGTGCCCCCTTCGTTGATCGCAACCCGCTTCCCCCTCTTGCTTCCGATCCGAGCCGGCCTCGAAAAAGGGCCGAGGATCGACGGCGCGCGCACTCCCGTCCGTGGCCCCCGAGCAAGGAAGCTGACATGGCCCGGCATGCCCTCTGTGCTGTCGCGTGCGCCGTCGCCGTGACCGGCGCCTTCTGCCCCCTGCCCGCCGCCCCCGGCGAGGAAATCAAGTCGCGCATCCTCCATCAGCTCGCCGTCCAGAAGGCGCTGGAGGAGGGCCAGGCGCACCTCAAGGTCGGCAACTTCAAGGCTGCCGTCGGCGTGCTCGAGGGCCAGGTCCATCTCATCGCCGGCAACGCCGAGTACCTGAAAGCGCTGCGGGAGGCGTATCACGGCTATCTCGGCCAGCTCCAGTCGGCCAACCACCCCGAGGACGCCAAGGACTATCGCGCCCGCCTCGCCATCCTCGACCCGTCGGTGCGCCGCGAGATGACGCCCACGCCGGCCCCGGCGCCCGTCGTGGCGGCCCCCGCGCCGGTGAGCGCCCCGCTGCCGAGGCCCGGGATCGTGGGCCGCGGGAAGATAGACACCGACCCGTTTGCCAACTCGAACAGCGCGCTGGGCAACAAGGCGCATGACCTGGTCGTGCGGGCCGACCGCGAGTTCGGCGACAAGCACTACGAGAGCGCCAACCGGCTTTACGCCACCGCGCACGAGGCGTCCGCCGAGGCGACGGCGCCCTGCCGCGAGAAATGGGCCTACTGCAAACTCAATGCCGTGGTGCAGGCGCTGAACGGCGCCGCGGGCGAGGAGCTCCCGGCCGAGGCGCTGGAGCGCGAGGTGAAGCAGGCGCTGGCGCTGGCGCCCAAGCTCGACGGTTTCGGCAACGACCTCCTGAAGAAGGTGCGCCAGCGGGCGGCCGGCCTGAAGGTGGAGGTGAAGCACGTCCCGCGCAAGGGCAGCGGGTGGGCGCTGGCGGAGACCGCCAACTTCCGCATCTTCCACGTGCAGTCGCCCGAGGAGGGCGAGAAGGCAGCGCGCGCCGCGGAGGCGGCGCGCATCGCGATGGGCCGCAAGTGGCTGGGCGAGGTGCCGCCCGCCTGGGCGCCGCGTTGCGACGTCTACCTGCACCCCTCCCGGGCGGACTACGCCAAGGCCACCGGGGCCCCGGAGAGCAACCCGGGCCATTCGACGATCTCGCTGGACGGCGGGCGCGTGGTGGCGCGGCGCATCGACCTGCGCTGCGACGACAAGCACCTGCTCGTCGCGACGCTGCCGCACGAGACGACGCACGTCGTCCTGGCCGGGCGCTTTGGCCGGCACCACGTCCCGCGCTGGGCCGACGAGGGCATGGCCGTGCTGAGCGAGCCGCGCGACCGCATCGACCTGCACCTGCGCAACCTGCCGCAGCACGATCGCGACCGGCACCTCTACGGCGTCGGGCAGTTGATGGGGATGGAGAACTACCCCGAGTCGCGCTTCGTGGGCCCGTTCTATGCCCAGAGCGTGTCGCTGGTGGACTTCTTGACCCAGAAGAAGGGCCCGCCCGCGTTCGTAAAGTTCCTTCGCGACGGCCTCGATAGTGGCTACGAGAGCGCTCTCCAGAAGCATTACGGCATCGCCACCTTCTTGGAGCTGGAGCGCCAGTGGCGCGACCACGCCTTCGGGGCGCGGATGGCAGTGGCGGAGTGAGCCCCGACAGGGCCCCGCCCCTTCCCATTCCCCGTCGCGGTCGGTAGGCGTCAGGCAGGCACAGGGGCCTGCTTCCCTACCGACCGGACGGCACCGACATGCGCTGGCTGCAAACCGAATACCTGCTCAAGGGCCTCTACCTCGGCCTGGTGCTGTACGCCGCCCTGCAACTCGCCCTCATCCCGCCCGATCAGACCGAGCTCGCCTGGAAGTGCCTGGCCAGCGTCAACCTGCTCAGCCTCGCCGGGCTGGGCGCCGGCCTCCTGCTCGCCGCCCTCACCAAGTTGCGCGAGGGCTTCCGCGTTCGTGGCCGGCTGACTGCCTTCTTCCTGTTCCTCCTGCTCGAAAGCCCCACGCTTGCCTACTTCGGCATCCTCGGCGGCACTGTCGGCGGCATCTACCTCGTGCGCGAGGCGCTGGAGGCCAGCGAGGTCGCCGGCCGCGACGTCGTG
Organism: Gemmatales bacterium; assembly: GCA_038239195.1. Classification (GTDB taxonomy): domain Bacteria; phylum Planctomycetota; class Planctomycetia; order Gemmatales; family Gemmataceae; genus JBBSEZ01. The sequence continues at coordinate 18,115 of JBBSEZ010000096.1, forward strand.
CAGGGCCTCTTTGCTTACACGCTGGGCGGGGCCGCAATTGCCGGGCTGGGCTTCGGCCAGTTGCGCCAGGTGCGCCGCCGCTCGGTGCGCCTGTTCCTCACGCTCGGCCTGGCCGGCGCCCTCATCGCCGTCGCCCTGAGCTGGCTCGGCGTCGTCGATCTCGCCCACACGAACAAGACGTACAAGCTCCAGAACGAGGCGCTGTTTGCCATTCAGGTGTTGCTCGGCATCCCCTTCTTCTACGTGCTCACCTTCGCCGGGCACGAGGAGGAGAGCGAGATCGAGATCGGCGCCGTTTGCGCCGCCTTCGGCCTGGGCCTCGGCATCCTGATCGGCAAGTCGCAGCAATACGGCTCGCTCGCCTTCGTCCTGCCCACCGTGCTCTACTTCACCTACACCCTCCGCGTGCTGCCCGGGCTGCGCGTCCTCAAGCACTGCTTCCGCGGCCTGAGCTACAACCGCGTCGGCCGTCACCGCCGCGCCTTGCAGGCCTTTCGCCGCGCGCTCCAGCTCGACCCCAACAACCGGCTGGCCCGCGAGGGCTTCTGGGACGTTCACCGTTCGCTCGACCTCGACGCGCTCGTCAAGGACCCGGAACTGCTCGCCCTCGTCGATCTCGACCTTTGCCTCGACCGGGCGGGCACCTTGCTCGTCCACGGCAAGCCGAGCCCCGCCCAGCTCGAGGAGGCGTTCCGCCTGCTCGACCTCGTGCTCCAGCTCCAGCCCGACCGGCGGCCCCAGGTCGATTACTGGCGCGCCGTCGCCCACACCCACGCCCGCCAGATCGACCAGGCCGCCACCGAGCTCGAGCACGTCCTCGACCCCGCCCACTTCGGGCCCGACAACCCGCAGCGCCTGACGATCCTCCTGCCCGCCTGGCAGCTCTCCTTGACGCTGCACGAGGAACTGCGCCGCAAGGTCGGCGCGCCGCAGCTCGAGATCCCCGGCCGGCGCATGGAGGCCATCGCCGCCGTCGAGCGCCACCTCGCCACGGCGCCCGACGACCAGAACGTCTGGGGCCTCAAGCGCATGCTCTACCACGACCTGACGGAGGCGGAGTACGACGCCTTCGCCGGCGAGGGCCTGGCGGCGGCGCATTTCGACCACGCCTACGCCCAGCAGCTCGGCCTCGCGCTCATCAACGACGACACGCGGTGGAAGCGCGGCGGCGAGTACCTGCGCATGGCGGCGCGGGGCCTGCCGACGCTCGGCCCGACCCTCTTCGTCGAGATCGCCAAGGCCCACCAGCGCGTCGGCCACGTGGACGACGCCCGCCACAACTACGAGCTCGCCAAGCGCGCCGGCAAGGGCGTCGGCCCCAAGAACCTCGCCGACGCCGAGCGCCAGGCCTACTTCGCCACGGTCAAACTGCTCGGCGAGGACGCCATGGCCCGCGGCGACGTCGAGGGCGCCATCGAGAACTTCCACCTCTACAGCGAGTCGGAGCGCAGCGGCGTCGAGACGCTGCGCACCCTGGCCGAGCTCTACGAGCGCAAGGGCGACGCCCTCAACGCGCTGAAGGCCAACGACCTCGCCCTCGTCTACAACCCGCGCGACGCCGACCTGATGGCGCGCAAGGACCGCTACTACTACTCCGTCATGCCCGACGTCCTGCGCGCCCACCTCGAATCGGTCAAGGCGGGGTTCGACGCGGAGTATTGCCTGCGCAAGGCGCGCACGATCCTCGACGGCCGGCACGCGGACGTCGAATGGCTGGACGTGGCCCACCACCTGACGCAACTGGCGCTGGTCGTCCATCCGGGGGCGCGGACGGCGAAGGTGGTACTGGCGCGCATTTTGCTGCGCTACGGCGAGCGCGAGAAGGCGATCGAGTTGCTGGAGACGGTGCGCAACCCGAAGCCGGAGAAGTTCGCCAGCGGGGAGGACGAGGAGGCCTGGTTCGTGAGCAGCCAGTTGCTGGGCGACCTGTACGTGGAGGTTGACAAGGCCGATCAGGCGATCCCATGCTACAACGACTTCCGCAAGTCGTCCAAGAGCGGGGCCCGCACCTGGCTCAAGTTGGGGCAGGCGTATGAGGCGGTAGGCGATCGCGGCCGGGCGATCAAATGCTACCAGCAGGTGACGTCGTACGAGGGCAACCCGCTGGCGCCGGACGCCTACGAGGCGCTTCAGCGCTTGCAGGGCTCGTAGGACGTCTGGATGGCCATCCACAAGACGGAAGGCCAGGCCGCTTGTGGCTTTCAGTTGATCGAAGCAATTTCATCGAGTCGAACCATTCGTGGGGCGGCTTCCCCCTCCGCAATGAGCCGAACCACCATCGCCCTTTGGGCCCCGAGTTCGATCGAGAACGGAACACCGTTGAATGCCGTGCCATCCTTCAGAGTGACGCGGGACGGTTGGAGGATGCCGGGGCCGCGGTTCATGCGCCGGAGAATCTCGCGGCCAACGTCTTCGGTAGTCATCGGGCTCGCCTGGGTGAAGGTGAAGAAATGGGGCGGGTAGACGTAGGCCTGTTCGACCTCCAGGGGCCCCAACGTCTTGCCAACAAATCGGGTGGCCAACCGGCCCGGATGGCGAGCCATGACCGCCAGCATTTCTTTGGCGATGGCGTTGTTCGGGCTGATGACTTTGATTTCGGAACTGAAGACCCAGGGCTCGCCGAGCTTCTGGAGGGCGGCATGAACGGCGCGGTAGGCGGCGGCCGGCCCGAGACGGTCGATGAGCTCCGTTACCACGTACAGGAACCAGGTGCCTTCCTCGACCGTTTTGACCCAGAAGGCGGCCTGCACCGGGTTGCCGTCGGCGGCGAACCGCTCGACGAATCGGCGGCCGTCATCGATCTGGTCTCCTACCAACGTGCTTTGATCCACGGCAGCACCCCTTCTCGATGGCGTCGTACAGGTCGGTGGCTTCCTTGTCCGTCTTGCCGACCTCGTAGCGACTCTGCTCGCTCCAGTCCTTCACAATGTCCCATTGGGGGCTCACGGCGGCGTCCTTGTCCATGTCGTCGTCGAGGCTTGCCAATTTGCGGAGCAGGGCGAGGTCGTGCTTATAAAAATTCTCGGCGAGCTTCTTGTCGGGAAAACTGTCCGCCTGCATCAACCGGGAGATGATGCGGACCTTGAGGGCAAACTCCACGACATAGCCGGCGAGGTAGTAAGCGCCGTCCCAGTCCTTCTGGTCGAGGAGCAGCTTCGCCTCCTGCATGCGGAGGGCGAGCAGTTTCTCGAAGTCGGACCGCGACGTTACCACGGTCATGTCCGGCCACCACCTTCTTCGATCGCTTGGGCCGCGAAACAGGTCCTTCCGTCATCGGATCAGCACTTCCCGCCCCGCTTGCGGGGCGCGGCGGCGTCGCGCCCCGCAAGCGGGGCGGCTAATTGGATCAAGCCCGCCGCGCCGACAGCCACCACGCCAGCACCGTCAGGCTCAGCACCATCGCCACCGACCCGAAGATCGCCGCCGCGAACGGCAGCACCATTGGGCCCCGGGAGGCCGTCGAGCCACCCGGCCCCATCGAGCCCGACCGATCCTCGATGTAGATTTCCTGCGTGACCGGCGGGCGATGCAGCACCGCCGGAGCGGTGGGCTCGAAATACACCTCGTCGGTGCCCTGGCGCGGCGACGCGGTGTCCTCGAAGACCGTCAACCAGCTCCTCTCGGGCACCGCCTCGTGCGGCAGGGGGAGCTTGGCGAGCAACTGCCCGCGCTGGTGCGCCGAGAGGGCGTCGGCCCAGACGGGTTGCCCGCTCCAGTTGGCCCCCGGCGCCAGGCCGAGGCGGCCCTGCACGCGCTCCGGCCCGACGAAGAAGACGCGCATCAGGCGCGGGGGGTGGCCCACGCCGGGCGCGCGCATGTCGATCGGCTCGCGGTAGGGATGGAACGGCTTTTCCGTCTGGAAGGCCATGTGAACCGCCCGATCCGCGACCCGTTCGAGGCCACCCCCGCCCGTGGCGATCTTGAAGGCCGTGATGAACCACTTCTGCTCGATGTAGCGCTCCAGCCATTCGGTCAGTGCCGGCCGCGTCGCGTAGCCGTTGTCCATCAGCCAGTTCGTCAGGGCTTGGGCATTGTTCGCCTCGAGCACGGTGAAGTTGAGGTTGCCCACGCGCCCGGCATCGACGACGCGCACGGCCGGCGCTGGCGCGGCCCCCATGGGCGCCATGCCGCGCCCCCCTCCGAACTTGCTGCCGCTGGGCGGCCCGTAGACGTTGCGGAAGATCACCTCCGGCTTGGTCCACTCGTCCATCGTCGCGAACAGCTCGTTGGGCGCCTCCTTGACCTCCGGCTTGCTGGGCGTCGGCACCAGGAAGCCGAAGTCCCGCGCGTTCGTCTGGAAGGTGGTGCGGCGGATGAAGTGCTGCGTCTTGGTCGCGGCGTCCCAGAGGATGAGGACGTTTTCGTCGGCGATGCGCACCGAGGCGCCGGCGCGGAAGGCCGGGGCGCAGGCGGGGGCCGGCGACGAGACGAGCGGCAAGAGCGCCGCCAGCGCCAGGGGGCCGAGCGGGAACAGACGGCGTAGTGCGTTCATGACGGTTTCAGGTCCTCCGGTTGGCTGAGAGACTTGCTTCGATAATGGTAGCCGTAAAGCGTCGCGAAGCCCAGGCGCGCGTAGAGGGAACGCGCCGGGACGTTCTCCTCGGTCACCTGCAAGTAGGCGCCGGCGGCTTCGTGAGCCAGTCCCCAGTTCGTCAGGGCCGCCAGCACCGCCTTCGCGTGCCCGCGGCGCCGGAAGGCGGGGACCGTCGCCATGCAGAAGACGCCCAACCAGCCCCGCTCGGCCACGCCCAGCCCCACGGCGACTGGCCGTCCTTCCTGGCGGGCCAGCGCGTACCGCGTGGGCGCGGGGATGAGTTGGAGCACTTCCTTGCGAACCTCGACCTCGCCGTCGCCGAACTCCTCGGCGACGCGGTACGTCTCCAACCACTCCTCATCGGGCCTGTCGGAAATAACAACGTCGCCGAGCGCCTCGCCGAGCCGTTCGCGGACCTCGGCGACCGAAGCGATCTGGACGAGCGTGGGGCACTCGACGCGGTAGCCGCGCTCGCCGAGGAGGATGTCGAGATCGGGCGGGCGGGCGGCAGGGCTGATCTGGTAGCGTGCCGGCCGGCCGGTGGGGGCATAAAACTCCTCCACGCGCCGCAGCTTTTCTTGCAGAGGAAGGGCGCCGCTGCCGTTGGGCAGGACCGAGTTGGAGCGGCGCGCGCCGGCCCGGCTGTGGCGCAGCCTCCACCCGTCGAGGGGGCGCACCTCGACGGCGGGCCAGGCCCGCGCCGCGAGCTCTTCGATCAGTTCGACGCGTTCTTGCATCCCGAACGTCCCATTCTCTCCTGGGCCAGCCATCATGCGTTTTCTCGACCTGACGCTCTGTGCTCCTGCCGACAACCTGGCCCTGGACGAGTCTCTGCTCTTGCAGGCGGAGCAGGGCGAGGCCGGCGAGGTGCTCCGCCTGTGGGAATGGCCGAGGCTCGCCGTCGTCCTGGGCTCCGGGGGCGTGCTGGCCGACGACGTCGAGGAGGCCGCCTGCGCCGCCGACCAGGTGCCGATCCTGCGCCGCTCCAGCGGCGGGGGCACCGTGCTGCTGGGGACGGGCTGCCTGCTCTACAGCCTGGTATTGCGCCTCGACCGCGCCCCGGAGCTGGGCGAAATTCGTCCCTCCTATTCCTTCATCCTCGGCCGCGTGCTGGAAGCGCTGGCCCTCCCCGGGGCGGAGCAGGCCGGCATCAGCGACCTGGCGAGCGGCGGGCGCAAGTTCTCCGGCAGCGCCCAGCAGCGCAAGCGCGACCACCTGCTGCACCACGGCACTATCTTATACGCTTTCGACCTTCGCGCCGTTGGGCGCTTTTTGCGCCCGCCGCCGCGCCAGCCGGAGTATCGCGCGCGGCGGGCCCACGACGCGTTTCTGTGCAACGTCCCGCTGGCGGGAGACGAGGTGCGCCGGCGCCTGCGGCAGGCGTGGGGGGCCGAGGAGGTTGCGGAGGCCTGGCCCCACGAGAGAGTGCGCAAGCTCGTGGCGGAGAAGTACGGCACGAGCGAATGGGCGAGGCGGCGCTGAGGTCGTAGGAAGACTTTCCAGAGCGACAGGTGTTCGAGAAAGGCTCGGCAAGCGAGGCGCCTGTCCGACGACCCTGGAAAGCCTGTCCCACGAGGCCCCCATGTCCCACCCGACCCTCTCCCCCGCCGACGAGGCCCTGCTCAGCAGCGCGCTGCTCGCCGACGTCCTCGACGCGCTCGGCCATCGGAACAGCGCCTTGCCGCCCGCCCTGCGCCCGCTGCGCCCCGACTGGCGCATCTTCGGACGGGTCGCCACCCTCAGCTCCGTCCCCGTCGCCGCCGACCCCGCAAGCCCCTACGCCGTCGAGATGGATTGCGTCGATGGCCTCCGCCCCGGCGAGGTGCTCGTCGCCACCACCAACGCCGACCACGGCTCGGCCCTGTGGGGAGAGTTGCTCTCCACGGCCGCCCGCGCCCGCGGCGCCGTCGGCGCCATCATCGACGGCCTGACGCGCGACGCGGCCCAAATCCTCGCCATGAACTTCCCCGTCTTCGCCGCCGGCTTCAGCCCCCTCGACTCGCGCGGCCGACTCGACGGCGTCAGCCACGGGCAACCGATCCGCGTCGGTTCCACCATCGTCCGGCCGGGAGATTGGGCCCTCGCCGACATGGACGGCATCGTCGTCGTGCCCGCCGAGCTCGCCGAGCAGGCCTTCGCCCGCGCCCTCGACAAGGCCCGCGGCGAGAAGCGCGTCCGCGAAGAGCTCGCCCGCGGCCGCAGCGTCCGCGCCGCCTTCGCCGAGCACGGCATCCTGTGAGCCCCGCCCCCTTTTCCGGGAATAAACGCCGGGCCCCTGGATCATACAGATAGCTAGTAGTCACTAACTTAATGGCGGGGAGAGGGCGGAGCGATGTGGTACGGGTTGCTGGCGGACGTGTTGGTGGCGGTTCACCTGGCGTACGTGAGCTTCGTGCTCTTCGGCTTTCTGGCGGTGGTGGTGGGGATGTGCTGCCGCTGGCAGTGGGTGCGTAACCGCTGGTTTCGCTGCATTCACGTGGCGATGATCGGCTTCGTGGCGTTCGAGTCGATCATCGACATGGAGTGCCCGCTGACGACGTGGGAGAACCAGTTGCGCGAAGCGGCGGGCCAGCCGATCACGGGCGAGACGTTCATTGGCCGAATGCTGAACGATTTGCTCTTCTGCAACTGGCCGGGCTGGGTCTTCAACGTCGTGTACGTGTCGTTCGCGCTGCTGGTGCTCTCGACCTTCGTGTTCGCGCCGGTGCGCTGGCGGCGCCCGCGGCCGGTCGCCGTACCGAACGAGCCGGCCGAGAAGGCGCCGGTGACGGAGGCGCCGAAGGGCGAGGGCTCCGCGATCGCGGAGCGGGCCTGACCAAGCGCGAAACGACAAGCAAGAGGGGGAGCGCCCTCAACTCTCTTGCTTGTCGTTTCGCGCCCGCACCGTATCAGCACCACGTGAACCTCGCCGGGC
>JBBSEZ010000097.1:0-25545 GCA_038239195.1 Gemmatales bacterium
CGTCGGGCTGCCAAGTTGGCGGCGAACTTGCGAAACGTACGTGTAGCCCGGCCGGCGCCTGCGCACGCGCCCGGCGGGGCCCTACTCCAAAGACACCTACCCGGAGTCGGACCGGCCGATTGGGCTCGCCTCAGTTGCGGCGCCCTTGCCACACGTACACCGCGCCCTCGTCACCTGCCGCTGCCAGCGCCTTGCCGTCGGGGGCGCGGAAGCGGACGCAGCGAAAGGCCCCTCTGCGGCTGCGGAACGCGAACACCACCTGGCCCGTCACCGCGTCCCACAGCTTGACCTGCCCGTCGTGCGACGCACTGGCAATGCGCCGCCCGTCGGGGCTGGCGGCCACGTCCAGTACCCAGCCGGTGTGCCCGCGCAGGACGTGCTCCTCCTCGCCCGTCTTCACGCTCCACAGCCGCACCGTCTGGTCCTGACTGCTCGTCGCCAGCACCTTCTCCGACACGAACGCCACGGCCGTCACCCCGTCCGTGTGGCCGGCCAACCGGCGCACCTCGCGCCCGCTCGCGACGTCCCAAAGCCGCACGGTCCGATCCTGGCCCGCGCTGGCCAGCAACTCGCCTCCGGGTGAGAAAGCGACGGCGTACACGTTGCCGTCGTGGCCGCGTAGGGCGTGCTTCTCGGCCTTCGACGCCACGTCCCACACCTTCACCACGCCATCGTCGCCGGCGCTGGCCAGCCACTTGTCGTCCGGGGAAAAGGCGACGGCCCGGGCCAACTCGCCGTGGCCGGGGAAGGCGTGGATCGCCCTCCCGGTGCGGGCATTCCACAGGCCGACCGTGGCTCCCGCGGCGGCGAGCCGGTTGCCGTCTCGGCTGAAGGCCAGAGCACCGGGCCCGTGGGCCAGGGCCGGCAGCGACAGTTTGACGACCTTCCCGTCGCGGCCCCACAGCATCAGCGGTTGAACCGGGCCTGCGGCCGCGAGGCGCCCGTCGGGCGCGAACGCCAGGGCGCCCAGCCGCCCGCGGCCCTGGAGGCGCTGCGCGCCCGACAGCTCGCGCAGGTCCCAGATGCGTGCCTCGCGGTCGTCGGCGCCGCTGATGAGCCGCAAGCCGTCCGGCGCGAAGGCCACCGCGTTGACCGACGCGGAATGCCCGCGCAGGGTGGCCATCGCTTCGCCCGTGCCCAGGTCCCAGACCTTGACCGTGCGGTCGGCGCCGGCGCTTGCCAGCCGGCGCCCGTCGCGGCTGAAGGCGATGGCGTGGACGGGGGCATCGTGGCGCGCCAGCACGCGGCCCGACCAGCCCCCGGCGATGCTCCACAGGCGCACGCTGCGGTCCTCGCCGGCGCTCGCGGCCCACAGCCCGTCGGCGCTGAACGCAACCCCCCAGACGGGCCCGGTGTGTCCTTTGAGTTCGCGCTCGCACTTCTTCCGCGGCGCGCCGTCCTTGGGCCAGGCCCACAGGCGCAGGGCCCCGTCGCTGCCGGCGCTGAGCAATCGACCCGTCTGCGGGTGGAAGGCGACGGCGTGGACCGCTCCCGCGTGGGCCTCGAGGTAGTGGGCGCGCTTGGCGAAGGGGGCGGTGAAGTTCCTCCCGGTGTCGAGGAGCCCGACGCGGCCGTCGAGGTCGGCCCACGCCAGGCGCACCGCGTCGTGGCTGATGGCCACCGACGCGGTCGGCCGGCCAGGGTGGATGCGCTTCGGCGCCCCGATCCGCTCCGCCCGCACGAGGTCGGCCCCGTTGACCCGCAAGGCCCAGACGCGCAGCCAGTGTTCGTCGGCCACCACCGAGGTCGCAAAGGCGTAGCGGCCGTCGCGGGAGACGGCGACCGCGCAGGTCTCGTCGCGCCGCAGCGCCTTGAAGGCCCCCCCGCCGTGGAGAGTGGCGCGGACCGAGCCGGTGCGGGCATCGCGCAGCCGGATCGCGTCCATGCAGTTGGCCGTCAGCACCGAGCTCCCGTCGGGCGTGAAGGCGACCCCGGTGATGCGCCCCGAGCTCTCGGCGAAGGCCACGGCGTCGGCGCTGGCGCCGCCCCCGGCGACCAGCCCGTTGAGGTAGCCCCACTCGAGGCCTTTCAGAGGCTCGAGCGCCGCTCCCTGCTTGCGCAGCCCATCGAGCAGCGCCCGCGCCGTCGGCACCTCGGCGTCGTGCCACGCCTGCTGGGCCAGGTTCATCTGAGCGGCGTAGAGGTAGCGGCGCCCCAGCTCGCGCTGCCGCACCGCCTCGGCCGCGTTGTCCTGGGCCAACCCCCGCTGCCGGTCGGCCTCCGCGCGCTGGGCCTCCGCACGGCCCCGCTCTTCCTCGGCGGTGCCCAGCGCCATCCGCAGCTTTCCGCTGTAGCCCAGCGCCACCCCGCCCCCGACCAGCGCCACCAGCGCCACGACGCTGGCCGCCAGGAGCCCCGCCCGTGCCGGGTAGCGCTTGCACCAGCGCCAGGCGCGCTCGGCGCGCCCCACCGGCCGGGCATGCACCACCTCCCCCTTCCGGAACCGCCCCAGGTCGTCGGCCAGTTCGGCCGCGCTGTCGTAGCGCTTGTCGGGCTCTTTTTCCAGACATTTCAGACAGACCGTCTCCAGGTCGCGCGGACAGCCCGGCTGCAACTGCCGGGGCGACACCGGCTCGTCGCTCACCACCTGGGCCATCGTCTCCAGCGCGGTCGCCGCCTTGAAGGGGGGCCGCCCCGTGAGGCACTCGTACAGGATGGCGCCCAGCGCGTAGACGTCGGCGAGCGGCCCCACTTCCTTGCCCCGTCCTGCCGCTTGCTCCGGCGCCATGTACGACGGCGTGCCCATCACGGCGCCGGGGCGGGTCTGGCCCGCCTCGTCGAGCTTGCGGGCCAGCCCGAAGTCGGTGATCTTGGGCGTGCCGTCGGCGGCCAGCAGCACGTTGGCCGGCTTGAGGTCGCGGTGGACCACGTGGGCGACGTGGGCCGCGTGCATCGCCCGCGCCAGCGCCTCCACCATGCGCGCCGCCTCCGCGGGCGGCAGCGGGGCGGCACCCAGCTTCTTCTCCAGCGAACCGCCGGGACAAAACTCCAGCGAGAAGAACGGCTTGCCCTCGTGCTCGCCGACCTCGAAGACCTGCACGATGTTCGGGTGTTGCAAGCGCGCGATCGCTTCCGCCTCGGTGCGGAAGCGCTGGCGTTCGTCTTCGCCCGCGTGGCCCCCCGCCAAAATCATCTTCAGCGCCACGAGCCGGTCGAGGCGCGATTGGCGGGCCTTGTAGACGACGCCCATCCCGCCCCGGCCTAGCTCTTCGAGCACCTCGTGCCCCGCGACCGCCGGCAAGCCATGCCCCGAGGGGGAATGGGGGCGGGCGAGGTCGTTCCACGTGTCGGCGGGCGCCCCTTCCCCCAACCGGCCGAGCAGGGCGTCGCGGTGGGCGGGAAAGCGCTCGAGGTAGGCCTCGGGCGTCAGGCCGGCCTCCCAGTGCCGGCGGTGCTCGTGTTCCGCGGAGGCCAGCTCCAGGACGGCGGTGGGGGACCGCGCCAGCTCGGGGAAGCGCTCGAGGTATGCCTCGACGCGGGCGGTCTCGCCCCGGCGGAGCCGGTGCTCCAGGTCTAGGCGCGCCAGCTCCAGCAGCAAAGGCACGTCGGCCCGGCCAGGGGGCAGATAGTCGGCCAGCGCGGGGCAGGCGCCGGATTGCCACGCCGCCTCGAATGCCTTCGCGATGCGGTGCAACTCGCCCCACTCCTCGCTGGGCAGGCCACCAATCAGGTCGTCGGACGCTGACATGGAACGGTCCTCCGCAACAGGGCAAGCAGCTCGCCCTACGTGGAGCGCTCCAGGAGCTCTTCAAAGGACGAGCCCGGCGCCTTCGTCGCCCCCTCCTCCGCTCCGCGATTCGACCACAGCATAGGGCATCGGGACGGGGAAGGCAAACGCCAACCGGGCGCCGAATTTTGTTGGCGGGAATCGGCGCCGTTCCCCATGTCCTCCTCAGACGGACGACGCGAGAAGCACGGCCAACCGGGAACGCCGGCCCGCACGTCCGAACGATCTTGCAGGGGAGTTGACTCATGTTTCGCACGTGCATCCTCGCCGCAGCCCTGACTTTCGTTGTCGCGGTCGCCGGCGCCCGGGGGCAGGCCGGGGCCTCCGGGGGGCTACAGGACGAGGCGAAGAAGCTCCTGGAGGAGATGAAGGCCTTGAAGGGCCGGGCGGGCGAGCTCGGCAGCGAGAAGGCCAACCTCGACCGCGAGGGCGCCAACCTGAAGGGCGATGGCGACAGGCTCAAGGGCCAGGCCGACCGGCTCAAGGCAGCGGCCGACCGGGCCCGGCAGGAACGCGAGGCGCTGCGGTCGATGGCCCAGCGCCTGAACGCGGAGGCCGCCCAGCTCAAGGCGTCGGCCCAGCGCCTTCAGCAGGAACGAACGAGGCTGGACAGCCGAAGCCAGGCGCTGAGCCAGGAGTTGGGCTCGATCGAGGCGGCGCGCTCGGGCGCCCGGAGCGGGGAACGGCTGACGCGGTTCAACCGTAGGGTGAACAGCTACAACGCCCAGGTCGGCCAACAGCGGAGTGCGGTGGCGAGCTACAACAGCCGCGCCGCACAGCAGCGGCAGGCGGCTCAGGCCTACCAGGCTCGCGCCCGGCAATACGACGACCTGGCGAGGGCGCTCAACGCCCGGCTGCGGGCCCTGGACAGCGGCTACCAGGACCACCGCAGCGCGGCGAGCAACTACAACCGGCGCGTCGAGGCCTACCAGGCTCGCGCCTCGCGCCTGAGCCAGTCGTTGCAGCGCTACAGCGGCGACCGGAGCGACCTCCAGCGCCGGGTCGGTCTGTATAACCAGCAGGTGGCGGCCGCGGGCCCCGGCCCGGGCCGCGTGCGAATCGGCTACGACGACACCGTTCCGAAGGCGGGCGGTGGCCGCTAATCGCGAAGCGATGGGGGGCGGGCGACGTCGCCCGCCCCCCATTCCTCCGAACCAGGTTTCGTCCGACGAGTAACGCCCATTTGAGGGAGGAGAGCACCCATGAACCGTATCGTGCCGATCGCGCTGGCGATCGTGCTGGCGCTGGCGAGCGCTACCTCGGCCCAGCCGCCGCCCCGGCCTGTCGGGCCGGCGGGGACTTTGTTGCTCGAGCAGAGCAAGAAGCTCCTCAAAGACCTGGGCGACCGCAAGAAGGCCGCCGGCGACCTGGCCCTCGAACAACAAGGCCTGGCCACGGACAACGCCTCCCTGCGGAAGCTGGAGGGGAAGGTGAACGCGGAAGGGACCGCCATTGACGAGAAGGACAAGGAGCTCGACGGCGTGCAGAAGGCCGTCGGGGAGGCTGGCCGGGAGTTGACGACGCGGTGGGCCGGCCTCGGGGCCGTGACGGCGACCATCAACCGGGACGTGGTCTCGCTCTCCAACGAGAAGCGGGCGCTCGCCGCCGAGAAGGCGGCGCTGGAGGCCGAGAGCAAGACGGCGAAGGGCGCGGCGGCGCGAAAGCGCCTGGGCCAGCGGCAGGAGAAGTACGACAAGCGCCGGGGCAAGCACGACAAGGCCGTCCAGATTTGGAAGGGCCTCGTCGAGCGACAGGAGAAGGACGTGATGGCCTATTTCAACGACAAGGACCAGAACGCCAAGGACGCGGAGAACTTGAAGGAGGGCCGCAAGCTGTTGCAGGCGCGGAAGGTAGCGTTGACCGTCGAGCGGGGAGAGCTGAAGCGGAAGTCGAAGGACTTCGAGGACAAGTTGACCGGCCTGAACGCCCGCAAGGAAACGCACAAGGGCCACTGGGGCGTCGCGCAAGGCCAGGCGGAGCAGCAGATGCGCAACCTGGGTGCGGCGATCGCGACGCTGGGGGGTGAGGGCGCCGCTTTGAGAGGGGCACGGGAGCAGATGCGCAAGGCGCTGGACGATGCCCGCAAGGCGGAGGAGGAGAGACAGCGCCTGGAACGAGGCCTCTTTGGAAGACCGTAAAGGATCGGGGCCTCGCGCTTCTCGCCGCGTACTTCTCGGGCAACGCGCATCCGTCACGTTAGGCGAGCGGCAGGAACAGGCATGCCTGTTCCTGCCGGTCGCCTCACGGCACGGCGTCGCGAGCCCTTTGCGCTCCGCGGGGTAATGGGTTGGTTGCGCAGTCACAGGGTTGTATCAACCGGGAGAAGGGGGAGCCTATGTTCGAACAGCATGGGATCGGATGGGGACTGTTTTTCTTGGGGTTTGCCGCGATGATCGGCGCCGGGACCGCCGGGGCCCCTCTGAAGAAAGGGGGGGCGCCCCAAGGGTCGTTCGAGTGGCGGGCGGGGCTCCTCGGGGCCGCTCTTGGGGCTGCCGGCGCGTGGATTGGATGTTCTGTCGCGCTAAACCAGACCATCGGTTTCGTAATCGGCAGCCTGGTCGGCGGGCTGATTGGCGGGATCGCGAGGCGCTCCTGATTCACGCATCCCGAAGCAAGCAATTACGGCGGCCGACCGAGCCGAAACCGTCGAACGCGTTCAGGCCTGGATCGCATCGGTCCGTCCGGCATTCCTGCCGGACTGCAGGCCTGGCCCGGCTGGCATGCCGGTCTCGCGCACCTCCCCTATCATCGTCCTCAGGCCCCATTCCCTTCGTCTCGCCCGGAGGACGACCGATGCGTTTCGACGGCCGACGCCCCGACGAGTTGCGCCCGCTCGCGTTTCAGCGCCGCTTCACCGGCCAGGCCCCCGGCAGCGTCCTCGTCAACATGGGCCGCACGATGGTGCTGTGTACCTGCACCGTCGAGGCCACCGTCCCGCCCTTCCTCGCCGGCACCGGCAAGGGCTGGCTGACCGCCGAGTACAGCATGCTCCCCGGCAGCACCTCCACCCGCAAGCCGCGCGACCGCGGCGGGAAGGTCGATGGCCGCGGCGTCGAGATCCAGCGCCTCATCGGCCGCAGCCTGCGCGCCGTCGTCGATCTCGCCCGCCTCGGCGAGCGCACCCTGTGGATCGACTGCGACGTGCTCGAGGCCGACGGCGGGACGCGCACCGCCGCCATCAACGGCGCCTTCGTCGCCCTCCTCGACGCCCTCCTCGCCGCCCACAAATCTCCCCCGCGTCCCGCGCAGCCCGGCCTGTCCACTCTGCCATTCCCCGCCCCCGCCGAGGTGGTCCGCGACAGCGTGGGGGCCGTCAGCATCGGCCTTCTGAAAGGCGATGTGCTGCTCGACCTCGCCTACCGCGAGGACCGCGACGCCGACGTGGACCTGAACCTGGTGATGACCGGCGCCGGCGCCTTCATCGAGGTGCAAGCCGGCGGCGAGGAGGCCACCTTCCGGCGCGACCACCTCGACCGGTTGTTGGAAGTGGGCGCCGGGGGCATCGCGGCCGTCACGGCGGCGCAGCGCCTTGCCCTCGGCGCGGACTGGCCACTGCCGTGATGCGGGCACCCGGCGAACGAGTGGAGATGGTCACCTGCCATTCGGCCTCGTCGCTGCCGTGGCACGGCCATGCCGACCGGCGACCTGATCCAACGCCCCAACGGACCGCAGAAGCGCGGCAGCCAAAGCCCACAGCCAAGAGGTCTGGCCTTCCGCGCCTGCATCTGGCATGATGCGGGCCCCGATGCCTTGCCCGGCCGTCGGGGACGGGGAAAGGAGGCCCCGGCCGATGGAGTTGACCCAACCAAAGCCCCAGCGGGCCCTGGTGCCCGTTCTGCTGCGCGGCGCCGCCGTGGGGCTGGTCGTCGCTCTGGTTCTGCACTTCGGAAACATTCTGGTCGGCACCAATCTCCACACCGTCCTGCCCGGGGCCGTCTACCGCTGTAGCCAGCCCTCCGCAAGCAACCTTGAGGCAGTCGTCCGCCGCTATGGCATTCGCACCGTCGTCAACATGCGGGGCGTCTCCGACCCGACGCCGTGGTATCTGGAAGAGTGCCGGGCCACCCAGCGCCTCAACGTGTCGCTGGAAGACCTCAGCTTTTCCGCGGGCCGGCTGCCCTCCGTGCCGGCCATCCGCCAGTTGCTCGAGGTGCTCGACCGCAGCGAGCGGCCCTTGCTGATCCACTGCCACCAAGGCGCCGACCGCACTGGCCTGGCCAGCGCCCTTTGCCTGCTCCTGTACACCGACGCCGGGTTGCCCGAGGCGCGCCAGCAACTCGGCCTGCGCACCGGCCACCTGCCGATCGGGCGCACCGCCAACATGGGTCGCTTCTTCGACCTCTACGAAGAATGGCTTGCCGCCCAGGGCAAGGAGCACTCCCCTCATCGGTTGCGGCACTGGGTTCGCCACGACTACTGCGCCGCCGAGTGCCGGGCTCGCATCGAGTTCCTCGATCCGCAGGCCCGGCCCCTCCGCGTTCCCTGCGGCGCTCAGGTGTCGCTGCGCGTGCGCTGTCACAACACCTCGATCAAGCCGTGGCACTTCCAGCCGGGAACGAACGCCGGCATCCACGTCCGCTACGTGGTGGCGGACGAGGAGCAACAGCCGGTACGCGAGGAGGCGCGAGCGGGGCTGTTCTTCCGCACGATAGCGCCGGGCGAGCACGTGGACCTGACGCTGGTCCTGCCGCCCCTGAAAACGCCGGGGCGCTACTACCTGCGCATCGATCTGGCCGACGAGCAACACGGCTCGTTCTTGCAACTGGGCAGCGAGCCCCTGCTCTGGGACCTGGAGGCGTCGTGAGCAAACGGGCGCGATTGCTGGGGAGCGTACTCCTGCTGGGCGTGCTGGCCTGGCGCCTGGAGTGGGGCCGTCTGGGCCCCGCCTTCGCCGGCCTGCGCCTCGAACTGTGGGCCCTGGCCGTGCTCGTGTACGTTCTGGCCCAGGCGGCCAGCAGCCTGCGCTGGCAACTCCTGGCCGGCGCTCTGGGCTTCGGGGGGCCTTGGGGTCGCTATTTCGCCCACTACTTCCTCGGCATGTTCTTCAACCTCGTCCTGCCCACCTCCGTCGGCGGGGACGTCGTGCGCGCCTGGTATCTGTCGCGGGCCGAGGGCCGGCGCGCGGCCGCGTTCGTGAGCGTGCTCGCCGACCGCGCTACCGGCCTGGTCGTGCTGATTGCGCTCGCCTGCACGGCGGCGCTTTGCGCTCCGATGAGCCTGGCCCCCTGGCTGGCCTGGGCCGTCACCGGCCTTGGCGCGGCGACGGTGCTGGGCGTGCTCGCGCTGCCGCTGCTGCCGTGCGCCGCGGCGCGCGCGCCGCTTGGGCGAGCGAAGTTGCAACGCCTGGTGGAGGTGGGGCGCGCCTGCTTCGCTCGGCCGGGCGTGTTGTTGGCCGCGGGAGCGCTGGGCGTGGTAGTGCAACTCGCCAACGTGGTGTTCGTCTGGCTGATCGGCGTGGGCATGGGGCTGGAGGTGCCGCTGGCCTATTACGGCGTGCTGGTGCCTCTGGTGGCCCTCCTGACGCTGTTGCCGGTGAGCGTCAACGGGATGGGGCTGCGCGAGGCGGGCACGGTGGTTCTGCTCGCCCCGCTGGGCGTCCCGGCCGAACAGGCAGTCTTCCTCGCCCTGCTCCAGTTCGCCGCCATCGGCTCCGCCAGCCTGCTCGGCGGTCTTTTCTATCTCGGCGAGGGTTGGCCTCGCCCGCGCAGCGAGGGATCGGAGGAGGACCGTGGTGATGCAGAGCCTGTCCGTGGTGGTGCCGATCAAGGACGAGCGCGACAACCTTCGGCCGCTGCATGAGCGCCTGCGCTCCGCGCTCGATCCGCTCGTCGGCACGGCCTTGAGCGAATACGAGGTCCTGTTCGTGGACGACGGCAGCGCGGACGGCTCGTTCGCCGTGCTGGAAGCGTTGGCGGCGAGCGACCGGCGCGTCAAGGTGATCGCCCTGCGCCGCAACTTCGGGCAGACCCCGGCGCTGCGCGCGGGCATCGACTGGTCGTCCGGCGACGTCCTCGTCACCATGGACGGCGACCTACAGAACGACCCCGCCGACATTCCCATGCTGCTGGAGAAGCTGAACGAGGGCCACGACGCCGTCTTCGGGCTGCGCGAGAACCGGCAGGACAGCCTGTTCGTGCGCAAGGTGCCCAGCCTGCTGGCCAACTGGGTGATTCGCAAAGTGACGGGAACGCAGGTGAAGGACATGGGCTGCACCCTACGGGCGATGCGGCGCGAGCTGGCGGAGGCGCTGCCGCTGTACGGGGAGATGCACCGCTTCATCCCGGTGCTGGCCAAGATGCACGGGGCGCGCGTGGTGCAAGTCCCGGTCCGGCATCACGCCCGCGTGGCGGGGCAGACAAAGTACAACCTGTCGCGCTCGGTCCGCGTGCTGCTGGACCTGATCACGGTGAAGTTCTTGCACAGCTACGTGAGCCGGCCGATGCACGCTCTGGGCCTGCCGGGCTTGATCGCGATGGCGCTGGGCGTGGTGAGCCTGCTGACGACCGTCGGCATGAAACATCTCTGCAACCCGCTGGTGTTCATGACGGGCAACCCGCTGCTGCTGCTGAGCATGATGCTGGAGCTGGTGGGCGTGCAGTTCATCTCGATGGGGCTGCTGGGAGAGTTGCTGGCGCGAACGTATTTCGAGAGCCAGGGCAAATCCGCCTACACGGTGCGGGCGACGCTCAACGTGGACAAGGCGGAGGGGAGAAGGGCGGCGTGAGCGAGGCGATCGAGGCGAGGCGCCCGCGGTGTGGGCGCGAAAAGTTTGACGAGGGCGAGCTCGCCCTGCACAGCCGCGTGGCCCTGACGGGAGCGCGGCTGTGGCTGCGCCTGGCCCGACGCCTGGTCGTCTCGTGCCTACCTCGTTGATTCGAGGCTCGGGGGGGACCAGAAGACCAAGCAAGAACTGATCGAGCAGACGCGCAGAGCGATCGAAGAATTCAACAAGCTCCCGCCCGAGGAACAATTTCGTCGGATGATCGAGTGGGGGACCATCGACGAGCGAGGCGAAGTCTTGTTGGGCAACGGAGAAATCGAGAAAGGGGAGCAAAAGGAGCGCCCGACGGGGGCGTGAACGGGCAGGCCACCCAGCGCTTCACGACAGAACCTGCATTGTCGCGGGCACCTATTGGATCAGGGCAGAAGGAGGGGGGAGATGACAGAGTAATGAGATGCGCGAGCGAACGCGCCAGCGCCTCGCCGAGCTCGCCAAGTTGCCTCTCGCCGAGTAGTTGCGGCTGCTCGTCGAGCGGAGCGCGATCGATGAGAAAGGGGAGGTGCTTTGGGGGAACGAGGCGGGCCGGAAACAGGGCGAAGTGGAGCGCAACGAGGAGCCCTGAGGCTCGCCCCTTGCCAGCCGCGCTTCGTTCTGAGACAAATCACAAGCCCCGCAAGAGGAGCCCCGACATGGCGAAGAAACGGAACAGCGTCGGCCCCAGTCCCGCCGAACTGCGCCGGCTCGAAGCGCTGCCCCAGCGCTTCGACGTCTGGCAGGCGGGCGCGCGACAGCTCAAGGTGCTCGTCCAAGAAGGCGCCGGCGCGATGCGCCCCTGGGTGCTGGTCGTCGCGAGCAGCGAGGGCTTCATCCTGGCCTCCGAGGTGATGCTCGACGCGCCTGGCCCGGCCCAGGCCTGGACGGCGCTGGCCCAGGCCATGACGGCGCCCGCCGCCGGCGAGCCGCACCTGCCCACGGCCGTTCAGTTCGGCGCCGATAGCTGGGCCGCCGCCCTGCGCCCGTCTCTGGAGGCGCTCAACGTCGTCGTGGAGATGGGCGACCTGGAAGGTCTCGAAGAGATGCTGGAGGAGCTCGGCTCGGGCGGGGGCGGTGGAGGCGAGCCGCCGGCCGGCTTGCTCGACGTCGAGGGCGTCACCCCAGCGCTCGTGGCCGGGGTATTCGATGCGGCGGCGGGGTTCTTCGAGCAGGCCCCGTGGAAGCGCGTCGGCGAGCGCGCCATCCAGATCGCGCGCGAGGGCCCCGAGGACGCCCCGCGCTATGCGGTCATGATGGGCGAGGCCGGCATGACGGCAGGACTGGTGCTCTACGACGACTACCAGACGCTCCAGCGCATTCGCTTGCAAAACCTTTCCAGCCAGGAGGCAGCCGAGATCACCGCGGCGCTGGCCGTCGTCTTCGGGCCGGAGGACGAGTTGGTCCCCGCCGACGTGGAGGCGGTCCGCGAGCACGGCTGGCGGGTGGCGGCGGCTCACGCCTACCCTTCCATCTACCGCATGGAGCGGGGCATGGTCCTGCGGCCCCCCGAGGTTGGCGAGTTAGAACTGCTG
This sequence comes from Gemmatales bacterium, assembly GCA_038239195.1. Classification (GTDB taxonomy): domain Bacteria; phylum Planctomycetota; class Planctomycetia; order Gemmatales; family Gemmataceae; genus JBBSEZ01. The sequence continues at coordinate 12,014 of JBBSEZ010000097.1, forward strand.
GAAAGCTGCCTGCGTGCCCTTCCCGAGTTCGTGCGGAAAAAGACGCGCCGCGTCGGCCCCACGCCGCTGAACGTTCCCGGGGCGTCGGGGGACGTGGCGCTTGTCCTGTCGTGGGCGGACGAGTGATTCAGGCCGCCCGGGGTCGGCCCCGGTCGCTCTCCTCAAGGGCCAGGGCAGCCATGGTGCGCACGGCGAGGTTGGGGTGCTGGAGCGCCTGACGCAACGCGGCTTCCGCGCCGAGGTGCCCCAGCGCCATGGCGGCGCGGCGAGCCACGCCTTCGTCCTCGTCCTCCAGGGCCCCCACCAGGGCCGGGACGGCAGTGCTGGCGCCGAGATTGCCCAGCGCCAGGGCGGCCATCTTGCGGGCCACCACCGTCCCTTCGCGCAGCACCTCGGTCAGTGCCGTCACCACGGCGGGGTCGCTCTTGCCCAGAGCGCTCAGCCGTGCAGCGGCATGCACCCGCGCCAGCCGCTGGGGGGCGCCCAGCCCCTTGATCCAGTGCTGGACGGTCCCGTCACTCGAATCGAGATGAGCCCGCATCCGTGACCTCCGCTTTGCCCGTCCCGCGCTCCGGCTTGCGACTCGAAATCGCCATTGATCGGCCGTCCGGCCAGCCCTCTTGAGGCATTCGGCTGGCCCAACCCGGGAACGGGATCGCTGTATGGCGTTGGCCCGGGCGAATGTCAAGCGGGCCTTCCCAAAGGATGAAGGATGAAGCGGGGGCCTTTCTGGTACATCCTTCATCCTTTGGGGAGCCTGGTTCCGAGGGGAGGAGATCACGCGGCGGTTCGATACACTTTCTCCGGGCGAGCAGCCAACCGCAACGCCGGGCCCCGGTCGTGCTCCGACCGGCGCGGCATGGCGGCCAGCGCTCCCAACCACGGTCGCAGCCCCGCCATGCAAACGTCCCAACTGTAGAGCCGCTCCACCTCCTCCCGCCCTCGCGCGGCGAGGCCCCCCGCCAGAGCGGGGCTCGACAGCACCCGGCCGACGGCCTCGGCCAGTTCCGCGTCGGTGCGGCCCACCAGAAGGTGTTGGCCATCGGTCAGTTCGAGGCCCTCCACTCCCAGGGGAGAACAGACAACCGGCGTGCCGGCGCTGAGGGCCTCCAGCACCTTGTACTTGGTCCCGCTCCCCGCCAGCAGGGGAACGCAGGTGACGGCCGCCGAGGCCAGGTACGGACGCACGTCCCCCACCTTGCCGGTGACGACGACGCGGGCGCCATCGTGTTTGGCCGCCAGATCGGCGGGCGGGTACTGCCCGACGATCCAGGCGCCGGCGTCCGGGTGGCGCCGGCGCACGAGCGGCATGATCCGGTCCACCAGGCGCAGGGCAGCCTGGTGGTTCGGCGGGTAGCACAGGCTGGCCGTGAACAGCACCGCCTTGGCAGCCGCCGGGCGGGGCGCGAAGGCGAAGTAGTCCAGATCGACCCCGTTCGGTACGACCAGCACGCGCTCCGGCGGGAAGCCATAGTGTTCCACGAACAGCGCCTTGTCGAGGTCGCTGACCGCGAGGACGCCGTCGAAACGGGCCAGGTTGTCGCGCTCGAAGCAGGAGGCCCGACTCGCCTCGAGGCGGCCGGCGAGGCGGCCCAGCCAGCCGCGGTGGGCGGCCGCGAGTCGGGCGACGCGCACGGCCTCCACGTCGTACGAAGCCATGACCAGGCGAGTGCGGGGCGCCAGTCGGCGGAGCAGCATCGCTGCGGGGTTGACCTGCGGCCCGACGAACAGGAAGTCGGGGGCCTCCTGGTCGAGGTCGGCCTGCAAAGCGGGCGCCAAGGCCGCCTGGAGGTGGGGGACTTTCTGGGTGCCGTCTCGGTGGTAGCGCGGCCCCAGGACCGGCCACCCCTCCTGCCGCAGTCGATCCAGGACGCGGCGGCGCAGGGGGAAGTCCGGGGCCTCGGGGCCACACAGGTGCGGGCGCGCGGCCCGCACGGTTGCCGAGGTGTGAACGGCCTCCGCGTGACGGGCGAGGCAGTCCTCGCGGCCATCTTCCGGGACGGCCGTCAGGGAGTAGTACGTCACCCGGCTAAAGGACAGCAAGTGGCGCAGGAGGTGAAAGTCCCGGATCTCGCCCCCAGAGTGCCCCGGATACATGGGCCAGGCGAACGAACAGAACGACGAGCGGTACACCAGGTTGCTGCGATCGATCGGCCGGTCACAGGCCCCGGTCTGGGGGGGCGGCTGGGCCGGGAGCGCGGGCCCCACCGGCGGCGCGGGTCGGCGGGCCCGCCGAAGCCCGAAGCCTTCCGGGTTGCCCCAGCCCGTCCAGACCGACAGGGCGACGCGGGCCTTCTTGAGTCGGCGGCGCCACTTGGTGGGCGAGGGGCGCCGGCCCACGTAGGCAGCCAGGAACTCGCGCATCATCCGCAAGAAATCGCGGGAAAAGCGGCCGGGCCAGTGTGGCCGGCTGAAGCGGTAGAGCTCGACGAGGAAGTTCTCCCAGGAGGACGTCTTCGAGCTGGCGTGAATGCGGTAGAACGCCTGCGTCCGTTCGATCTTCTTCACCTTCGCCTTGCGCGCGAAGCGGTGGAACAACTCGAAGTCGAAGATGAACTTGTACGACTCGTCCAGGGCGCCGCACGATTCGAGCAGGCGCCGGCGGAAGAACACCGTGGGTTGGGGGACCGCATGCACGTAGGACCAGTACGCCGGGATGAGCTCGGGGGGCTGCATCTCGCCGTAGTAAAGGCTGGTGCGGTAGGCGCCGTGGTCGGCGAGGAAGGGCTCGCTGTTCTCGTCGATGTAGAGCGCGTTGCCGTAGACGAGGTCCAGGTCGGGGTCCTCGGCGAACAGGCGGGCCGCCTCCCAGATGGCCCCCTCGGTGAGGACGTCGTCGGAGGCCAGCCAGGCCACCACCTCTCCACTCGTCCGCGCCAGCCCCTTGTTGATGGCGTGGGCCGGCCCCCGGTCGGCCTCCGACACCCACCCGTCCAGCTGGCCCTCGTAGCGCCGGAGCACTTCCTGGGTGCCGTCCGTGGAGCCCCCGTCCATCACGACGGTCTCGAGGCGCGGGTAGTTCTGGCCCACCAGGCTGTCGAGGGTCTCCGGCAGGAACCTCGCCTGATTGAAGGAGGGGACGACGACGCTGAAAGAGGGGAGATCGAGGCCACCCCTCTCGCGCCACCTCGCCAGGAGGGGTGACCGGCCGGCGACGAAGGGCAGATAGGCCCGGTCCTGGGGGTCGCTTTTCTCCGGGAAGCCATCGGCACTGCCGACCGTAGCCCTCCAGCTGGCCTGGAGGGCTTTCATGCCCTCGTAGAGGGCGCCGCGGGCGGGGGCCAAGGCGGGGGTGGAGGTCGCCGCCAGGAGCATCTCCAGAAGGTAGAACAAGCCCCCCGGGGTCACCTCCTGGGCTGTGTGCCGCCGGATCATGGCGAGGAGCTCGTCGGTCCGCGCGAACTGGCCCGAGCTGGTCTTGGTTTCCGCGTACTCGCGGCTGACCGCGAGAAACTCGTTGATGAGGACAGCGGGCCGGGCGCGGGCAACCCGGATGAAGACGTCCCAATCCATGCAATACTGGAGCGAGGGATCGAGCCCCCCCGCCTCCTCCCAGGCCTCCCGGGAGAAGAAGACCGCCGGCTGCAACAGGTAATCCAGCCCCTCTTCGAGGGCGATGCGGTTGAGCGCCACGTGCCGCCGGTTGAAGGGCTTGTACCGATCCTGCTCCTGGGAGTAGCGAAGCCCGTTGCCGACGTAGAGCCCGTATCCGGGGGAGGCGGCGCAGGCGCGGCCGACCGTCCACAGGCAGTCGCCCCAGTAGAAATCGTCGGAGTTGAGCCAGCCGACGATCTCGCCGGTGCAATGGCCCATCCCTTCGTTGATGGCGGCGGCCTGGCCTCCGTCCGGGCAGCTCTGCCAGTATTTCAGCCGGGGCGCGAAGGACTGGAGGATGGCCACGCTCTCGTCGGTGGACCCGCCGTCCATCACGACCACCTCCAGGCGCGGGTACTCCTGCCGGAAGATGCTCTCGAGGTTGTCGCGAAGGAAGCGACCCTGGTTGTACGACGGGACGACGACGCTGATGGACGGAACGGCTTCGTTTGATTTGAGCATGGACGCGACATCCCCCTCAGCCGAGGCCAGGGCGCTTCGCGGAGCGGTTGGCCGTTCGGCACCTGTGTTCCGGTCGGTGTAAAAAAGCGCCCCCCGGCGCTTCTCGCCCGACGTTCCCCCCGGGAGCTCGGGACGATCTGTTGGCTCCCGAAATCGGGAGGGCTCGACAAGGACCTTCGCTGACCTGCGCGACGAAGATAGGGCCCGTCCGACCGGATACCGCCGATTGATCGAGATACCCGGCCGACGTGCGGATTGCTGTTCGACAATGCGGAACCACACGCGATCTCAAACATTATCGGCCGCAAGCGCCTCGGACTTTAGCGCCCGCTCCTACAATCCTTTCCGCTGGCGAGGGCGCCAGGTGGGGCCCGGCCCAGAGCGATCCGGGTTGACTCGACCGATGCCCGGCGGGTATGGGAGGAAGGCGCCGGTGCCGTGCTTCGCGAAGGGGAACGGTCGGGAAGCCGCGTGGCCTCCGGACGACAGAGTTGCCGGTTGAAGACGAGGGAGAACGACGTGGCCAGCCTCCCGCGCATCACGGTCGTGACGCCCTCGTACAACCAGGGGAAGTTCATCGGGCGCACGATCGAGAGCGTGCTCGCGCAGAACTACCCCAATCTCGAGCACATCGTCGTGGACGGGATGTCCACCGACGAGACTCCTGCCGTGCTTGCCCAGTACCCCCATTTGCGAGCCCTGCGCGAACCGGACTGCGGCCAGGCCGACGCGATCAACAAGGGCTTCCGGCACGCCACCGGCGACATTTATTGCTTCCTCAACTCCGACGACACGTTGCTGCCGGGCGCTCTCCAGCGGGTGGCCCGGGAAATCGACCCGGCGCGCGGGCGGCACCTCGTCGTGGGGCGCTGCATCCACGTGGATGAAGACGACCGGCCAACCGGAATGGAGCACCCCAGCGCGCCAGTCAGCCCCGCGCGCCTCCTCCAGGTCTGGAACGTCCACTGCGTCCCCCAGCCGGCGACCTTCTGGACGGCGGAGGCCTGGCGCCATTGCGGGCCGATGGACGAATCCGAACAGCTCGTCCTCGACTACGACCTGATGTGCCGGTTCAGCCGCCGCTACCGCTTCCACGCGATCGACCAGGTGCTGGCCACTTACCGACTCCACACTCGCTCAAAGAGTTGCTCCACGAAGCCCGGCGACATTTACGACCGGGCCACGGTCGTCAGCCGGCGCTACTGGGGGCCACGGTGGCGCGCCCGGTACTGGCGCGCGCTCCTGTCGCTGGCCCTGTTCCGCCTCGAGCGCCGCTGCGGTCGTCGGCAGCGCGCGGCCCAACTGACCGCTGCGGGCCACCAGGCGCTGGCCGCCGGGCTGCGCTGGCGCAGCCTCGTCTGCCGCGCGCGGGCGGCGCTCCTGGCCCCGGAGGCCGCCTGCCGGCGCTGGCTCCTGTTCGGCGCGGGGCCCCTCCTCCGCCGCTGGTTGCCTCGGGCCCCGACCTCCGCGCTGACCTGGAGGAGCAGGCGCTTGCCGCCCGTCGCCTCCGCCTGGCGGAGCTTCACGGGCCAACACCCCGATGGCCACGTCGGGCCCGTTTTCACCACGACGATCCACACCCGCCCCGGCGCCAGCCTTCTCCAGCTCGATGGCGTGGTCACGTTCCCCGGGCCCCTTCCGCAGCCCCTGATCGTGGACGTGGCCCTCGATGGCCAGCCGGTCGCCCGAGGTCGGATCACGACCCCGGGCCCGTTTTCCCTCTCTGTCTCCGCCGAGGGGCTTGCCTCCGGCGCGCACGAACTGGCAGTGACTTCGAGTTGGTTCGCCGTCTCGGACGATTTCTGGGGGAACGCCGACTTCCGCCCGCTATCCTTTCTGCTGCGTGGGATTCGGTGGAGTGGGGAAGCCCACGCCGCCGATGCATACAGGAGAACGGCCGGCGGGCCTTGAGTCGCTCTCCTGCGCACGTCGGGCGCGGAAAGGAACCACCATGAAGATCGGCGTCGAACTGGTCCACATTTCGGAGGGCGTCACCGGGGGACTCGCTCCCCTCCTGCGGGGGGTGCTGGAGGCCCTGTTCTCCGGCTGGCCCGAGCACGACGTGGTGCTTTTCTACCAGACAGGCAACCGGCCCTTGTTCGCCAACCTCCCTCCGCACGTGCAGGCCCTGCACCTGCCGGCGGGGCCCTACTTTCCCCTCCTCGATGCCTACGCGGCCCAGTTGAGGCTCGACGTCCTTCTTCGCACGTACCCCGCCGACGTCGAGCTCGCCTTCCCCCTGGAGCGCCAGGTCGTCGTCATTCCCGACATTCAACACGAGTATTACCCCGAGTTTTTCACCCCGGAAGTGTTGCAGGGCCGCCGCGCCGGTTTCGCCCAGGCCCTGGGCCGTGCCGGCGCCATCGCCACGCTGTCCGAACACGCCCGGCAGACCCTGCTGGCCCACCCCGCGGGCAAGGGGGCGGACATTTTTTTGACCCCCCCCGCCCTGTCGGCCTCTCCGGAAGGCCCCGAGGCCGACGCCCTCAGCGAGGCGGAGCGCGCCCTGTTGCCGGCGCACGACTATTTCTTCTACCCCGCCAACCTGTGGCCTCACAAGAACCACCGGCGCGTCCTCCAGGCGTTTGCCCGCTTCGTCGGCCGGGCGACCCGGCCGTTCGAGCTCGTGCTCACCGGCCACCCCGATGGGTGGGACGAGATGGCGAAGGACTTCCCCGGCCTGCCGGCCCGGCACCTCGGTTTCGTTCGCCGCGGCGTTCTCCAGGCGCTGCTGGCGCGGGCCCGGGCGCTGGTCTTCTTTTCCCTGTTCGAGGGGTTCGGCATGCCCCTGCTCGAGGCGTTCGCGGCCGGCGTGCCGGTCGCCTGTAGCCACTGCACCAGCTTGCCGGAGGTGGGTGGCGACGCCGTGCTGACGTGCGACCCGACCGACGTGGAGGCGATGAGCGAGGCGATGGCCCTGGTGGCCTCCGACGAGCCCCTCCGCGCGCGCCTGGTAGCGCGGGGGAAAGAGCGGTTGCGCTGCTACGACTGGCGCGACAGCGCTGCCCAACTCATGGCGGCCTTTGCCCGGGTCGATTCCCGCACGCCTTCTCCCTCTGCCACGCCCTTCCCCACCGTCTCCCGACTGAACCAGTTGCTGCACGAGATCGATGCGGACCGGGCGGCGCGGCTGGACGTGATTCAACGGCTCGATGCGGACCGGGTGAAACAGTTGGAGGTGATTCAACGGCTCGATGCGGACCGGGCGGCACGGCTGGACGTGATTCAACGGCTCGAGGTGGACCGGGCCACCCAGCGAGAGGTGTTTCAACAGGCCGAGGCGGACCGGGCGGCACGGCTGGACGTGATCCATCGACTCGCCGCGGACCTCGCCCAGTCGGAGGCGGACCGCGCGGCGGGACAGGAGGCCATCCATCACCTCCAGGTCGAACGAGACGCCGCGCAGCAGGAGATCGCTCGCCTCTCGAGGGGGGTGTTCCAGCGCCTGGCGGCGCGGCTACCAGGCCCGATGAAGCAGGCCCTCCGCGCCGTGGCGCGAGCGGACGGGGACGGCCGGGCGTCCGGTCGCGCGGGGTGACGGGCAGGGGAGGACGGAGCTCCCGGCCGATTTCCGTGCCACCCTCGACACCCGGCACCTCGTGCTCATCGCGCCGGAGACGGTGATGTTCCCTCCGCCGAAGGACGAACGGGAAAGCCCGCAAGCGCGGCCCCGCTGGAATAAGGGCGATCGGCACCCCCGAGAGGGCCTCCCCGGCCCCAAGTGGCCCAGCCCTGAAGGGAGCGGCGCGTTGACTCTCGGCCGGCGGTCGATAAACGTATTCCTTGCCCAGACCGCCGCTCGCCGAGGGCCCACCCACTCATGACGCACGCCTGGCACGACGTCACCCCCGGCGCTCATTTGCCGGCGGAGTTCACCGCCGTGATCGAGATCCCCATGGGGTCGAGCGTCAAGTACGAGCTCGACAAGGAAACGGGCCTGCTCAAGCTCGATCGCATCCTCTACTCGGCCGTCTACTACCCCGCCAACTACGGCTTCGTCCCACAGACCCTCGCCGAGGACGACGACCCGCTCGACGTTCTCGTGCTGTGTCAGGAGGCCGTCGCGCCCCTCACCCTGGTCAGCGCGCGGGCCATCGGCCTGATGACGATGATCGACAGCGGCAAGAAGGACCACAAGGTGCTCGCCGTCGCCATCCACGACCCCGAGTACAACGGGTTCCGCGAGGCGACGGAGCTCCCGGCCCACCGGCTGAACATGCTCCGGCGCTTCTTCCAGGACTACAAGCAACTCGAGGGCAAGGCGGTCGAGGTCGATGAGTTCCAGCCCGCCGCCGACGCTCTGCCCATCGTCGAGGCGGCGCTGGCGCGCTACAGCGAGCAGCGCCGGCGCGGGTTCAAGGTCCACGCCAGGCCGCGCCCGCCTACAGGGTAGAGTGGGCCGATCGCGCCGATCGCATCAGAAGTTACAAAGATGTTACTTGCGTCAAAGGGGGGCCCTGGGGTACACAAGAAGCTGACACGACACGTCAGCTTTCTGGAGGCCCCATGTGCCGCACCCCGCTCGCCGCCTCCTGGTTTCTGTTGCTCACCGCTAACTTCGCACCCGCTGCCGCTCCGCCCGCCTCGGACGTCTCCCTCTCCTCGCGCGCCCAGACTATCCTGCAAACGCACTGCGCCGCCTGTCACGCGGGGCCCGGCAAGGCCCGCGGCGGGTTCGGCCACGTCCTCGACCGGGACCGCCTGGTCGCCGGCGGGCAGCTCGTCCCCGGCCGCCCGTTGCGTTCGCCCCTCTACGAGCGCATCGCCGCCGGGGAGATGCCTCCTGGGAAGCGGAAGCGCCCGACCCCCGACGAGCTCCACCTCCTGCGCCGTTGGATCGCCGGCGGCGCTCCCATGCCCCTCGCTCCCTCCCCCGCACCGATGAGCGAGCTCGAGGTGTTGCACCTCGTCCGCGCCGACCTCGAAACGCTGCCCCCTCGCCAGCGCCGATTCGCCCGCTACTTGACGTTTCATCATCTGGCCGGCCTCCCCGCGGCCGATCGGCTCGCTCACCGCCACGCCCTGGTCAAGTTGGTCAACAGCCTGTCGTGGCACCCGCGCCTGAGGCTGCCGCTCACCATCGATCCCGCGCAGACGATCTATCGCCTCGATTTGCGCTCCTACAAGTGGCCGCCGCGCCTCTGGGACAGGCTCGCCCTTACCAACCCCTATCGCCTCCCGGAGCCTGGCGAGGCGACGCGCGCCCTCGCCAGGCTGGCCGAGTGCGACCATCCGCTCTTGCGGGGCGACTGGTTCCTCGCCACCGCGTCGCGCCCGCCGTTCTACCACGACTTCCTACAGCTGCCGAGCACCGACCGCGCGCTCGAGCGCCTCTTGCAGGTGGACGTGCCGGGCAACCTGGAGGACGACAACGCCGTGCGGGCCGGGTTCAACGGCTCGGGGGTGGCGCGGGCCAACCGACTCCTCGAGCGGCACGACGCCGCCCACGGGGCGTACTGGCGCAGTTACGATTTCAGCGACAACACGGGGCGGCAAAATCTCTTCGAGCGCCCCCTCGGCCCGGCGCCGGGCCCGCTCGGCTTCCAGCAGGCCGGCGGCGAGGCCATCTTCCACCTGCCCAACGGCCTGCTCGGCTACCTGCTCTTCGACGCCGACGGCCGGCGCGTGGACAAGGCCCCATCCGAGATCGTCAGCGACCCGAGCCGGCCCGACCGGCGCGTCGAGAACGGGCTGTCGTGCATCGGCTGCCACGCCCGCGGCATCCTTCCCAAGGACGATCAAGTGCGAGCCCACGTCCTCAAGAACGAGCGCGCCTTCGCCAAGGCTGGTCGCGCCGCCGTGCTGGCCCTCTACGCCCCGCCCGCCAGGACGAGGGCGCTCATGAAAGACGACACCCGGCGCTTTCTGGACGCGCTGCGCTACCTCGGTGTGGGCGAGAGCGAAACCGAGCCGGTGTCGGGGGCCGTCCTGCGCTACGAGGCGCCTCTCGACCTTCGCTCGGCCGCCGCGGCGCTCGGCGTAAAGTCGGAAGCGCTCAGCGACCATCTGCGGCGCACGCCCGAGATGGCGCGCATCCTGGGCCCTCTGCTCGCGCGGGGCGGGACGGTGCAGCGACAGGTGTTCGAGGAATCGTTCGGGCAACTGGCTCGCGACCTGCGCATGGGGGCCGATGCCGCGCCGCTCTTGGTGGCGGACAAGGCCGTTCTTCGCGGACACCGCGGCGCGGTGCGAGCGCTTGGGTTCTCGGCCGACGGGCGCTGGGCCGTTTCGGGCGGAGAAGACGGCACGGTGCGCGTCTGGGACCTGACCACGGGGCGCGAGCGGCAATCGTTCAAAGGGCACACCGACGAGGTGAGCGCGGTCGCCTTCCTCCCAGGCGGGCGGCGCGTGGTCTCTGGGGGGCGCGACCGGACGGTGCGCCTGTGGGACGTGAGCACGGGCAAGGAACTGCATCGACTCCGAGGCCACACCGATGGCGTGCGGTCGCTGGCCGTCGCCCCCGATGGCCGGCACGTCCTGTCCGGCGGAGAGGATCGAGCGGCGCGCTTGTGGGAGGTGGAGGCCGGTAAGGAAGTGCGCGCGCTCGGCGGGCACGGCGGGGCCGTGACGGCGCTGACCTTCTCCGCGGACGGCAAGCGCGCCCTGTCGGCCGGGCACGACCGCGTCGTGCGCTTGTGGGAACTGCCGAGCGGGCGCTTGCTGGGGCGCTGGGACGGCCACGTGGGCGCCGTACATGCCGTCGCGTTCTCGCCCGACGGGGCCCGCGCCCTTTCGGGAGGCGCGGACCGCTCGGTGCGCCTGTGGGCCGTCAGCACGGGCCAGGCGCTGGCCGTCTTGACTGGTCACGCCAACGCGGTCGTCGCGGTCGGCTTCAGCGCCGACGGCAAGCAAGCCCTCTCGGGCGCGACGCGCTACGAGACGCCGGACCGCGTGCTGCGACGCTGGTCGTTGGCCGCGAAGCGCGAGGTGCCCGGCCCGAAGGAGATCGGCGCCGAGCGGGTGGAGGCGGTGGCCCTCAGCCGCGCGGGCGACCGCGTCTTGCGGAGTCAGGCCGATGGATCGTTGCGTGTCGAAAGAATAGCCACCGATGAACACCGATGAACACAGATGGCAGAAGGCGGATCGAGGCTCGAGGAGCGCTCCGATCCTCCTTCCTCTGTTGTCATATCCGTGTGCATCGGCGTTCGTCTGTGGCTATTCCGCTGTATTCTCTCCAATCAAGAGGACGTCTGATGAAGAACCGTCGCTGGACGATGCTTGCGGGCTGCCTGGCCCTGAACGTGGCCGGGCTGATGATGATCCTGTATGGGAGGACCAGTAACGCCACGGCGCCGCCGGTCCTGGCCAGGGCCGACGAGGCGCCGAAGATTGCCTCGAGTCGGATCACCCACGTCACCATCTACCCCGACAGCGCCCTCGTGACGCGCGAGGTGGACGTGCCGGCGGGGCAGGGCGTGATGGAGCTGGTCGTGGCGCCGCTGCCGGAACACGCGGTCAGCAGTTCGCTCTACGCGGAGAGCTCGGAAGGCGTGCGCGTGCTCACCACGCGCTTCCGCACCAAGCCGGTGCTGGAGGACACCCGCGAGGAGGTGCGCCGGCTCGAGGACCAGGCGAAAAAGCTCCAGCAGACGTCGCAGAAGCTCCAGGCGGACATTCGCGCCATGGAGGCGAACGTCGCCCTGCTGGGCAAGCTGGAGGGCTTCGCCAGCGCCAGCACGGTCCACGCCACCGAGAAGGGCAAGATGGACAGCGAAGCGACCATCTTGCTGGCGAAGTACGTGATGGAGACGCGCACCGAGAAGGCGAAGGCGCTGGTGGCGCTGACGCAGCAGCAGCAAGAGAACACCGAGACGCAGCAGTTCGTGACGCGCAAGCTGCGCGAGCTGACCTCGGGCACCAGCAAGGTCGAGCGCGACGCGGTGATCGTGATCGAGAAGAACAACGGGGCCGGCAAGGTGCGCCTGAGCTACCTGGTGACCAGCGCGGCGTGGCGCCCGCAGTACAAGTTCCGCGCCGGCCGAACCGTCAAGGACGTGGTAGGGGTGGAGTACCTGGCCGCCGTGGTGCAGCAGACGGGCGAGGACTGGTCCCGGGTGAACGTGACACTCTCGACGGCGCAGCCGATGCTCAACGCGGCCCCGCCGGACCTCAGGACGCTGGCCGTCGCTGTCGTGCCGCGTGGCACGCCGATGCCGGGCGTGGCCATCACGCGCGCCCAACTCGGGACGCAGGTGGGCGGCTTCAACATCGGCAGAATGCCGGTCACCGGGGCTGGGGCTGGCCCCGGCTTCCAACTCGGCGGCTTTGGCATGAACGCGGCGCCGGCGCCGCCGCCCGTGGCGGCCTTCGCCAACCCGAAGGGCAAGGTCACGGCCGCGGAACTGGGCATGGCGGCTCAGAACCTGCGCCAGGAGGCCCAGAAGCGGCTCAACGCGCGGTCGGAGTTCGACGCCAACACCATCACCAACTACGCCGCCGCCCTCGATCAAGCCAAGGACCTGGTTCTGTGCGCCGACGGCAAGCAGGACGTCGGCGCCCTGGCGCGCGAGCGCCGCACGGAAGGCCCGAGCGTGACCTACCACCTGCTCAATCGGCTGAGCGTGCCGTCGCGCGCCGACGACCAGGTGATCGAGGTGACCAAGCTCCAGATGGTGCCGGACTACTTCTACAAGACGATCCCGGTGCTGTCGCCGCACGTCTACCGCCAGGCGAACCTGACGAACAAGAGCACCTACGTCCTGCTGCCGGGCGAGGCGACCATGTACAACGGCACCGACTTCGTGGGTCGCATGAACGTCCCTCTGGTCGCCATCGGCGAGGAGCTGACGGTCGGCTTCGGCGCCGACCCGCAGCTCCAGGTGCAACGGCAGATGCTGGACAAGTCGCGCACCATGCAGGGCGGCAATCAGATCCTGAAGTTCGAGTATCGCATCCTGATCTCGAGCTACAAGGCGGACAAGGTGAAGGTGCAGGTGTGGGACCGCCTGCCGCACGCCGAGAGCGAGACGCTGGGCGTCAGCATGCTCAAGGCAGCGCCGGAGCTGTCCAAGGACCCCATCTACTTGCGCGAGGAGCGCCCCACCAACTTGCTGCGCTGGGACCTGGAAGTCGCCTCCGACGCGCGCGGCGAGCGCGCCGCCAAGGTCCAGTACGAGTTCCGCCTGGAGCTCGACCGGCAGGCGACCATCGGCAGCTTCCAGAGCAAATAGTGCGTAGTCCGTAGTGCTTGGCAAAGACGCTCCCGTGTTCTCGTCCTCCTTGGAGGCAAGAAAACACGGGGGCGTCTTCTTTGCTACGGACGACGGGTGGGGCAAATCTTGCGGGAGGGCCCCCGGTTAGGACTTGTAAATAAATAACTTGAACAAATGTGCTATCGGGGCGATATCGTATATACTCGACGCGGGTCAGCGTGACACAATAGACAAAGACCGGAACACCCATAAACTCAGACCATGGAGGAAGGAATGGGAGGCCGGTCATGCGAGAGATTACGTTTTCCGAGGCGGATGTGCAAG
>JBBSEZ010000098.1:0-25419 GCA_038239195.1 Gemmatales bacterium
ACGCGCCGCGGGTGAGTGCCCCGGGGGGGGGGCGCAATCCCCCTTGGCCGCCCCAGCACGCGGGGGCCCCCCCCCCCCGGCGCGCCTGGAAGGTGCAACAGGGGGCTAACGCCCCCGCTCGCCAGGAGAAGTAGCCACACCGATTCGCACCCGGGGAAGGGGCCGACATGCACACCAACCGCGCCCGCTGTTTCGCGCTCCTGCTGCTGGCGCTGGCGCCCGTGCCCGCGCAAGCCGGCCTCCTCCCGGGGCATCACGACGACTGCCCCCGCCCGTCCTACTCTTGCCTGCACTACTGGGCGCCGGCCCTCTACCGCGCCAGGAATTACTGCCACCCGCCCCAGGTCGGAATGCACGCGCCCGACCGCTGCCTGGGCGTGTCGCCGAATTACGAGATCATCAAGTTCCCCTGCCCGGCCGTCCCGCCAGGCGGCACGCCCTACGGCAGCGAGGGCTACCTGAAGCGCGATGAGGTGGCTGCCCCCTCACCCACCTCCGCCCCTTCTCCGAGCCCCTCGTCTCCAAGCCCCCCATCGCCCTGAGCCGCGCGGCTAAATGGGGTTGCCCTTGCCGGCTGTATTGCCCGTTCGCGGCCAACTGCCTCTTCGTGTGCAATTCCGCTCGCTTCGCGCCTTGCCCGCTGCCGAATGAGGACACTGACGCCTTTGCCGACGGCGCTGCGCTGCCCGGGGAGGCCCCTTTTTCGGAGGGCAAGCAAATGGGTAAGAACTGGCTTTTCGTCGTCCCCCTCATGCTGGGCGCCGCCATCACCGCCCGCGCCGCCGAGGTCATCGCCCCGGCCCTGACAGGGCCCACCACCGCCACCAGCGCGGGCTCGCCCGAGAGCGCTCCCGCCGCGGTGATGCCTCCTCTTCTGGCCGCCCCCCCATACTACCCGAGCCGCGTTCCCCCTGTCTACCGGACGGCCCCGGTCGCTCGCCCGGCGCCGGTGAGGCCCGCGAGCTATTCTCCCGCGCCGGTGGCCGGGCCCTCTGCGCCGGTCGCCGAGGCGCCCTGTGACGCCTGCGCGGGCGCTTGCCACGGTTCCCTGTGCCAGAAGTTGATCGCCTGGGCCACCTATTGCCCCCAGCGCACCCCCTGCTGCGGGAAGTGCGGCCCCGGCAGCTGCTGTCACTGCTTCCCGCCGCTGTATGCCTTCTTCTGCGAAGGCTGCGCCGAGGGCGGCGGCCACAGTGCCTGCGGGGCGGGCTGCGGTACCAAAGGCAGCTGCGGGCTGTTGACCTGCCGGCATCGGCTGTTTCCCCTCGGCTGCGGCACCGGCTGCTGTCCTGCCCAGTGAGCCCCAGGGAGGACGCTTTGCAATCCGTCCTTTCGCACGGGGGGCGGATTGCCTCCCGAGCGGGGCCCGGCGCCCTCTATAATCAGGGGCGCCCGGCCGCGAGGAACGAGCCATGCCCCCCGTGCCGACCCCCGAGCCTGCTCGGACCGACGAGCTCGCGGCCGCCTTTCGCCTGCTCTTTCGCCACCTCTCCCCCGAAGAACGGGGCTCTCGCGTCCGCAACGCCCTCCACCTTGTCTCGCTCCGCGAGCTCGACCCGCGCGGCGTTTTCGTCCTGCGGGAGGCGAGCGGGCTGACGGGGGCGCTCGTCTGCTCGCCGGTGCCTGGGGCCAGCGGGGCGCTCTGGCCTCCCGTCGCCCTCGGCAAGCGCGCGGCGGAAGGCGAGGACGCTCTGGTTCGTCACGCCTGCGCCTGGCTGCGCGGCCAAGGCGCGCGCCTGGCGCAGGCCCTCCTTTCCCCCGAGGAGGAGTGCCTGGCCGCGCCCCTCGTGCGCAACGGCCTCGCACACGTGACCAACCTCTGGTACGCGCGGCACGACCTCGTCCTCGACGCTTCCTGGCTGGCCGCGCCGGCCCGCCTCGCTTTTGAGCCCTATGGTCCCGCCTGCGCCGATCTCTTTCAGCACGTGCTCGCGCGCACCTACGAAGGAACGCTCGACTGTCCCGAGGTCAACGGCGTGCGGACGATGGAGGAGGTGCTCCAGGGCCATCAGGCGCAGGGCCTCTACGATCCCGGAAGGTGGTGGCTGGCCCGCTTCGAGGGCCGGGCGGTCGGCGTGCTGATCGCGGTCGAGCTCCCCGAGAGCGGCGACTGGGAGGTCGCCTACGTGGGCGTGGTCCCCGAGGCGCGCCGGCAGGGCCTCGGGCGCGAGCTGCTGCTCCAGGCGCTGTGCGAGGCGCGCGCCGCGGGCGCGCCGCGGCTCACCCTCTCCGTCGATGCCCGCAACCTCCCGGCCTGGGGGCTCTACAGCCGTCTGGGCTTCGAGCCGTTCGACCGCCGCGCGGTCTACCTGGCCGTCTGGGGGTGAGGCGCTCGGCGCCCTCGACGTTCCTCCTGGCAGTTGTCCGCCGCAACTTGTCGCGGTTACCTTCTTGGACGGTTGCGACCGAACGGAGGAACTGCCATGAATGACCACCAGGCACCAGACCAGCGCAGCGAGCTTCCGCCGCTCCGCGAGCTCGGTCCCGACCTGCTGCGCGTCGCGCGCTGGCGGCGCCTGCTGACGCTCGCTCTGCCCTTCCTCTGGTGCGGGGCCTACTTCGCCTTCGCTGTGCTGGGGTGGTGGCCCGCGGCCGTCTTCGCCCTCGTCGCCCTCAGCTTCGTCACCTACGGTTCCACGTCGCACGATCTGGTCCACCGCAACCTCGGCCTGCCCCGCAGGGTGAACGATTGCCTCCTCAGCCTGATCGAGTTGATCGCGCTGCGGAGCGGGCACGCCTACCAGGCCGCCCACCTGCACCACCACGCCCGCTACCCCCACTCCGACGACGTCGAGTCCACCGCCTCCCGGCGCTCCTGGCTGGGGGCGCTGGCCGAAGGCCCCTTTTTCCAGCTCCGCCTCTGGCTCTGGGCCGTGGCCAACGCGAGGCAAGTTCGGGCGTGGGTGCTCGCGGAGGGCGTCGCCTGCCTCGCCCTCATCGGGTTGGCGGTGGCCTTGGTTCCGCTGACGCCCATCCTGCTCGTCTACGCGGCGCTGATGGTGATGGGGAGCTGGATCATCCCGCTCATCACCTCTTACCTGCCGCACGCGCCAGACGGCGAGAACGAACTGGCGCAGACGCGGGCCTTTCGGGGGGTCGTGGCGTCGGTCGTGGCGCTGGAGCACCTCTATCACCTGGAGCACCACCTCTACCCGGCCGTCCCGCACCACAACTGGCCGGAGCTGGCGAGGCGGCTAGGGCCCTCACTGGAGCGGGCGGGGGTCAAGCCTGTTCGGTTTTGGTTCTGATCGGATGGCCGCGAAGAGGGCGTGGCCGACCGGCCGTGGGCCCGGCCTTGGTCTTGGGAAGCGGCGGGGTCACCGCGGGAGCGGGCTGAGGGATTTGGGCCGGCGAGACAGGGGAGGGAGGCCGCGACCGCCAACGCGAACGATCAAGCAAGATGTTACAAAAGCCAATAATCACCATGTACAGAAGCACCCCCCAGAAGAACACGGCACGGAGGTTTCGGGGGCCCCCCTCGTTCACCCCCGGGCGCGGCAAGAATACGGCGCGGAAGTTTCGGACTACCCAGAGGAACACCAATAGAGCCGCGCCACCCCCGATGAGCGCCAAGTGGAGTTGGCTCAGTTCCTTGGCGGCAAACAAAGGCGGGAGCGGAAACATGAGTGTGGCCTTGAGGGGATGGGTGGGCACTTGAGTCTAGCTCACGAGCGCCCTCGCCGCGCCCGCCACCAGCGCCCCCGGAAGCATTGCTCCTCCCCGATGCCTTCCGTAGAATGGCCCTTCATGCCCGCCCCTCGCCATCCCACCCACGAAACACCCTTATGCGCTCCCTCCTCCCCTTCGCCGCCCTCCTCGCCGTCGCCGTTTGCGCCCCCGGCCTCCGCGCCCAGGATTACGCCTGGATCGAGGGCGAAAAGCCCGCCGCCATCAACTTCAAGGCCAACCTCGGCGGCTGGGGCAACAAGCAGTTCCTCTCCGGCGACAAATGGCTCCAGATCGCCATCGACGAAGGCAAGGTGGACAAGGACATGCCCGCCGAGGGCATCGTCATGAAGTACGCCTTTACTCTGAAAAAGGCCGGCAAGCACGAGGTGTGGAACCGCCTCGGCTACGAGTTCGCTCGTTCCCCCTTCGAGTGGCGCATCGACGCCGGGGCCTGGCGCGCCGTCAAGCCCGACGACCTCACGACCGACCTCATGGAGCTCGCCTTCTTCACCGAAGTCGCCTGGCTCAAGATGGGCGAGCAAGAACTGACCGCCGGCGCCCACGCGATCGAGGTTCGGCTCCCCAAGGTCAAGGACAAGGCGGGCAAGTATGGCCGGGTGCTCTACGCCTGCGATGCGATCTGCATCCACCGTGGCCCGTTCCACCCGCACTCCAAGTACAAGCCAGGCGAGGACGGCCGTACCAAGGCGGACGAGCTCGCGACGAAGCACGTCTTCCGTCTGCCCGACGCGGCCTCGCCCTCGGCGCGCACCTCGGTCGCGCTCAAGGGCACCTGGGAGGTCGCCCGCCACGACGAACAGCTGCCCGGCGAGACGGCGGCGCCGATCAAGGAGCTCCCCAAACACCCGCGCTGGTCCGCCATTCCCGTGCCGGGCGACCGCAACACGCTGCGGCCCGACCTGATCTTCGCCCATCGCCTCTGGTATCGCACCCGCGTCCACGTCCCCGCGGCGCTGGCCGGGCGCTCCTTCCACCTCGTCTTCCCGCAGAACAACCTCAACACCACCGTCTACGTCAACGGCACCTACTGCGGGTTCAACAAGAGCCCCTTCGCCCGCTTCACCATCGACGTGACCAAGGGCGTCAAGCCCGGGGACAACGAGGTCTGGGTCGGGATCAAGGACGCCTGGTACGGCTACTCGGCCAGCCCCAAAGACCCGATGAAGCTGCGGCGGAGGTTCAACCTCCCGCTCAAGTTTTCCCACGACGGCTTCCAGGATCTCGCCTACCCCATCTGGAACCAATTCCAGTCGGGCATCCTCGTCACGCCCGAATTTGTTGCCGCCGGGCCCGCCTATGCCCGCGACGTCTTCTGCAAGCCGTCCGTCGCCCGCAAGGAACTGGCCGTCGAGGTCATCGTCGCCAACCCCTCGGGCAAGGAAGTGACGGGCGAGGTCGTCTGCGTGGCGGTCAACGCCAAGACGGGCAAGGCCGAGAAGCCGCTGCCCGCCAGGGCGTTCACCCTCGGCGCCGGGAAGGAGAAAGTGCTGCAACTGAGCGGGAAGTGGCCCGATCCCAAGCTGTGGTGGCCCGACGAGCCCAACCTCTACCGGCTTCGCGCCACGGTGCGCATCGGGGGCAAGGCGGTGGACGTCTCCGAGACCGCCTTCGGCTTCCGCGAGTGGACCATCGACGGCAAGGACTTCAAACTGAACGGCATTCCCTGGCACGGCTGGGCCGACACGCATACGCACCCCACGAAGGAGGAATGGCTAACCTTCTACCGCAAGACGAACCAGAAGTTCATGCGCTTCTGGGGCACCACCTGGATGGGAATGTCTCCCGACGAGGGGCTCGACTTCTTCGACAAGAGCGGGGTCGTGGTGCGGCGCTCGGGCATCCTCGACGGCGAGGCCATCGGCTACCTGGCCGTCGAGAACGACCCGGAGCTGAAGAAGGAATCGCCGATCAAGATGGACCTGATGCGCAACTGGCGCGACCAGATGGTCGCCCAGGTCAAGGGCGAGCGCAACCATCCCTCCGTCATGATCTGGTCGATCGAGAACGAGTGGCTCTACATCAACTGCATCAACCTCTACGGCGGGCTGATGGACCAGTTCGAGGCCGAGGTGACCAAGACCTCCGACGCGGTGCGCGCCGTCGATCCGACGCGGCCCACCATGACCGACGGCGGGGGGGCCACCAAGGCCAACACGCTGCCCGTCCACGGCGACCACTACACCACGGGGAACTTCCCGCTCTACCCGGCGCTGGCCTATAGCCCCAACCCAACCGGCGGCGGGCGGGGCCGCTGGGTGTGGGACCAGAAACGGCCACGCTTCATCGGCGAGGAGCTGTTCGCCCAGGGACACAACCCGACCTTCTCCTACTTCGGCGGCGAGGAGGTCTTCATCGGCCAGGTGCGCACCCGGCCCACCATCGGCCTCGTGGTGCGCATGCTGACCGAGGGCTATCGCTGGTGGGGCTGTGGGGCGGTCCACTTCTGGCAAATGCAGGACGTGGCCGAGGGACAGTACGACTCCAACGCCCCCCGCGCCGTCTTCTGCCGCCAGTGGGATTGGAGCTTCGGCTCGGGGCAGAAGGTGCGCCGCACCTTCGGCATCTTCAACGACACCCGCTTCGACGACCCGATCTCCTTCATCTGGACGTTGAATGTCGCCGGCAAGAAGGTGGCGGGCAAGACGACAGTCCACAAGATCGCGCCGGGCCGCGACGAGAAGTTCGACGTCGAGATCGACATGCCCAAGGTCGGCAAGCGCCAGGAGGGCGAGCTGGTCCTCACGCTGGCGGTCGAGGGCAAGGAGGTCTTCAAGTCCGTCAAACCGGTGTCGGTCCTCAACAACGACCCGCGCCAGGCCAAGCCCGCTGGCCTCGCCGCGCTGAAGGGCACCGACCTGCTCGTCTTCGACCCGCAGGGCGCGGTCGTCGCCTTCCTCACCGAGCGCGGCTTGCCCTTCACCAAGGTGGCCAGCCTGGACAAGGTGCCGGCCACGGGCAAGGTGCTCGTCATCGGCAAGGACGCGCTGACGCCGGCCCAGAGCGCGTCGAGCGCGCTGGCGGCCCTGGCCTCGGGCGGGCGCCGGGCCCTCGTGCTGGAGCAGAAGAGCCCGCTCCGGTATCAGGCGTTCCCCGCCGCCATGCAGACGGCCACCAACGAGGGCCGCATCGCCTTCGCCGAGGACCTGACCCACCCCGCCTTCCGGGGCCTTCTTCAGAAAGACTTCTTCACCTGGTCGCCCGGCGAGGTTGTCTACCGCAACGCCTACCTCAAGCCGACGCGCGGCGCCAAATCGCTCGTGCAGTGCGACGAACTGCTGCGCAACTCCCCTCTCGTCGAGGTGCCGGTCGGCGACGGGCTGTTGCTGCTGAGCCAGCTCGCCGTCGCCGAGGCGCTGCCGACCAACGCCGTCGCCCAACAACTCTTGCTCAACCTCCTCGACTATGGCGCCACCTACAAGCTCGAGCATCGCTCCGTGGCCGCGGCCGTGGGGGGCGATCCGCAACTCGTCAAGGCGCTCGACGCGGTCGGTCTGCGCTACACGAAGGCCGGCGACGCGCTCGAGGCCCTGAACGTGAAGGGCGCCAAGATCGCGGTGATCCACGCGACGCCGGCCAACCTGAAACTGCTCGCCGACAATCCGGCCAAGGTGGCTCAGTTCACGAAGGGCGGGGGCTGGATCGTCTTCAACGGCCTGACTCCCGCAGGGCTGGCGTCGTACAACAAGGTCGTCGGCTTCGAGCACCTGATCCGCCCGTTCGGCCGGGAGCGCGTGACGTTCCCGCCGCGCAAGAGCCCGCTGACCGCGGGCCTCTCGACGAGCGACGTGGTGCTCTACTCGTCCAAGCAGATCTTCCCCTGGCAGTCGGGCAACTACGTCGCCTCGGACGTCTTCAGTTACGCGGTCGATTACGACGAGGTGGCGGCGTTCGCCCAGTTCCCCAACGACTTCCTCCGCAACCTCGTGGGCGGGTTTGTCTCGGCCGACGGCTGGCCCTACATCGTCAACGTTCCCGCCCCCGAGAAGCCGCCGCTCGACTGGGTGTTGCGGTTCCCGAAAGAGCAGGAGTTTCGCGAGTTGCAATGGACGGGCAACACCTTCTACTATCCCGTGACGAAGGTGTCGCTGCTCTTCGATGGCAAGGACGAGGTGACGTTCGCCACCAAGCCGAACAACGACGCCCAGACGTTCGCCGTGGGCCCGCCCCGGAAGGGCAAGAACGTGACCGTGCGCCTGGCCGAGTGGACGAAGGTGCCGGGCAAGGCACCCGTGACGGGGGCCGACAACCTCAAGCTGTTCGCGAAGCGGCCGCCGGACTTCTACGAGAAGGTCAGGCCGATGCTGAACGTCGGGGCGATGATGGAGTACCCGCGCGGCCCCGGCGGGATCGTCTTGTGCAACCTCCTCTTCAAGGAGAAGGAGGAGGTGCCGGAGAACGCCGGGAAGAAGCGCACCATCTTCGCCGCCGTGCTGCGCAACCTCAAGGCGCCGTTCGCCGAGGGCAAGACGGTGATCGCAGGGGCGAGGCTGAACTACCAGCCAGTGGACCTGTCGAAGCAGGCCAACCAGTTCCGCGGCGAGAAAGGCTGGTTCGGCGACAAGAAGTTCACCTTCAAGGACCTCCCAACGGGTAAGCAGACGTTCGCGGGCGTGCCGTTCACGGTCTACGACTTCCCGACCTCGCCGGTGCCAACGGTGGTCATGCTGGGCGGGCCAGGCGTGCCGAACAAGCTGGCGGAGCAGGTGCGCGGCATCCCCGTGAACCGCAAGGCGGACGCGCTGTTCTTCCTGCACGCCGCCCGCATCGACCGGCGGCGCAGCGCCGACGAGGTGAAGAAGGGCCAGCAGTTCGAGCTGTTCCGCTACGTGGTCCACTACGCCGACGGCAAGACGGCCGACGTGCCGGTACATGCGGAGACCGACGTGGAGGAGTATCGACAGAAGGCGCCGGCGGCGATCCCCGGGGCGCAGGTGGCATGGGTGAGGCCGTACGAGGGGACGGAACAGTCGGCAGTGGCGTACGCGAAGCAGTGGAACAACCCCCGGCCGGGGGTGGCGATCGAGGCGATCGACGTCGTGTATGGGAAGGGGCGGTACGGGGTGCCGGCGGTGCTGGCGATCGCGACGGCGACCGCGGAGCGGTGACCAACGCCACGATCGCCCGCCCGCGCTTGCCTGCCAGACCGTGCCTCTGTTAGGATGCGTGGGGTGGGAACGGGCCCCGGGCGGAGGACGGAAATGGCGACCGACCTGATCCACGACCGGGGCCGCGGGCCGGAGATCGCCGGGACGCGGATCACCGTCTACAACCTGCTTCCGCACTTCCTCGACCCGACCGCGACCGAGGCGTCCATCTGCCGGACGTACGAGCTGGCCCCGGAGCAGGTCGCGGCTGCGCGGGCGTACGTACTGAACAACCCGGAGACGGTCCTGGCCGAACACCTCCAGATCGAGGCGCGGATGGCCGCCGGCAACCCCCCGCAGGTGACCGAGCAAGCGAAGAAGGCCCACGCCGCGTTTCTGAGCTTCAAGAAATGGCTCACCGAGCGCCAGCAGGCGGAGGCGACCTCGGAAAACGGCCGAGACGACTCGACCCGCTTCCCGACGTTCCGCGAATGGCTTGCCGCACGAGGGCCCCGGCCCGTCGAGGGGCCCTGACGTGCGCGGGCTCTTGGCGGACGTCAACGTTCAGGGCCATCTGCCGTACCTTCGCCACCTGCTCGACACGCTCGATCTGTGGCCCGTCCTCGCCGCGCTCGGGCTCGACCTCGCGACGTTTCCCGACGTCCAGCTCCCACGCGACCTCGATGACCGATCCCTTTGGGCCTACTGTCAGCAGGAGGCGTGGGTGTTGTTCACCGAGGACCGAAATCACGACGGCCCCGACTCACTCCACGCTACACTCGCGAGCTCCTGGCGGACGGGCCACCTTCCTGTCTTGACGCTCTCGAACAAGGGGAAGTTCGAGCACAGCCGGGCGTACGCCGAACGGGTGGCGATCGACGTGGCGGAGTCGCTCTTCGCTTGCGCCCAGGGGGAATGCCGCGACCTGGCTCGCATCTATCTTCCGCCTCCGCGATCGCATGCGCTTGCCGGCCGGTCAAGGTCGGATCTTTGGCCACGGAAGAGACAAGGAGGCTGCGTATCAGACTCGGCGACTCAGGCGGCGCGGTAAGCGAAATCTGGGAAGTTCGCGCGGGTGCGAGGGGCCAAAGGTCCGGGAGCGCGGATCGCCAAGCCGCAAGCGGCGGTCCCCGGCGCGGTTCCGCTTGCGGCTTGGCGTGTGCTATTTCCGCGCCGGCGCAACCACCAACATGCTCGCCGACGCCGCCGGCACTGTCAGCGCCACCCTCCCCCCCACCGAGCGCGCCGCGCCCGTCACCTCGACAACCTTTTCCCCGCTGTCCTGGTCGAAGCGCCACGTGCGCAGCGCGCCCTCCACCTTGCCCAGTTCCAGCGCGAGCTGGCACGCCCCGCTCAGGGACTTGTTGACCACAACGACCGTCACCGCCCCATCGCCCGAGCGCCGGGCGGCGAAGACGGACAGGTTGGCGTGGTTGCTCTCGGCCGGCAGGAACTGGTCGCCGAACTTGCCTCCCTTGCCGTCGTAACTGCGGAACAATTGCCAGGCCAGCTCCTGGCTGCCCTCCGGCGTATGCCAGATAAACGCGAGGTCAATCCGCTCGCGCGCCAGCACGCCGAACGCCTCGGCCTGGGCCAGCCCGCCCGTGACGTTGTCGCCGCCGCCGAAGTTATACTCTCCCAGGCAAACCTCCATCCCCGGGTTGTGCTTGGCGATCCAGCCCTTCACGCGCGGCAGCAGGGCCACGGGAGCTTTCTCGACGTTCCGAATCCACGACTCCTGCGCGTACTTCTCGTCCCACAGGTCGCGCGTGCTCCGCAGCCGCAGCTCGTTCAGGCCCACCTCCATCCCCTTTCCCAGGTAGGGCCCCTGGCCCTTGAACTGCGCCTGCGGATACCAGTGGACGTCGAGCACGTCCACGAGGGCCTTGCCCTTCTCGCGCTTGTAATCGCCGCACTTCTTGATGAACCACTCGCACAGGGGCACCTTCCCGTGCTTGTTGAAGTCCGGCTTGGTGCGGTAGTTGTCGTCCCCGGCGTCGGCGGCGGAGTAGTAGAGGTCCATCCAGCCCCACGAGCAGAAGCCTGCCACCTTGGCCGACGGGTCGGCCTTCTTGATCGCCTCGGCGTAGCGCACCGTCCGATCCCAGAGTCGATCATAAGTGAGAGGCTTGGGGAAAACGTCGCGGTGCGTCGCGTGCCAAAGCATCGGCTCGTTGTCGAGCGCCCAGTACTTGACGCCTGCCCGTTTGCCGTCTGCCCTCCCCGCGTGCTTGACCACGAAGCGCACCGCCTCGCCGACGAACTCGGGCGGAGCGGGGACCGACGTGTCGCGCGGGTCGTTGCCGGTGACGTGACTGCCATCCGCCCCAACGCCGTTGCCGACGTCGGCGTGCCCGGGCTCGTGGCCGCGCTGCTTGCCGTACTTCTTGACCGAGAAGCCGTAGCTATGATCGTCCTTGGCCACCCAGCCGGTCATCGGCACCGTTTGGTAGGTGGTGGCGCCGAAGGCCTGGTTGTCGCGGACGTGCTTCAGGTAGCCGCTGTCTTCGAGCCGCGCGCTGAGTTTGCCGCGGTTCTTGAAGTACCAGTCGGCGGCGCCGTTGTCCACGTTCAGCTTCCAGTTGAAGCGCGACGAGGGGTTACCGCCCCAGCGCGTGATCGGGACAAGGTACTCCTCCAGCTTGGCCCTCGGCAGCCCGCACGTGCCATAGATGCCGTCCTTGATGGCGTGGCCCTTCCCCGGGAGCAGGCGGGCGCTGGCCTTGTAGCCCGGGCCCGCGGCGAAGCGCGGCGCGGCGACTTTCTCGACGACAAAGGCAATCCGGTCCACGTGAAACGTCGCATTCGGAGCGCCGTTGTGCGAGAAGTCGATGCCCCAGAGCCGGCGGAGCTGGAGCGGCTTGTTCTGCGTAAACTTTCCCAGGGGCAGCACCACCCGCCGCCAGGTGCCGTCGATGCGGGCCAGCCCCCCGTCGCCGACGACGGTCAGGGCGTTGCTGGCGCCGGTGCCGGCGCGCTTGACGTTGTCCACGAGGACGACGCTCAGGTTGGCGTTGGCGAACTTCGTCTCCTGGCGGACGTGGAAGATCAGGGCGGTGTAGGCCGAGGCGTCGTCGCAGGCGTCGGCCGGGAACCACCCCTTCCAGTTGAGCCCGCAGCCGCGCCAGTCGGTGCCGTCGAAGCGCAACTCCAGCGCCGCGGTCCCTGGCGTCATGCCGGCGCCTTTGCGGACTTGCAGGTGCCCCTTCGGCCCCATCTTCGCCCACGTCGATCCGGCCGGCTTCGCCCCGCTCCAGACGACCAACTCGCTGGGCGGCGCAGGGGTCGCCCCACCCACCAGCGCCAGCACCAACAAGGCCGCGCTCATCCCCGCGCCAATTGCTCGCATGGCTCGCTCTCCTCGTTCCCCGATCACAGGGGCAGTTTCTCGACGCTTCCGTGGTTGGCCCCGCTCTTGTTGGCCGCCTCGATGAAGGCCATCATCTCCACGGTCACGGCCGGCTCGACCGGCGCCTTCTTCGTCGTGAAGAACGTCACGATCTGCTTGAGCAGGTCGCGGTAGATGTTGCGCGTGCCCAGCGCGACCGGCTTCACCCCCAGCTCGGTAAAGGCGAGGAAGCCATAGGCGGAGGGGCCTGCCCGCGTGCCGCGCAGGGTCGCCACGCGCCCGTCGCGCCAGTGGCCGGTGACGACGTCGGCGGCCCGCTCGTGGGCGCAGGTCAGGCGCACGCAGCCGGGCCCCATCAGGGCATAGAGGATTTCGACGACGTGGATGCCGTAGTGGTACAGTCCGGGATTGAGCCGGGCGTCCTTCTCGAACAGCGGCGCGGGCCCGTAGGCGACGGCGCCGAGTACCTTGGGGGCAGGGACCGTGGCCAGGAAGGCGGTCAGCTCCGTGGCATAGCGCAGCGAAGAGGAGCTGAAGACGCCGACCTTCTTGCGGGCGGCGAGGGCGACGATCTTCTTGGCGTCGGCCGTGCTGCACGCGAACGGCTTGTCGATGAAGCAGGGCACGCCCGCGTCGAGGAAGGGGCGGGCCCGGTCCCAGTGGGCCCCGCCTTCTTGCGACTCGATCAGCACGCCATCGATACGGCCGAGCAGGTCGGCCGGCCGCGCCACCAGAGGGACGCCGAGCGCTTCCATCTGCTTTTTGATGCCGGGGATGCGCTCCGGCATGATCTTCGACTCCCCGGGGCATGCGAGGACCACGGTGGCGCCCTCGACCCACTGGTCCTTGGGGGCGCCTTTGCGGTTGAGGCGACGGGTGAACTCCACGACGTGCGAGGTGTCGAAATCGACGATGCCCAGACGGATCACGGTTTGCTCCTCCAAGGCAGGCGACAGACGGCATCGTAAGCGGGGCGCGCCGGCAAGGGAAGAAGATTACGCTGGTTGGGCGGGGGCCATCCTCGATTCCTCTGGCCTCGAAGGCGTTCCGGGGACTGAATCCCTCTTGTTTTCACCTGCACCTGTCGATATGTGCGAAAGGCTGTCAGGGCCGATGGCATGCGACTGCCGGGCCCTGGTGTGGGACTTCTTCACGACAGACATACCCATGACCACAACTGCCTTCCTCATCTCGCGCGGCCGCGCGTGGCGGAGCGCCAGCCTTCCCGTTCTGCTCGGCTGCCTCTGGCTGGCCGGGCCGACAGTGCCTGCGCGCGCGCAGGAGTTTTCGGGAATCGACTGGGGCCGCTCTCCCGTCTTGCCGTCCGACCTCAACCCGGCCTTCTTGCTGGCGCCGGGGAGCGCGCCCGGGCCGATCAATCGCGCCGGGCGGGTGCCGTTGCTGTACTTCCAGCCCGGCTTCCTCAGCGACCCGCTGGGGCTCTCCGACCCCGACGACGTCGCCACCGCTCAGCAGCCCAAGGCCCTCGACTTCGACGAGGGCGGGGACTGGATCAACATCACGCACGGGCACGACAATCCCTAGTTCGACATCCGCCGGCGCGGCGACCCCGGCGGCGTCGGCTACTACCGGGTGAACACCCAGGTGCAGCTGTTCGATACCAAAACGACAGCCTGCGCCGTCGCCCTGCGTGCGGTCGCACCGGCAGGCCTCCAGTACGATGGCTTGCAGGACAGACAGGGATCGACGGTGTTGACGCCGAACTTCTCCATCTTCCACGCGCTGGACGATGGGACGGCCTTCCAGACGTTTGTCGGGAAGCACCTCCCCGTCGAGCAGTACGGCACGGCGCCCCTGACCACGAACTTGACGTACGGAGTGGCGGTGCAGCGCCCGCTCACAGCCGACGCCAACGACGCCCTGCACAACTTCTATCTCTCCATGGGAGCGCTGGGGCAGAATCGCTCGGGGGAAGCCCCCGGCCCTGTGGTCTCCTGGGAGGTGTTGCCCGGCTTCTCCTGGAAGGTGGCCGAGAACTGCATGCTATCCGGCGCGCTGATCGTGCCCGTCAGCGCCGGTAGCCGCGACAACGCCGGGCGCTGGCAGTTCACCTGCTCGTTCCAGTTCTGAACGGGGGCCGCGCTGCCCCCGTCGCGGCGACTCAACCTCCTTGGTCTCAGCCTCCCCACAGGCTGCGGACGTTGGCAGGAATGTTGGAGCTCGTCAGGACCACTACCGCCCCCGCGCCACAGGCGAGCAGCATCACCAGGACGAACAGGATGCGGCTGAACGCCCGGCGGTGCATCAGGAGCAGCGCGACGGAGAACAGGAACAGGGCCGTGCCCCCGCCGATCAGGGCGAGGGGCGGACCAAGGCCCCACGACGTGACCAACTCCACCTTTTGCTCGGTGCCGAGACGCGCGGCTTCCTTGTTCATGTCGGCAAACGCCTCGTGGACGTGGAAGGCAGACGTGATGGCCAGCGAGAGCCCGGCCACCGCCGTCAGGGCGGCGAGATACGTGGTCGCCATGGGGAAGATGCCGAAGTTGCGCGTGCCCATTGCGACCATGAGCCCGAGTACGGCCAACAGCGCCACGCTCGCGGGGGTGATCGTGACGGGCCAGAGATAGTCCTCCGGCACGTAGGGCTTGAGGGCATTCATCACACGTTTTCCCAGGAGCGGGCCGGTGGCCTTGGCCGAGGGGCCGTCGAGGTGGGGCACGACGCTGCCCGCCCCCAGGGCCAGGGCCGCGACAAACAGCATCGCGCAGACCAGCCAACTGAAGCGTCGGGCCGATTTCCGCGGCGCGGGCGTTTCCTCGTCCAGCTCGGCCTCTTCGATGACCTCGTCGGCCGCCTCGGGCTCGAGGCGCCGGCGCTTCGGCGGCGGCGGCGCGCCGGGGGCCCTGGGCGGCATCGCGGGCAGTTCTTCGGGCACATCGATGACGGTCGCGTCCTCGTCGATCGGCGGTCGGCGCCGCGGCGCCGTTTCTGCGGGGCTCATCCAGAGCGCCGTTTCGTCCAGGCCCAAGGGCGGCGCGACCAGCGGGGGCTCGGGCGGGGTCGCGAAAATGGGCGTGGCGAGCGGAGGGCCGGCGCTTCCCGGCGTGGGGCCGAGAGGGGGGATCGTCATCCAGGCGCCGCACGAGGGGCACTTTCCGCGCTTGCCGGCGTACTTGGTCTTCACCTGATGAACCTTGCCGCAGGTGAGGCTGGGGCAGCGCACCTCGATCGACATGGGGAGAGGCTCCTGGCGCGACAAAGAAGGGGGCGCCGGCGCAAGGCCCTCCGGCCTTGCGCGGTCGGCTCCCTGACCGGGTGTTTATTCTATCGCAAGCCCTCCGTCGTTGGCACGTCAACCTGGCAAAAAAACAACGATCGCGGCGTTTGCGCCGCCCCTACCATCGGCGCGAGCTCGCCCATCAAACCGAAAGAGGCCCGCGGCAGGAGGAAGGGCGCGGGGCGTTCCCCGGTCCTCGCTCCTGCCGCGGGCCCCCCTTCGCTGGCCCCCCCGGACGAGCCTCATGGCACGACGGAAACGCCGCGGCCGTACTTGAACGCCTTGAGATAGTTGGTCCCCGGCATCTGCTGCGCGGTCGGGAAGGTGCTGGTCCCGATGATCCGCTTGTTGGAGATGGTCTGGAAGCCGGGGATGTAATCGCGCAGTTTGAACCCGGTGCGCCCGGTGAGCGCTTGCGGCCTGGCAATCGGCACGCCCACGGCGACCTGAGACGTATTGACCGGCACGTTCGGGAGGCTGCCCCCCGAGCCGAAGAAGCTGGTGCTCGACGCCGACACCGGCCCAACCAAAGCCAGGCCCACCACGAAGGCCCCCAACCATCCGCGCATGCGCATGCAATCCCCCCTTTCCGGCTCGTGCCCCGATCGTCGCCGTGGCGGGGGCGACGATCCGCCTCGCCAATCGGCTCGAAATGGAAGTGTCTGAGGCGGAGGAGGATAGCAAGCGGTCGCGCCGCGTCAAGACCAAAATCGGGGGCTCAAAGGGCCCGGAACAAGAACTGCCCCGCCAACGCCGCGGCAGCGCCCGCCAGGACGATCCCCAGTGCCACTTTCACTCGCGTCCGGGTTGGGTTGGGCGCTTCCGCGCTCCCGGCGTTCCGTGCCCAGCGGGGTGGAGGCGCGGTTCCGCTCAGCGCGGCGAGGAGCTCCTGACACGAGGCCGGGCGGCGCTCGGGCTGGGGGCTGACCGCCCACAAGATGGCGGACTCGGTGCGCTCGGAGAGCATGGGGACGAGCCGGCGCGGCGGTGTCAGTTCGCCCTTTGTTTTGTTGAGGAACACCGCGACCGGACTGGTGCCGTGGAACGGCAACTCGCCCGTTACGAGTTGATAGAGCGTGGCGCCGAGACTGTAGACGTCGCAGCGCGCGTCGGCGTTCTTGGCGTTGCGGAACTGCTCGGGCGCCATGAAGTGCGGCGTCCCCAGCCCGCCGCCGGTGCGGGTCAGGTCGGCCTCGGCATCGAGCTGTTTGCTCAACCCGAGGTCGGCAAGCTTGACCTGCCCGTCGGGCGTGACGAGGATGTTGTCTGGCTTGACGTCGCGGTGAATCAGGCCGCGCTCGTGGGCGTAGCGCAATCCCTCGCACGCTTGCAGGACGATGCCCACGGCCTCCGCCTCGGGCAGCGGGCCCTCGCGCTCGAGGCGCGCGCCGACCGACTCGCCGGGCACGAGCTCCATCACGAGGTAGGGCGTGCCGGAGGAGCAGCCGTGGTGCAGCGCCCGGACGATGTTTGGATGGTCGAGGGCGCTGGCGAGTTCGAACTCGCGCTCGAAGCGCTTGAGCATCAGCGGGTTGCGAGCCAGCGCGGCCGACAGCACCTTGAGCGCCACCACCTGGCCGGAGCGCCGGTCGCGCGCCCGATAGACCGTCCCGGCACCCCCCTCGCCGAGGACGGCCAGCAGCTCGTAATGTCCCAGGAACGTTTGGCCCGACTCGAGCAGATCGTCTGACAACGCTTCGCCCTCTCAGGGTGCCGCGATCGAGCGCACGCGCTTCTAGCGTGGCACATCCCCAAGAAAAAGCAAAACCGGGCTCTCACAACTTCGCCGGCAACAGCAGCAGCGCTGGTGCTTGTAACTGCGCCAGCACCGCGTTGGCGAAGGCGGCCCCCACCGCCCCATCGACGACGCGATGGTCGAAGGAGAACGACAGATAGACCATCTCGGCGGGGCGCACGGCGCCGGCCTCGTCGAAGACGGGGCGCTTGACCACTTTCCCAATCCCCAGGATGCCGACCTCGGGGTGATTGATGATCGGCGTCGAGATCAGCCCGCCGATGTTCCCCACCGACGTCACGGTGAAGGTCCCGCCCCGGAGGTCGTCGCGGCGCGATCGGCCCGCCCGCGCCTCGGCGCTCAGGCGGTCGATTTCGCGCGCCAGGGCGCCGAGGTCTTTCTTGTCGGCGTCGCGGACCACCGGGACGATCAGCCCGGCCGGCGTCGCCACGGCGATGCCCAGATGGTAGCGGTCGTGCAGGACGATCTCGCCGCCTTCCTCGTCGAGGCTCGCGTTGACGAGCGGAACCTGTTTCAGCGCGGCGACCACGGCCTTGACGAAGAACGCCAGGTAGGTGAGCTTGACGCCGGCCTTCGCGTAGGCATCCTTGACGCCGTTGCGCAGATGAACCAGGGCCGTCGCGTCGCACTCATCGACGTAACTGTAGTGCGGGATCGTCTGCTTGGACCGGACCATGTGCTCGGCGATGCGCCGGCGCAGGCCCTGCAACTTGATGCGCGTGCCCGGCTTACCGTAATCGGGCGCCGCGGGCGGCGCCGGAGCTGGCCTATCTTCTTTCGGCGCGACGTGGCCGCTCAGGTCCTCGACGAGGATGCGCCCCTGGGGCCCGCTGCCGCGCACCCCGCCGAGGTCGATGCCGAGCTTGCGCGCCAGGTAGCGCACCGACGGCGCCGCCTTGACGGGCAGCGTCGCCGGTCCTCCGGCTGGGGGTGGCCCGTTGGTGCCGCGCGCCGGCACGCTGGGGTGCGCCGCAAGGGATCGAGCAGGGCTGGAGCGAGCGGGCGCGGCAACCGGGGCTGTGTGATCGGCGGTGTAAGTGAGGACCGGCTCGCCGACCTTGATCTGCCGGCCGGGCTCGGCCTTGAGCGCGGTGACGGTGCCGGCGAAGGGAGAGGGGACTTCCATCGTCGCCTTGTCGGTCATCACCTCGAAGAGGGGCTGCCCGGCCTTGACCGCCTCGCCGGGCCGCACCAGCCAGCGCACCAGCTCGGCCTCGTACACCCCTTCGCCGATTTCCGGCAGCGCGAAGTCCATGACGGGCCTCCCTTCAGGCTGCCTCGGCCGCGAGGGCACGAAGCGCCTCGCGAACGTCGGCCAACTGAGGCACGGTGTTCTGCTCGTAGACCTGGTTGAGCCCGATCCCGGGGACGTGTTTCCCCGCCAGCAGCCGGGGGCGCACGAGCAGGTCGTAGAAGTGCTCGTCGATGACCCGGCGCAACAGGTGCTCGCCGAAATTGGTCACTTCGGTGTCCTCGTTGACGACGAGCAGCCGGCCCGTCTTCTGCACGCTGCCGCCGATGGCCTTCCAGTCGTAGGGGAAGATGCTGCGCAGGTCGAGCACGTCGCAGCGCTGGCCCGTCTCGGCCTCCAACTCGTCGGCGGCCTGCACGCACAGCGGCAGCATTCGGCCATAGCTCAGGACCGTCACGTCGGGGCCCTCGCGCACCCGGGCCGCGACCCCGATCGGGACGAAATAAGGCCCGACGGCGGGCCAGCGCGGCTGCCAGTTGCCGCGGTCGCCGACCGGCGCGTCGATGCGTTCCTTGAGCTCGCTCTCGTCCTCGGGCTCGCCGGGAAGTTTCTCTTCTCCCCGCACGCGCAGAAGGGCCTTGGGGAGCAGCACGAGCACCGGGTTGGGGTCGGCGATGGCCGAGAGCATTAGCCCGTAGGCGTCGAGGGCGTTGCTGGGCATGACGATCTTCCAGCCGGCGAGCCGGCTGGCCCAGCTCTCGAAGGAGTGCGAGTGGTAGAGGCTGCCGCGGATGCCGGAGCCGCTGGGCGTCATCACGACCATCGGCAGGGCGTAATTGCCCGCCCCGGCCCAGCGCTGGTTGCCGGCAACCTTGAGGAGGTCGATGGTGTTGAAGCCGTAGTCGCAGAACTGGATCTCAGCCACGGGCCGGCCGCCTGCGTAGGCGATGCCCATGGCGCAGCCGATGATGCCGCGCTCGTCGAGGGGCGAGTTCCAGGCGGTCTTGAGCCCCTGCGTGGCGGTGAAGACCCCGCCGAGAGGCGGGCCGACGTCCTCGCCGAAAACGTCGGTGATGCCGAGGTGTTCCTCGCCGTAGTGCAGGGCGAGGCGAACGGCTTGAACGAGGGTGGCCATGACGTTACCAGCCCAATCCGCGCGAAGCGGCAAGCAAGAGGGGGGCCTGCCTTACTTGCCGGTTCGCGCACTTCACGACGGCAGGCCCGTATAGTCGTCCGGATACACCTCGTCCACGTCACTCGGCGCGTACGTGTGCCGATAAACGTCGTCGGCCGTCGGCGCTTCCTCGGCCAGCACCGTTTGCAGCTCGGCCTCGACCTCGGCGAGCGCCTCGTCGTGAACCTGCTCCAGCGCGTGCGCATCGGCGGCGCCGGACTCGATCAATTTCTGCTCGAACAGGACGATGGGGTCGTCCTCGCTCTTGACGCGCAGGGCCCCGCTCGACGACGAATGGCCGTAGATCCGCGACACCTCCGCCTCGAGCAGATAGGGCCGGCGCTCGCGGCGGCAGTAGGCCAACGCCCGCGCGATGGCGTGCCAGCTCGCGATAGGGTCGTTGCCGTTGACCAGCTCGCCCGCGATCCCGAACGCCTTGCCGCGATCGACGACGTGCCGTTCGCCGTGCTGCGTACAGGCCGGAGTGGAGATCCCCCATCGATTGTTGGTGACGATCATCAACACCGGCAGTTCCTGCCCCGGCCGGGTAGACCACACCATGCACGACGCGAAATCGCCCTCGGCGGTGCCCGCGTCTCCCCCCGTCACGATGCTGACGCCGTCCCCGCCGGCGCGCTTCTGCATCCGGGCCGTGCCGGGGGCCATCACGTACTGCACTTCGATGACGGAGGTGACGGGGATGACGTTCCAGTCGGACCGGGCGTAGTGGCTGGCGAAGTTGCGGCCCATGGAGTGGGTGTCGGTCGCGGTCATGGCCATCTGGCGAAGGCCGTGGGCGAGGGGCATGCCCATTGCGATGAGGGTGGCGCTGTTGCGGTAGTGCATGTGCAGGTAGTCGAAGAGCGGGCCTTTTCCCTTCTTGACCTGCAATCCCAGGCAGGCGTTGAACGCCTCCTCGCCGGGGCCGCCGATCCAGAAGTAGCCCTGGCCCGACTTGCTCATCTTGATCATCCGCTCTTCCATGACGCGGGCCCGCACCATGAGCCCGTGCAGTTGCAGGCAGCGCTCCACAGGGAGCGCTTCGTGCCCACTCTGCAGCTCGGAGGCGAGCAGGAGGGCCCCGCCGCCTCCGAAACCGTTGTTGCTCGGCATGCCTCGTTCTCCTCGGTGCCCGCCTGTCGGGCCTTCCCACCTCCGTGTGGAAGATCGGGGCCACGGCCGCCCGCCGGCCTCGGTCGCCGGCGCCCCGTAGGAAGAGGGCAGTCTATCCGAGTCCCTTCGTGGTGGGGAGGCCTACTTTCATTCTACGTCGTTCCGCGAGGCCCGCGCAGGTGAAGTCACCGATTTGGCCGCCCTTCTGTTCCTATCGGTCCGCAGTGTCGCAGCCCTCCCGCTTCCTTCCTTGGGAACGCTCGGCAAGGTGGCAACCTGCGCCCGACTTTGTCGATTTTCGCGGCAGCGCTCCGGAGGAGGGAGAGGCGCGGGGCAAAAAGCGACGGCCCCGCCCCGAAGTCGGGCGAGGCCGTTATTGAGCGAGGGGCCAGGAGAGGGCAGGCGGCGCGGTTACTTGACCTTGGGCTTGAGATCGCCCAGGCCCTTGAGGTCGCCGCCCAGCCCCTTCAGCAGGCCACCCATCTTGGCCGAGGCGTAGCGCATGGCGGCCTTGGTGTAATCGGGGTTCTTCTCGATCACCTTCTTCTACTCGTCGTCTGACAGTTTGAGCGCTTCCAGCTTCTTGTTGCTCTCCATGATCTTCGCCTCGACGTCCTTCGCCTTGGCATCGTCTTTCTTATCGACGGCGTCCGCGTAGTCGTTCATGAGCACGGTCTGTTCCTTGATCAGCGCGTCGGCATTTTTGCCGCCGCAGCCGCTGACGAAGCACAGCATCAGAGCGACACAACCCAGGCCGAGGAACTTCTTCACGTGGGGCTCCTTGTTTGCAAACTCCTGTTTGTCTTTAGGCGACCGGGAAGACTTCGTTTCCTGTAGGACGGCCCTCCCGAGCCGTCCAGACGGCTCGGAAGGGCCGTCCTACAAGGAGGCTTTTTCCTGATGGTCGCTTCACCGCGATGCGCGGCCCCTTTCGGCGCTCCAGAGTGCGCCGATGGGGACAGGGCTCGGGCTGTGATAGTCGTGGCCGCGACGCGTGGCAAGGGGCCGAGGCGATCACCTCTCCCGACCGGCTGGAAAGCGGGCCCCACGCCGGCACTGCCTGCGCGCGCGACGACCGGGGGCGGCGCCGGCCCTTCTCGGGCTTGGCCGGCCCTTTCTTGATCTTGGCGGGCACGATGACCCCCGGCAGGTCGAGTTTGCGGGCCAGGGCGTTCAGCGCGCGCACGTCCTTCGCGACAAGCTCCTGCCACTCGCCATCGTACTTTTTCAGCAAGTCGGCCTGCTGCTCGTAGACCTCGACCAGGCCCTGCGTCGGCGCGCCGTCGGCGTCCTTGATGATCTCGAACAGCCAGGTGAGTTGCGAGTAGAGCTGCGCCCCTCCCTTGTGGGCGAGAATGTCGTAGCTGACTTTCGCCTTGGGGTTGTGGAACTTCCCCTCCAGCGCGTCGAGCTTTTTCAACAGCGCCTTCGACTCCTTGACGAGCAGGGCCGCCTTCTCGTCCTCATCGATCAACTCGTTACGCTTGACGATCTGCTCGCGCACCGAGCGGAGTTGCTCGACGGCGAGCGTCAACTTGCTCACGTCGTCGCGCATTTGCAGAGCGAGTTTTTGCTGCGCGTCGAGCTCCTTCTCCTCCTCGACTCCCTCTCGCCGGATGAGGCCGTTCTCACCGGCCACGCCTTCCACCTTCGGCATCTCGGTGCGCGGATCGCGCAGCACCTCGACCTCTCGGCTCACCGTCTTGCCCTCGACGGTCAGTTTGAGCGTGAACTTCCCCGGGTTGACCAGCGGCCCCACCCCCGGCGCCCCGCTATCGACGCGTGCGTTGCGGATCGTCTCCGCCCCCTTGTAGCGCAGGTCCCAGACGACGCGATGCAGCCCCGGCCCCGTCGCGAGAAGCACCTGCTTGTGTTCGCCGGCCGAATACGAGCCCGGGTCTTCCGGTTCCGCCGGCTCCTTCTTGCTGCTCAGCGCCTGGACCAGCCGGCCCTTGTCGTCGAAGATCGACAGCTCGATCTCCCCCTTGGGCCGGCCGTTGAGGTGGTAGTGGACGATGGCCCCCGAGGGTGGGTTGTCCCCCGAGCCGAGCGGCGCCTTGTCCCAGATGGTCGGCCCGGGGCGGTAGCGCACGACGGTGCGCCCCGGCAGCAGCGTGGCCTTCGCGCCCTTGGCCGGCTCGCCCAGCCTCAACGGCGTCAGGTCGTCGAGTATCCAGATCGATCGGCCGTTGGTCCCGACCACAAGGTCGTCTTCCTTCACGACGAGGTCGGTGACGCTCACCGTGGGCAGATTGAGTTTGAGTTGCTCCCAGGTCGCGCCGTCGTCCGTCGAGAAGAGGACGCCGCGCTCGCTGCCGGCGTAGAGCAGCCCGCGCTTCTTGGGGTCCTCGCGAACGACGTGGAGGTAGCCGTCGGCCGGCATCTTGGCCGTGAGGTCGCTCCACGTCTTGCCGAGGTCGGTCGTCTTGAACAGATAGGGCTTGCGGTCGTCCATCCGGTGGGCCTCGACGACGACGTAGGCCGTGCGGGCGTCGAACGGCGAGGGCTCGATGCAGCGCACGGTGCCCCACTCGGGGAGCCCGACCTTCGTCAGCCCCGGCGTCACGTTCTCCCACTTCTTCCCGCCGTCGCGCGTGACGTGGACGAGCCCATCGTCGCTGCCGGCCCAGAGCAGGCCTTTCGACGATTCGGCGAGGGCGAAGAGGGTGCCGTAGACCTCGACCCCGGTGTTGTCGCCCGTGATCGGCCCGCCCGACCATCTTTGCTTGCTCCGGTCGTTGCGCGTCAGGTCCTTGCTGATGGCCGTCCACTTCTTCCCCGCGTCGCGGGTCGCGAACAGCACGTTGGCGGCGTGGTAGACTGCCCCGTCGAAGCGCGACACGAGTACCGGGGCCGTCCACTGAAAGCGCCATTTGAGGTCCGAAGGGGCGTGGCCCGAGGCGTTGTAGGGGTAGATGCCGATGCTCCTGGCCTGCCGCGTCCGATGGTCGTAGCGCGTGAGGTAGCCGCCGTACTCGGTGGCGTAGACGATGTTCGGGTCGCGCGGGTCGGAGGCGGTGTGCCCGGCCTCCCCGCCCCCGCAGGGGTGCCAGGCGCCGAGCGGGATGCCGTTGGCCGTGAGGCTGTTGCTCGGGCCCTGCGCCGAGCCAATGTCTTGCATGCAGCCGCTGACCCAGTAGGGCCGGCGGTTATCGACGCTGACGTGGTAGAACTGGGCGATCGGCAGGGGCGGGGCGTACCACGTCTGTCCGCCGTTCGTCGAAATGTCCACCCCGCCGTCGTTGCTGTCGATCATGCGTTTCGGGTTCTTCGGGTCAATCCAGACGTCGTGGTGATCGCCGTGATGTGGCCCGGTCACGCGCTGGAAGCGCTTGCCCCCGTCGATGCTCCTGAGCAGCGGCACCTGGGGCGCCCACACCACGTCGGCGTTGCTCGGATCGACCGTGAGGGTGGAGAAGTACCAGGCGCGCTGGCGCAACTCGCGCCCGTCGTTGATGAGCGCCCACTTCTTTCCGCCGTCGTCGCTGCGGAACAGCCCGCCCTTCTCCGCCTCGATGAGGGCGTAGACGCGGCGCGAGTCGGACGGCGCGACCGCAAGGCCGATCCTGCCCCACACGCCCTTGGGGAGGCCCGCGCAGCGGCGCCTGTTACGCGCCGCGTCGCGGTCCGGGTCGGCGGAATCGGACTCGGCGACGAGTTGCGTCCAGGAATCGCCACCATCGATCGAGGTGTAAAGCCCACTCTCGGGCCCGCCGCTGGTAAGCTCCCAAGGCCGGCGGCGCGTCTGCCAGAGGGCGGCGAAGAGGACGCGCGGGTTGCGCGGGTCGAAGCAGACGTCGATGGCGCCGGCGTCGGGGCTCCTCCTGGAGAGCACCTGGGCCCAGGTCTTGCCGCCGTCGGTGGTGCGGTAGACGCCGCGCTCGGCGTTGGGGCCGAATGCCTTGCCGAGGACGGCAGCGAAGGCGACGTCGGGGTTGGTGGGGTGAACGATCAGGGTGCCGATCTGGCCTTCCTGCTTCCAGACGTGCTTCCAGGTCTTGCCGGCGTCGCCGGACTTGTAAATGCCGTTGCCGACCTCGACGTTGCCGCGGATGTTCGCCTCGCCGGAGCCGACGTAGATCACGTTGGGGTCGGACGGGGCGATGGCGAGCGAGCCGATGGTGGAGGTGGGCTGATCGTCCATGATCGCCTTCCAGTGGATGCCGCCGTCGGACGACTTCCACAGCCCGCTGGCGGCGGTGGCGACGTAGTAGGTGAGCGGGTCGCCGGGGACGCCGGCGGCGCGGCAGACGCGCCCCCCCGCGGCGGGGCCGATGTTGCGGAACTTCAGGTTCTTGAACCGCGGCGGGCCGCCCTTGGCCTCCTCGGCGCAGGTCGATTGCGGAAACGTCAGCGTGGAGAGGAGGAGCACGAACGAGGAGAGGAGAATGACTGCGGGGGCTCTCATGGTGTTCCTACCTGGTTGGTCCTTGTGGTTGGGGAGCGACTTCGCTTCTGCCCCCGGGGCGCATTGTACGAAGGGCCCTCGCTGGCGATCTCCCAAAGACCGCGCCCGTTCGGCAACCTGGCAGCCCGACGCGCCCCCGCCACCGTTAGCCGCCGCGGGTGACGGCTGGGCTGGCCGCCCTCAGCGGTTGGCGGACCGCCCGGTGCCCAGACGGAGGTGCGCCCCACCAGCCAGAACGATACCCGCCTTGCGTAGGTTGTGGGGAGAGGAGATTGAAGGACTTCGAGGGCCCTTTTTGGAGTGCGGCGATTCATCGCCGCTTTCTTTTCTTCGCCTTCGCTCGCGCCCCAACCAGCCCACCGCGCCTCGAAAAAGCGGAAAAGAAAGCGCCGACGAATCGCCGCACTCCAAA
>JBBSEZ010000099.1:0-25216 GCA_038239195.1 Gemmatales bacterium
CCTCTGTCGCGCCCCGCGGCTGTTTTTTCCCCCTCCTCGCGATTTTTTGTGACATTTCGGCCCACCCCCGTGACAATGAGGGTGGTGCGAACGCCCTGTTCAGGGTGAGCCGAAACCACGAACGTCGCCCCTTTCCCATCCGAGGAGGTAGCCCCAGGCCTTATGTCCCCAACATTTCTCCGCCGAACGTTTGCGACCGCGCTGGCCCTGTCGGTCCTGGCGTTGCCCGCCTTTGCCGCCCCCGTCCCCAAGGTCGGCCCGTCGCTCAACGTCGAGAAGTATCTGCTCGACGACACCGACGGGGTGCTGGTCGTCAACGTCAAGCAGATCATGGCCTCGCCCGCCTACAAGAAGGCGTTCCAGAAGCAGTTCGCCGACCTGCTGGCCCGGCCCGAGGTGCAGACGTACCTCAAGGACGCCGGCTTCGACCCGCTCAAGGACGTCGACCGCGTCGTGGTCTGCATGGGCAAGAGCTGCCATGCCGACAACTTCGAGGCGGGTCGCGAGGACGGGCCCTTCATCCTCTTCCAGGGCAAGTTCGACGCGGCAAAGGGGAAGGCCAAGCTGGCGGCCCTGGCCAAGGACCAACCCGACCACTTCGTCGGCATCGACGCCCCCGGCGGCCAGAAGATCTACCGCCTGGGCAAGAACAATGCGCCCTTCCTCGCGCAACTCGACGCCAACAACGTCGCGATCGCGGGGAAGAAGGCCCACGTCCTGGAGGCGCTGGTCAAGGCGTCGGGCAAGAAGCAGACGAAGTTCGTCCACAAGGAAGTGGCGGCGCAGCTCAAGAAGCTCAAGCCCGACGTGGCGGTGCAGGGCTTCGCGCTGGAGCAGATGGTCATGAATACCCGCTACGAGAGCATCGACAACGGCATGGGCAAACGCATCTCCAAGGCGCGCCAGGTAACGATGGCCGACAACGGCTTCAAGGGGGCGACGCTGGAGATCGCCGTCAAGGACGAGGCGCGCGGCAACGTCGCGTTCGTCGTCAAGGACAAGGCCCAGGTCAAGAAACACAGCGACGACTTCACGAAGGGGCTGGAGCAGGCCCGGATGCAAATCGCCCGCGAAGTGGCGCGCGACGCGAAGTTGGCGCCGGTGGCGCGCTTCCTGGCGGGCGTCAGCATCAGGACCGTTGGGCAGACCATCACGATGGAGGGCAAGGCCGATACCGACATGGCCCAGGCCATGTTCGATGCGATGTTCATGGGGCGCGCCGGGGGTAAATGAGGCGAGGGCGCGAAAGGGCAAGAGAGGGGGCGCTCGGGAGAGAAGGTGTTCTCCCGGGGGCCCTCTTGCTGGTCGCCGTTTCGCGATTGCCTCATCTTCCTTCCTCGGGCTGGCCATCGGGGGCGGTTCTGCGCGGGGGCGGTTTCCGGGGAGCGGCCGTTTGGCCCGCCGACGCTCGGCCAGGAGGGCAGGGAGGAGCAGCATCCGCGGGGCCCTGCGGAGTTGAGAGGGGCGAGTTGCTGGCGAGTCGGTGTGTCGGGCGACAGGTGGACCTGGGCCAGCCCTGTCATGCCAGGCAGCACCACCAGCCGCTCGCGGTCGCGCGGGAGGGCCTGCTCGAGCCGGGGCACGAACTCGGGCCGCGGGCTGATCAGGCTCATGTCGCCGCGCAAGACGTTCCACGACTGCGGGAACACGTCCAGGTGCGTGCGGCGCAGACAGCGGGATGAGCGCCAACGTCGCAGCCCCCGACCTCGCCGCCGCCCCTTCAAGCCCGGCATGGCGCTGCCCCTGTGTTTCCTGGGCGCGGCCGACAGCGTCAGCGTCGATCTGCACGAAATACCCCACACGGCGACGCTCCGGCGGGGCCGGGGGGGATTCAGCAGTTCCATAACCCGTGACCCGGGGAGGGGGAACTCGGTGGCCCACCCCGCCGACCGCCCCAGGCGGTTCAATGCGAGGCAACCCAAGCCGCCTGTCTCCTCTGTTGCCATTTGATCCACTCTTCCGTGAGTTCCTTCCCGTTGGTTTTCGCCTCGAGCCTCCTTCGCCTTTCTCTTCGGGCCTCTGGGGTGTCCAAATCGGACGACATGCTCTTGTCCAGGAGATTGATCGCCGCTCGCGCGGCAGTGCGGTTGAAAGCCACAAAAGCCTTCACGCCCCCCGTGTCCGGGCCTACGCCCAGCCGCGTGAACGAACCTCTGGCATCGAAATGGAACTCCATGGAAACAAAGTCCCCGCCCTCCTTCCTGACGGGGTCGCGGGAGGCCCTGTCCAATGCTTTCCCGAGAATGTTCCCGGCGCTGGTATACTCGAAGCGGTAGTCAATCTTGAAGCCTGTTGCCGTCTTGTTGAAGCCCCTGTATTCGCCGCCGATCTTCCGCGTCTGCGGGTGAACGAACAGCAGGATGTTCACAGCCTCGCTTGCGATCAGCTGCCGTGCCGTCCGAACGAGGGGGGGCTCTCGGGTGGTGTCCGCGCTTGTCTTGACTACGAAACTCGGTTTCGTCTGGGGGTACGGCCGCAACCTCCCGGTGTCTGAGGGGACGCGCCAGCTAGTGATCGGATATTTCTTGTTGCCCGTGGCGGCGTCGATGTGAATGACCTCGTGGGACCAGATCCGTTCGGGGCCACCGCCGGGGATGGAAATGGCGTAATCACCCCCGTCTAACCGCGAGAAAACACCCTTGTGCATCGACCCGTCGGCCAAGTTAATGCTGGCATTCCATTGACTGACAGCCCTCCTGTCTACCTTCGGATCGAGACGTTGGTACGCGCGCTTCCGGTGGTCGTACACGTAATCCGCAGATTTGCCGAGGGGGGCCTTTGCGCGCGGCGTGCTGACCACTTCCCGGGGCCTGACCACTTCCCAGCGAGACCCGGATAGCTCAGAGGGGTTTGAGACCAGCTGCACGGAGCCGTCCACGGTGTTGCCGTCGAGATACCACCGCAGGCCTTTCGGTGAAAGGCAATTCAACCGGACGCCGCCTTCTACCGGGTGCAACCGCCAGCGCGTGTCCGAGCTCTTCGTGCCGTTCGCCAGGCGCACTTTCCCGCTGAGCGAATTGCCTTCCAGCCAGCGGGGGGAGCCAGCGGGTTTGTGCTGCAAGCTCATTACCCCATCGACGACCTTGACTACCCACGTCGTGTCGGGGCAGTTATTGCCAGCCAGCGTGACCGACCCGGATCGGGGGTCCACGCTGAGCCAACGCGGCCCCTCGATGTGACCGAGGCATTTCAGGGAAATAACGTCTCCCGTCCGCAGGCGTGGGAGCTCTTCTGCGCAAGCACGTCGGGTGGGCCGCGCGAGCGTCAGCGCGGCCACCATGAGGACGGTCGTCGTCTGCAGAGTAATTCGGGCCATGACAAGAGGCCTCTGATTGGGTCAGGACAAGGTCGATGCCCCACGCCGGCACGGGCCATTCTAGCCGCGATCCCCCGAGTTGCAAGGACAAGGAGAACGCCGGTCGCTACGGAGGCCCCCGAACCATTCCCACTGCCACCTCACTGGCGTGTTGCCACTTGGCCGCCGCGGGCAGCTTGCTCATACCGCTGCGGTGGGCCCGACAGCCCGTCCTCGGCACGAAAACCTGCACCGAATTCGACGAGTCGGTGACAACGGCTTGTCAGCATGGAACCCGCGACGATGCGCCTCGTTGAGCTCGGTAGCGAGACGGCAACCTCGACCTCGCCACTCTAGGGATGTTGCGCAGGTCGCCGGCGGGGAGGGCGAGGGGCCCGGGGGCGCGTCGGGCAGGGCGGGCGCGGCCGGCGAGGATCGCGGCCGACAGGCCCACCGCGAGGGTCGCGGCGGCGATCACGGGGCGGCGCATGGTTCATCCCTCCCTCTGGTAATTGCCCTTCCGCCGGGCGACCGCGCCCCGACTCCCGGCGCAGGGCGCGGGCGAGGCCCTTTTAGACCACCATGCTCTTGTTAATCGGCCACCTGCTCGACCGGGCCGGCCGGGGCGGCGCTCCAGATCGTCATTGCGACTGCCGCCGCGCCCTGGTGTTGCGGCCGGGCCCCCGCAGAAGGCATCGGGCTCCTCTTAGACGTGCCGCTTCAAGACCTGGGCGAAGACGCCCCGGAGCGAACTCTACTCTCCGCATGTCCGAGTCCTTCGACCGCTGCGGCAACGCCCGCACCATCATTGACCTGACCGCCGACTCGCCGCGGGAGGTGTCGTGCCCAGCATGCTAAGGGGGCCGACTCGGGCTGAATTGCGCCCCACCTTATTCGCTATCGACGGAGCAAACAAGGGAAACAAGGTTCGCACCCTCGCCGCGCCTCGTGCTAAGCAGTAGTTTCTAGTCTGGAGGGGGTATTTGCTAGTTGAGGCATCGGGATTGATCGTTTTCGGGGGCGGCCAGGGCGGGTGCCGCCGCTGCCACTTTTTCAGCGAGTTTCTGCCCACCAGGGGCTCAATTACGGATCACATAAGTCTCTTTCTCTCCCCTCAGCCCGCCGCGTTTCGCTCTTCTCCCAGGTAGTTCGCCAGAAGTCGCGAAATCTCGCCGCCGTGCCGGCGCAGCAGCCGCTCCAGGTCCAACACGCTCGGCCGTTCCTCGCGTTTGTTCCACGGCGGATGGAACCACCAGGCGTCCCCAACCTCCTTGTCCAACTCCTCCTCTAACAACCGCAGGCAGCTCATCGTCACGAACAAGGCCTGCGTCGTCCTCTCGATGGGGTTGCGCGTCCACGCCCGACACTCCTCCCAACCCAACCGCTGCTTGAGGTCCCGGAACCCATCCTCCTGCCGGAACCGCGCGCAGAATAGTTCTGCGACCTGCGCCCCACTCAACTCCGTCGCGGTGCAGGGCATGATGAAGCGCTTCTTGTAGCCCTCCACCTTGGCCACGATCACCTTGACCTGCATGTCGTGTCCCAGCGGCCGCCAGTAGCACAGCGCCTCCTTCCACTCCACCCGCCGCATGCGACCGTAGATGAACGCCTCCCCCGTCTGCCACTTCCCCGCCCACCGCCCGCCCTGCCGCGGCGGCGGCAGTTGACGCCCCCACTTCCGCTTGGGCCCCTCCGGCGCCGCGTACAGCCTCGCGTCGTGCCGCAACCGCGTGATGACTTCCACGCGCGGGGGCACATCGCCGTCTTCGTCGGGCTCGGGCCGCACCAGCGGCCGCACCACGCTGCGCAGGGCGAAGCCGCCATCGACCACCCCCAAGTGCTTGCCAGGCACGGTCTTGGCGTGCTGCCGCAGCATCTCGACCATGAGTTCCGGCTTGGTGCGAAACGGCAGGAGCGGCCCCCAGTCGCCCTGCGCGAAGGGCAACTGGGACTTGCGGAAGTAGAGGCGGCCGGCGACGGGCAGGAAGGTGGCGGGGCGGTCGGGGTTGTGCCGCAGGGCGCCGGTGACGACCCAGTTGTGGGCGCGAACGGTCGCGGCGCGGTTGGGGCAGCGGGCGGAGTACTCGTGGTAGGTGCAGGTGCCCCAGACGTGGCCGCTGGTGCGATGCACCTTGGTGTCGTCGCCGGCCCAGACGTGGTAGCCGTGCCAGGGGCGGTCCGGCGGCGCGGCGCAGGCCGCGGCGGTGCCCTGCTCGAGGAACGGCAGCGACCAGGAGCCGTACTCGGCGAACGACTCCAGTGCCCTCCAATCGTCGGCGAGGCCCAAGGCGACGAGGGACTGGGTGATGGTGTGCTCCTCGACGTTCAGCGCCAGGCCGGTGACCCACTCGACGAAGCGGCCGAGGCCGGCGTTGGTGAAGCCGAAGGCGCAGGAGACGACGAGCGCTTGCCAGAGCGACCATAATCGGGTAGCTTGCATGCGACACCTCCCGGGCGACCTTGCCTGTTGGAAACACTACCTGTCAGGCTCGGCGCGGGAGGTGTCTTTGTCACCCCCCCCATTGGAGGAGCTTTGCGACTCGCCTTGTCCCTCTATCACGTTCCACGGGAAACTACTGGCTAAGACGGGTGCCCCGGAGGGACGCGCCGAGCCGGGGCCACAACGCTCCGCCGAGCCTGGCCCCCTCGGCAGGCGGGGCGGCCTATTCGGCCCGCGCGAAACGGCAAGCAAGAGGGCCCCGGC
This sequence comes from Gemmatales bacterium, assembly GCA_038239195.1. Classification (GTDB taxonomy): domain Bacteria; phylum Planctomycetota; class Planctomycetia; order Gemmatales; family Gemmataceae; genus JBBSEZ01. The sequence goes on from JBBSEZ010000099.1 coordinate 6,000, forward strand.
GAGACCAGCCTGTTTCGCCGGGGCCCTCTTGCTTGCCGTTTCGCGATCTCATCCCAGGACCCGGTCCCACTTCGCCTTGTGATGCGCGATCTTCTGCGCCGACGTCATCTTCGCGAAATCGACAGCCCCATTCGCCGCCGCCCCATTCTTTGCTGCCTGCCCGTTCGTGTCCGCGCGCGGCGAGGGTGGAGCGCTGATGACCGTGCCATTCCCCCCGTAGCTCATCACGCCGGTTTGCAGCTGCATGTCGGCCTTCAGGTCGCGGTGCGGCTTGACGTTCAGCTTCTGGAGCACTCCGTGGTAGGCGTGGACGGCCTCTTCGGGGCCGATCTCCCCGTCGGCAATGAGCCGCAGGAAGCGGATGAAGGCGAACTGGTTCTCGGCGTTGTTGATCTTGCGGCCGAACAGGGCGACGCGCGCCCCGTACTTCTTCGCCTCGGCGAGCAGCTTGAAGGCGTCGTAGGTGGTCCCGGCCGACCCGCCCAGGATGCCGACGACGAGGTGCGGGTCGTAGCGGACCAGCTCTTCCATCGCCTTCGGCCCGTGGTAGACCATCTTCAAGAAGCGGGGCCGCCCCGCGCTGGTCACCCCGCCCAGCGTGCGCACGATGACGTCGTTGATGAACGCCGGCAACTGGCTCGCCTCGACCGCCTCGGGACGATTCGGGTCGAACACCTCCAGGAAGTGCTGGAAGCCCTTGCGCTCGGCCTCGTGGCGAAATTGCTTGTACTCTTCCAGGGCGACCCGGTCGAGCGTGGCGTCGTTGTTGAAGGTGATGCTGTAGAGCCCGAGGTTGGCGCCGAGCCGGCGCTCTTCGGGCTTGCAGTCGAGGTGCCCGCACTGGATGTGGTCGAGCGTCGCCGTGCGGAACGGCAGCGACGGCTGCCCCGGATACTTGCTGCCGCGCACCACGTGGATGTCGGTCGTGTCGTTGGCGCGGGCGGCGGGGGTGACGGGGCTGTCGTCGAAGAGGCGCCGGTGGATGGTGAGCACCTCGCTGGTGCTGGCCGCCATGAGCATGACGTCCACGAGCTTCTGCTCGACGATCTGCGCGATTACGTCGCGGAACTCGCTCAGGGTGCGGTAGCGCACCTCGCCGGGGTGGGCCTCCGGCGACCGGCCCGGCGCGCCGATCGACAGCGCCGCGTCGGCGTCCTTGGCGTCGGCGAGGATGAAGTCCTTGCAGCCGCGCGGGTCGGCGTGGATGCGGGCCAACTTCTGATCGAGCGATTTCTGCACCATGTCTCACCTCGAAAAGAAGAATTAGCCACAGATGAACACAGATGAACACAGATGAGACCGAAGAGGAGCGAACAGGGAAGGCGCCGGCCTTCTCGAATTGCTAACTTTCCTTCTTCCATCTGTGTTTATCTGTGTTCATCTGTGGCTAATTCCTCTTCAGTTTTTCTGCCACGCCGCCCGCGGAATGGGCCGCCCGCTGACGCGCGGGACGGCATTGCCCTGCGGGACGGCCGCCTGTGCCCCGGCGCGGGCCTTGCCGACGCGCGCCTCGACCTGGTCGATGATCTCTCGCAGCACGCGCGCCGACTTCTCGATGCCCAGCCGCTCCTTCGGCGTCAGCGGCAGCTCGATCTGCTGGCGACACCCGCCGCAGCCGACGATGGTCGGGACCGACAGGCAGACGTCGCGCACGCCATACAGCCCCTGCTGGAGCGTGCTGACGGGAAGGATGCGCCGCGCGTCGCGAGCCAGCGACTCCACCACCTCGCGGATGGAGTGGCCGACCGCCATGCTCGACCCGCCCTTGAGCTTGATGACCGTGGCGCCCGCCGTCTTCGTCTCCTCGAAGGCCTCCTGGCCGAGGGCGGGCGTGTAGCCGGGCCACTGCTCCAGCGGCAGGCCGGCGACGGTGGCGCTCGACCAGACCGGCACCATGCTGTCGCCGTGCTCGCCGAGCACGATCGCCTGCACCTGCGAGGCGGGGACCTGGAGCTTCTTCGCCAGGTAGCCGCGGAAGCGCGCCGTGTCGAGCTGCGTACCCAGGCCGAGCACGCGATGCCACGGCAGGCCGGCGCGCTGGACGGCCAGATAGGTCAGCACGTCCACGGGGTTGCTGACGACAACGAGGTACGCGGTCTCCTTCAACCCGGCGGCCTTGACCTGATCGAGCAGCCCCAGGAACAGATCGACGTTGCGGTTGATGAGGTCGAGCCGGCTCTCCTCGGGCTTGCGCCGCAAGCCCGCCGTGATGACGACGACGTCGCTCGTCGCCACGTCGTCCATCGTCCCGGCCGAGATGCGCACGTCGCTGGTCAGCGCGGCGGCGTTCAAGAGCTCGACGGTGTGGCCCTTGGCGGCGTCGGCGTTGGCGTCGATCAGGCACAGATGGCTGACGGCCCCACCGCACTGCAACGCATACGCGGCGCTGCTGCCGACCAGCCCGCCGCCGCCGATGATGCTCACCTTCATGACTGCGCTCCCAGGGTTTCGCCCGGCCCTTCTTTTGCAGGCGGCGGGGGCGGTGTCTGCTCGGCCCTGCCGGCCTTCATGTGCCAGCGAAAGATCGCGTTTCGGGTGAGCACGGTGGCGATCGCCAGCACCCACCACACGGACCACAGGATCTTGAACACCAGCAAGAACGTCCATTCGCCGGTGACGTCGGTCAGCGTCCACATCACCACCGTGGCGATCGCGATGGCGCCCGTCAGCGACACCAGCACCACGGTGATGGTGAAGCTCGCCTTGCCCGACTTGTACCACGGTGCCGTCGCGGGCCGCCTGGGCAGCGGGACGGGCGGGGTTGGCGCCCCGGCCCCCTCCCCCGGCCAGCGGAAGTAGCGCCGGAAGTACCAGCCGAACATGGTGACGCGCGTCAGGACGGTGGCCAGGCACCCCACCAGCCCGCAGCCCCAGACGATGCGCTCCGCCAGCTTCAGCCCGAACGCGTGCTCTTCCCAGTTGCCCAGCCACCGCAACAGCACCGACGTGATGGCGCAGGCGACGACCAGCAACAGGACGATCAGGTAAGAGATCATCTTCCCCAGGTAGGGCCTTGGTTCTGACATCGGTCCCTCGCAGAGGGCGGGGCCACCTCGATCAGGCCCTCGCGCTCGCCCCCGTGGCAGACAGCGCGGCCATGACCTGATCGGTGATCGTTCGCACCAGTTCGTCGGCGTTTACGTTCGCGGGCGCTTTCCCGTTGCGCTCGGCGGCCTTGCCGTTGACCGCGGCACACGGAGCGCACTTCGCCCCACTCGCCGTGGGCATGGGGTCATCATAGCGGAACGCATACGGCTCGGGCACGAAGTCCGAGTACGACTCGTCGAAACTGCTCTCGCCGCACACCGAGCAGTCCTCGTCGCGAAACCGCACGTCGTCGTAGCCGAGGCGCTTCTTGAGGGCCAGCAACTCCTTGGTCTTGCCCTCGTCGAAGAAGTTGACGCGCCCGAGCTGCTTGGCGAGGATCAAGATCTTACAATAGGCGTCGATAATCTCGCTGTTCCAGTAGGCCTTTTCGAGGTCGGGCCCGAAGGTGACCGTGCCGTGGTTGGCGAGGATGATCGTGTTGCAGTCCTTGACGAACGGGGCGATGGTGTCGGCGAACTTCTGCCCGCCCGGCGTCTCGTACTTGGCCACCGGCACCTCGCCCAGGAACACCTCCACCTCGGGCAGGATGCACTTGGGGATCGGCTCGTGGGCCACCGCGAATGCCGTCGCGTGCGGCGGATGGCAGTGGACGACCCCGCCGACGTCGGGCCGTTGCTTGTAGACCACCAGGTGAAGCAGGACCTCGCTGCTCCGCTTGCGCGTCCCGGCGAGCTGTTTGCCCTCGGCGTCCACCTTGCAGACGTCCTCGGGCTTCATGAAGCCCTTGGACATCATCGTCGGCGTGCAGAGGAACTCTTTCTCGTTGAGGCGGACCGAGATGTTGCCGTCGTTGGCGGCGGCGAACCCGCGGTTGTAGACGCGCCGGCCGATCTCGCAAATCTGTTCTTTGAGCTTGTGTTCGTTCATGGGTCTTTCTCGTTGGTTGCCTCGCCCCGCCCTATTCGCTCACCACCACCCGGTCCAGCAAGCACGCACAGTACGCATCGACCGGCTTCTTCTCCGGGTAGAACGGCGCCGCCGCCTCCCCGCCCTCGCTGAAGCCGATCCGGCTCCCAATCCCACTTCCCAGGTTGTCGAAGATCACCAGGTCTTCCCCATCGGGCTGTCCGTCGGCCCGGAGCGCCGGCAAGCTGAACGGCACGCCGATGATCCAGCGCGCCCCGGTCAGGATGGGGTGGACGCGGGACAGCGTCACGGTGCCGATCACCTCAGCGATGCGCATGGCCGTCGAGCTCCCGCAGCGTACAGGCGACCCCATCGGGGCAGCAGCCCCCACCGGGCCCGCAAAGGGCGTTGAAGATCTGCCGCACCTCGAAGAAGGTCCGGCCCGGCATCTCCACCACCAGCAAGTTGGCCGCCAGGCTCAGCGTCGCCCGCGCCGCCTGGCCCACCGTCGTCACGGCCACCGCCCGCAGTCCCGCCACCTTGTTGGCGACGCAGCAGACGAGCCCCGGGTCTTCGCAAAACAGCACGCCCCCCACACACGTCCCCTTGGCCACACACTCCGCCACCGCCTTCGCCCAGCGACACGGCAGCGAGCCTTCGGCGCCCGGCAGCTCGCGCACTTGTAGCCCCGCGCGCTTCGCGGCCTGCACGGCGCTGCGCACCAGGCCGTAAGGCCGATCTTCGCCATAGCCCCAGGCCGGCCCACTCTTCACTTCTCCTTGAGGGGCGGCGCGCGTGACCTGCACGTCGCGCGAGCGAAGTTCCTCGCCGGCGAGGGGCGTGAGGACCGTGTGAGGGCCCAGCACCACTTCGCGATGGCCGTTGAGGTGGTGGCGCAGGTCGGCGGCGGACAGCACCCGGCCGGCCCAGCGCAGCACGTGCCGGCTGGTATCGCTCTCCAGGAGTTGGCCGTTCGCGCTCATTCGTCACACAGTCCCATCACCGTCCAGCGAATCGGCGAGTTTCGCGCTCCCACAATCTCGCGCACCAACACCGCGTCCGTCGTCGCCACCACTCGCGCCCCGACCGCGGCGCCGAGTTGGTCGATGGCCAGGATCGGCTCGCCGTCCGGCTCGTCGTCGGCGCCCAGGAACTGCACCAGCAGCAGGCGCTGGCCTTGCAGCGTAGGGTGCTTCACCGTCGCGGTGGCGTGGCCGACGATTCGACCGATTTGCATGGCGAGCTCCTATCGCTAAGCCGCAAGCGGCGGGCCCGGCAGGTTCGCCGCTTGCGGCTTAGCGGTCCCTCACAGCACCCGCATGCTCCCCACCGTCGTCGAGCGCCGCTGCCGCGTGAACGTCAGCGGCGTCGTCACGCCCTCGCCCGTCGGCGTGGCGATGCTGAAGCTCAAATAGCCCTCGCCGCCTGTGCCCAACCCGGCCGTGCTCGGCCCGTTCTGGACGAACAGCGTCGTGTCCATCTCGCGCCCCATGCGCGTGATCGTGTCCACGTTGCGCGAGTGGATGATGCTCGTGTGCCGGAAGCCGTGCTCGTACTTCTTGGCCAGCGCGATCGCCGTCGCCACGTCCGGCACGCGCACGAACGGCACGAACGGCATCATCTGCTCGTGCTCGACGAACGGGTGCGACTCGTCGGTCTCGCCGAACAGCAACTCCGTGTCGGCCGGCACTTTCACGCCTGCCTTCGCCGCCAGCACGGCGGGGTCTTGCCCGATCAGGTCCTTGTGAACGTGCAAATGGCCCTTGTCGTCGGCCGCGAACGCCACCCTGGTCAGCGCCTCGATCTGTTTGGCGTCGAGGCGCACCGCCTTGCAGCGGGCCATCGCCTGCATCAGTTCGTCGAAGATCGACGCGACGGCGAAGACCTCCTTTTCGCCGATGCACAGGAGGTTGTTGTCGTAACCGCCGCCTGCGACGATGGAGCGAGCGGCGTTGTCGAGGTCGGCCGTCTCATCGACGACGACGGGCGGGTTGCCGGGCCCGGCGACGACGGCCCGCTTGGGGCTGCGCAGCGCTGCCCGGCCCACGGCGGGCCCGCCGGTCACGCACAGCATACGGACGTCGCGGTGGTCGAAGATCGCCTGGGCCGACTCCAGGGTCGGGTTGGAGACGATGGTGATGAGGTTGTCGAGGCCGATGGCCTTGTAGATCGCATCGTTGAACAGATGCACGCCTTTGCAAGCGATGCGGGCCCCGCCGGGGTGCGGGTTGCAGACGAGCGCGTTGCCGCCGGCGAGCATGTTGATGGCGTTACAGGCCAGCGTCGGCAGCGAGTGCGTGACGGGCGTGATGACGCCGATGACGCCGAACGGCGCCAGGTCTTGCAGCGTCACGCCGTTCTCGCCGCTGAACGCCTCGGTGCGCAGGAACTCGACGCCGGGGATGCGGTCGGCGACGACCTTCAGCTTCTCGATCTTGGCCGACAGCCGGCCGATCTTCGTCTCTTCGAGTTCCTCGCGCCCCAGCGCCTCGGCCTGCTCGGTGCAGATCTTGCGGATGCAGGCGACCGCCTTGCGCCGGTCGTCGAGGCCGCGCTTCTCGAACTCGCGCTGCGCCGCGACGGCAGCGCCGATGGCCGCCCCGACGTCGGTGAATACGCCGCGCTGGGCCGCCCCGTTCTTCGAGGCCCCGTTGCTGCTGGTGCCCGGCGCGGGCGGGGCCTGCGCGGTGCGCATGTTGGCGAGCACTTGCTGCACCACGCCGCGGATCAGTTCGTCGGTGACTTGCATGGTAGCGTTCCCACAATCGGCTCGTGCCGGTTAAGATTGCTCGTTCTTCTTCAATCGCGTGCCGAGAAGATCGTCCGGTTCTCGACGTTGACGGTATCGACGATGCCGATGATCGTGGCGTCCACGGGGAGCTTCTCCGTCTCCGGCGTGAGGCGGGCGCTGGAGCCTTGCACGATCAAGACCGTCTCGTCCAGGCCGGCGCCAACGGTGTCCACGACGACGAAGCTGCGGCCGGTGCCGATCAGCCGGTCGCGCGAGCCCGGCTCGACGCGGAGCGGTTCGACGATCAGGAGCTTGTGCCCGGTCATGGTGGCGACCTTCTGCGTCGCGACCACGCTGCCGGTGACCTTGGCCAGGAACATGACGAGCTCCGCGCGTTTCTGCGAAACGCAGCTAAACGGGGGACGATTCCAGCAACGCCTTCGCCTGCCGTGCCACCACGATCTCCTCGTTGGTCGGCATGGTCCACAGTTGCGTCCGGCTACCGCGCGAGTGAATGGCCGCCTCGCCCTTCGCGCCCTCGTTGGCCGTCGGGTCGAGTTGTATCCCCAACCACTCCAGATTGTCGCAAATCGCCGCACGCATCCTCACCGAGTTCTCGCCGATGCCGCCAGTGAAGACGATGGCGTCGGCCCCGCCCAGAAGCACCAGGTACGCCCCCAGGTAGTGCCGTACGGCGCCGACGAACACGTCCAGCGCCAGCTTCGACGGCCCCTCGCCGCGCTCGGCCGCGGCCTCGATGTCGCGCAGGTCGTTGTGCCCGCTCAGCCCTAGCAGCCCGGACCGATTGGCCAGGTCGTCGAGCAACTGCTCCAGCGTCTTGCCGGTGGCCCGCAGCAACACCGGCAGCGCGAACACGTCGAAGTCGCCCACCCGGTTGTTGTGCGGCAGCCCACTCTGCGGGCTCATGCCCAGGCTGTTCGCCACCGAGCGCCCGTCGCGGATGGCACAGAGCGAACTGCTCCCGCCCAGGTGGCAGGAGATGATCCGCGCCTCGGGCTTGCCCAGTAGCTGTGCCGTGCGCCCGGCGATAAAGCGATGGCTGGCCCCGTGGAAGCCCCAGCGCTGGATGCCGTGCTTCTCCGCCCACTCCAGCGGGATCGCGTAGAAGCGCTCGGCCGGCGCGATCGTCTGATGAAACCCCGTCTCAAAGGCCGCCACGAGCGGAATGTGCGGCAGCTCGCGGGCCAGCAGCCGCATCGCCGTGACGTAAGGCGGGTTGTGGGCCGGGGCCACGTCGGCATAGGCCTCCATCGCCTTCAGCACCCGCTCATCGACGCGCTGCACTCCAGACAGCCCCTGAGCATGCACCGCCTTGAAGCCAATGGCCGCCAACTCGGAGGGACTTTGAAGGCAGTGCCGTTTCGGGCCCGAGAGCTGATCGAGGCACAGCCGCACCGCGACCGCGTGGTCGCGCGCCGCGACGGTGGTTTCTTCGCGCGCCCCGTTGGCCTCGACGAAGCAGCGCGATTGCTCGGAGCCGATGCGCTCGACGCCGCCGCGCGCGAGCAGCTTCTCGCCGGCCATGTCGAATAGCCGATACTTGAAGCTGGTGCTGCCCAGATTGGCGACCAGGATTTTCAACTCGTCCTCCGAATCGCCGCCTGAAGGCGCGACGCGCGGCGAAGCCCATCAGGGTAGGTCGGACATGGTGGCCCCGAGCAGGCCCACCCGCACGCCGTTGCTCTGCAAGATGCCGGTCGCCTTGGAGTTGATGACGAGCAAGGCGATCAGCCCGACGCAGGGGATCAGCGTCAGCAGGCCGAGCAGCACTCCGACCCCGGTGCTATAAACCTTGACGGCCATCATGAAGACGAACACCGTCGCCGTGATGCTCGCCGCAAGGTAGAACACGGCAAGGACGATGTTCCCGAACAGTTGCAGTTCGGCGGGCATCGCGTTCAGAGCAAACCCGAGAGGGAGGGTCGCCAGGTAGGCCAGGATGCAGAGAATGATGACCTTCTGCGACCACGCCACCGTCCGCAGGGTCGCGGGATCCATCCTGGGCCCGCGCGCCCGGGGGCGGTCGTCCTCCTCCTCGTCGCGCCGCCGACGCTCCCTGCTGCGCTCGCGGGGCTCTTCCTCCTCGTCGCGGCGCCGCGAACGGGGCGGCTCGTTCGTGTAGTCCTCGTCGCGGTCCCGATCGCGTGCCATGCGTTTCGCCCCCTGGAACGAAGTTCAGACCACCCGGCCGAGCCGGATCACTTCAAAAACGTCTCGATCACGTCGCGCTCGGGGCGCGGGATGACGTGAGCGCTGACCAGTTCGCCGTTGGCGCTGGCCGCCTGGGCGCCCGCATCGACGGCGGCGCGCACGGAGCCGACGTCGCCGCGCACGAAAGTGGTCACGAAGGCGTTGCCGATCTGCACCTGGCCGGCCAGGGTGACGTTGGCCGCCTTGCACATCGCGTCCGTCGCCGCGATGGTCGCGATCAGGCCCTTGGTCTCGATCAGGCCGAGGGCCTCGCCGTTGCCATTGCGGCCATTGCCGTTGCTCGCCATTTCAGAGGTCCTTTGTCAGGGTGTTCGGAGAGGAAAAAATTACACGCCCGCAGGCACCGACTTCTTGCCGACCAGGGGCAGCACGGCCCCCAGGTCTTCGTGCGGGCGCGGGATGACCTGCACGCCAACGACCTCGCCGACGCGCGCCGCCGCCGCGGCCCCGGCGTCGATGGCCGCCTTGACGGCCGCCACGTCGCCGACGATCAGCGCCGTGACCATGCCGCTGCCGATCTTCTGCCAGCCGATCAGCGTTACGTTCGCCGCCTTGAGCATCGCGTCGCTGGCCTCGACCAGCGGCACCAGGCCCTTCGTCTCGATCATCCCAAGGGCTTCCATGTTGTTACTGGCCATGAGTTCTCCCGTCGCAGGTGAGGTGAGTTTGCTTGTCCGATCACTGGAACAGCTCGAACCCGGTCGCGTGAGGATAGTTGCAGGCGTTGCCCTCGTCGGTGTCCAGATGCACCTCGAGCTTGGAGGCCGGCGCCAATCGGCACAGCAGGCCCTCCAGCACCATCCCGCAGTCCCCGTCCACGCGCAGGTTCAGGCGATCTCCGTCCTTGACTCCGAAATGGGCCGCGTCCGACGGGCCCAGGTGAACGTGCCGCTCGTGCCGGATCACGCCGCGCTTCAACTCGATCATCCCCGCCGGGCCGAGCAGGTAGGCCCCCGGCGAATCGCGGTGATCGCCGCTCTTGCGGACGGGAATGTCCAGCCCCAGCGTGACCGCATCGGTGAAGGCCAGTTCGACCTGACTGTGGTCGCGGCACGGGCCCAGGATGCGCAGGTTGGCGATGATCCGCTGGCGCGGCCCGATCATCGTGACCGTCTCGGCCGCCGCGAAGAAACCGTCCTGGTAGAGCGCCTTGTAGGGCGTCAACTGATGGCCCTTGCCGAAGAGCCGCTCCAGGTCTTCCTGCGTCACGTGGCAGTGCCGCGCCGACACGTTCACCACCAGCTTGTTGGGCGGCTTGTGGCCGTTCTCGCGATGGCCGTTGGTCTGGAGCGCCTCGCGCACCAGCCGTTCGATCAGGGAGCGGTCGATGGCTCGTTCGAGGACCGCGGTGCTCATGGTTGCGTCTCCTCTCCCGCGATGATGACGCGGACGTCGTTCTGGTCGAGCAGCGCCCGCTGTTCGGGCGTCAGGTTGCGATCGACGATGAGGGTGTCGATGGCCGACAGTTCGCACAGGTGCGCCAGGGCCGGCCGGCCGATCTTGGTGTGGTCGGCCACCACCACCACCTCGTCGGCACAGCGCATCATCTGCCGCTCCGTCTCGACCAGGAGCAGGTTGCTGTTGAACAGGCCCTTGCCGGTGATCCCGCCCACGCTCATCACGACCTGATGAACGTGAATGTCCTCCATCATGCGCACCGTCCACGGCCCCAGGGCCACGCCCGTTTTCGGGTAGACGTATCCGCCCAGCATCACGAGGTCGGTCTCGCGCCGGTTGGCGAACAGCATGGCGATCGGCAGGCTGTTCGTGACGATCTGCATCGAGCGCCCGACGAGCAGCCGGGCCACCTCGAGCGTCGTCGTCCCGCCGTCGAGCAGGACCGTGTCTCCATCCTGGATGCGCTTGACCGCGGCCCGGGCCACCTCGCGCTTCTCTTCGAGCTGGCTCGCGGCGCGCTCTTCCAGCGGAGGCAGCGCGTGGTCGCCGTTCTCTCCGTTGCCGAGGTAGATGGCCCCGCCGTGGGTGCGGCGCACGGCGCCCTTCTCGTGCAAATGGTCCAGGTCCCGGCGCAGAGTGGACTCCGAGACCTGGACCTGTTGCGCCAGGTCGGCCAGCGCGACGAAGCCCCGCTTGCTCAGCAGGTCCAGCACAAGTTGGCGGCGTTCCTCGACCAGCACGACCTTGACCTGCTCATTCTTGAGATTTTTCGTCCACTCCATGAGAGATGTTGCTAATGTAATGGCTGCCAATGGGTGATGTCAAGGATCAATTCGCACAATTTACCAGATTAACGCACACATCATGAAAGGAACATGCCAAAAACTCTCACAGGACGGGGGAGATCGCGAAACGACAAGCAAGAAATGACGGAGGGCCCCCGGAGTGAGTTCCGGGGGCCCTTGCGCGTTCGTTCCAGGGGGAGTTAGTTGATGAGCTGGCGGACCGGCCTGCCTTCGGGGAGGAGCTCGATGGGCCGGCCGTCCTGCGTCTTGAACCAGCGCGTGAGCGGGACGCCGAGGGCGTGGTAGATCGTGGCGGCGAGGTCCTGGGGGCTGACGGGGCTGTCGATGACGAACTCGCCGAGCTTGTTCGTGGCCCCGACGATCTGGCCGGTCTTGATGCCGCCACCGCCGAGGCAGGCGACTCCGGCCGAGGCCCAGTGGTCGCGGCCGGCGGAGGGGTTGATCTTGGGCGTGCGGCCAAAGTCGCCGAACCAGACGACGAGGGTGTTCTCGAGCAGCCCGCGGTCGTGCAGGTCTTCGAGCAGGGCGGAGTAGCCGCGGTCGAGGACGGGCAGTTTGCGCTCCTTCAAGGCGCGGAAGTTGTCCTGGTGCGTGTCCCACCCGCCATCGGTGACGGTGACGAAGTGGGTGCCGGCCTCGATGAGGCGGCGGGCGAGCAGGCAGCTCTGGCCGAAGGGCGTGCGGCCGTAGCGCTCGCGCACGCGGCCGGGCTCGTGGTTCAGGTCGAAGGCGCGCTTGGCCTTCGGCGAGGTGATGAGGCCGTGCGCCTTTTCGTAGAAGGCGTCGCGAGCGCGGACGGCGGTGGACGTCTCCTCGACGGCGCGGTCGTGGCGATCGACCTCCGAGAGCATCGCGTAGCGGCGGTCGAGGCGGGCGCGCGCGGCGGGGGGCACGGTCAGGTCGCGGACGGTGAAGGTGGGCCGGTTGGGGTCGTCGGGCACCTCGAAGGGGTTGTATTCGTCGCCGAGGATGCCGGCGGTCCCGCCGTTGAAGCGCCGGTCGATGGCCCGGCCGAGCTGGACGAACGGGATCATGCCGTCGCGGTAGCCGCGCTCCTTGGAGACGACCGAGCCGAAGCAGGGGAAGGGGACGGCGGCGTTGAACTTGTGCCCTGTCATCATCAGGTGGTCGGCGACGCCGTGGCTGCCGTTCTTGGGATCGTGGCCGCGGACGATGCTGTACTTGCCCGTCTGGCGCGCCAGCAGCGGCAGGTGCTCGGCGAGGCGAACGCCGGGGAGCGTGGTCGGGATGGTGCCGAACTCGCCGCGGACCTCGGAAGGCGCCTCGGGCTTGGGGTCGAAGGTGTCGTGATGGCTCGGCCCGCCCTGCATCCACAGCAGGATGCAGTTGACGTTCTTGCGGGCCGGGGCTGCCTGCGCCGATTGCAAGCGCAGGAAAGTGGACAGCGACAGGCCGAGCGTCGAGAGCCCGCCGACGCGGAGGAACGAGCGGCGCGAGAGGCCGGTGCAGTCGGCGGAACGTCCGGTGTGCAGATCGAGCATGGCGCTCACCTTCGGAGGAGGGAGGGATGGCGGGAAGGTCGGGGCACGGTCTTGTTACGTCAAGGGTGACGAATTTTCCGGCAAAGTCAACAGAAAAGTGGCGCGATCGAGGAGGAGGAGGAACGCTAAGCCGCAAGCGGCGAACCTGTGGGCCCGCCGCTTGCGGCTTAGCGTTCTTCACGCCAGCAACCTGTTCACGACCTTCCCCGCCACGTCGGTGAGGCGGAAATCGCGCCCCTGGGAGCGGAACGTCAGGTGCGTGTGATCGACGCCGAGCAGGTGGAGGATGGTCGCCTGGAAGTCGTGGGCGTGGACGGCCCCTTCCACGATGTTGTAGCCGAAGTCGTCGGTCTTGCCGATGACCTGCCCGCCCTTGATGCCGCCCCCCGCCATCCACACCGAGAAGCAGCGCGGGTGATGGTCGCGCCCGAAGTTGCCGGGACTGATGCGCCCCTGGCTGTAGGCGGTGCGCCCGAACTCTCCGCCCCAGATCACCAGCGTCTCGTCGAGCAATCCCCGCTGTTTGAGATCGGTAATGAGCGCGGCGGCGGGCCTGTCGGTGAGCTGGCACTGGCGCTTGATCTCATTGGGCAGGTTGCCGTGGTGGTCCCAGTCGCGGTGGTAGAGCTGCACGAAGCGGCAGCCGCGCTCCACCAGGCGCCGGGCGAGCAGGCAGTTGTTGGCGAACGACGACTTGCCCGGCTCGGCGCCGTACGCCTCGCGCACCCGCACCGGCTCGCGGTGGAGGTCCATCAACTCGGGGACGCTGGTCTGCATGCGATACGCCATCTCGTAGGCGTTGATGCGCGTGGCGATCTCGGGGTCGCCGACGGCCCCGAGCTGGAGGCGGTTGAGCGCTTCGAGGCCGTCGAGCAGTTCGCGCCGCGTTGTCCCGTCGATGCCGGGCGGGTTGGAGACGTGGAGCACCGGGTCGCCGGTGGAGCGGAACTGCACGCCCTGGAAACGGCCCGGCAGGAAGCCGTTGCCCCAGTAGCGCGACTGGAGCGGCTGGCCCCCGCCGCCAGAGAGCAGGGCGACGTACTCGGGCAGGTTCTTGTTGACGCTGCCGAGACCATAGGCAACCCAGGCGCCGAGCGTGGGCCTGCCGGGCTGCTGATGGCCGGTCAAGAGGTACGTCACGGCCGGGTCGTGGTTGATCGGCTCGACGTGCAGCGAGCGCACGAGGGCGACCTCGTCCATGACGCGGGCGGTGTGGGGGAGCATCGAGCTGATCTCGATGCCAACCTTGCCGGCGCGGACGAACGGGTGGGCCGGGCCGACCATCTGCAAGCGCGCCTGCCCCGAGGTCATGCCGGTGATGCGCTGGCCCTTGCGCACCGACGGGGGGAGGTCTTCGCCGGTGCGCTTGGTGAGGACCGGCTTGGGGTCAAACAGGTCGATGTGCGAGGGGGCGCCGGACATGAACAGGTAGATGACGCGCTTGGCGCGAGGGGCGAAGTGGAGCTTCGGCAGGGCGCCGTGCGAGGTCAGATCGGGGGCCGGCGCGAGGAGCGAGGGCGCCTTGCCGAGGAGGTCGGTGCGCAGCAGGCCGCCGAGGGCGGCGCTGCCGAGCCAGGTGGTGGAGTGGGTGAGGAAGGCTCGGCGCGTGAGGGCGAGGCGGAGGTCGTGGGAGATCATGGACGTCGCCCCAAGGTGAGGGTTGCTCGAAGCAGGCATTGGTTCATTGACCGTAGAGGACCTTCAACACGACCGTGGCGTCCCAATCGACGTAGACCATCAAGTCCCCTCCGCGCATGCGATAGGAGGCGTCGCGCGGTCCGTAGTAGACGTACCAGACTGGGCCATCGTCGGAGGGCTCCTCCGACACCGCCACGCGCATGTCGTTCGGATCGGTGTCGTGCGCGAGGGCCGCCTGGTTGGCAAGGACCAGAGCGCTGGCCATGCGGACGGCGAGAGCATCGCCCTGAATGCCTTCGAGCGCTTGGGTGGTGGTTTTCATGACGCTTGCTCTCACTGTTCATGCAGGACTTTGACGACCGTCCCCGCATCGACGTCCACGTACACGGTGAGCGAGCCGCCGCGCGTGCGGACGTAGTTGCGCGGGCCGTAGTGGACAGCCCAGAGCTCCTTCCCTTCAAAGAGGTCCTTGACAACAGAAATTCGCATCTCCTGAGGCGCCTTCCCGCGGGCCACAGCTTCCGGGTTGGCGAGGGCGATGGCGGCGGCAATCTCCAGCGCCAGAGGGTCTTTCTGCGTTGCTTCTACCACCGAGGAAGTCATGATTGCCTTCTCCTCACGGGGCGATGCCCAACAACCCTCTGGTGTCTCCAACGACGTCGATCACTCCACTCCGCCAGATGCGGTAGACGCTTTCCTTGGCGATGACGTACTCTCCCTCGTACTCGGGGTGTCCCAGGTCTGGGTCATCGCGCACGGCCTCAACGTCCTCCGGGCTTGGCCTCTGCACGTATCCGGGCCTGCTGTTCGGGTGCGTGTGGAACGTTGCCACGATAACAAGGTTGTTCCGAATGCCGCTTGCAAAAGGTGGCACCTCGATGCTTTCCCCAACGCCGCGCGCCCACCGCTCGACCGCGAGCGATCCAGCCACCTCCCGCAGAACGAGCCCTCCCTCTTCGTGAGCATCAACCGTGTCGGGTTGGGAGCCCTCCCACGCCTGGCGAAGCTGGGCACAGACGCTCGGATCGTCCAGCACGCTCATGGCGCCCCATCACCCCTTCGTGATCGTCTCATCGAGATTGAGCAGCAAGTTCCCCAGCGCCGTCCACGCCGCCAGCTCGCTCACGTCCAGCCCGACCGGCCTCGGCGACTCGCCCACGCTCACCAGCTTCAGCGCCGCGACCTTGTCCTTCCCATACCGGGCCCGCTG
Organism: Gemmatales bacterium; assembly: GCA_038239195.1. GTDB lineage: Bacteria > Planctomycetota > Planctomycetia > Gemmatales > Gemmataceae > JBBSEZ01. Next base: position 21,471 of record JBBSEZ010000099.1, read on the forward strand.
TCTCTCCAGCACTCCCGCCAGGATGCGCAGCTCCTCCGCGCGCGGCGCCCGTGCCGTGCAGAGCCGGAAGGCGAACGTCAGGCGCTCCTCGGCCGTCTTGCCCCCCTCGAGCAGCACGCGCTGCCCCAGCACGCGGGCACACTCCACGTAGATCGGGTCGTTCATCAGCACCAGCGCCTGCAACGGCGTGTTGGTCCGTGGCCGGCGGTCGGTGCAGACCTCGCGGTTGGGCGCGTCGAACGTGAACAGCGACGGGTGCGGCAGCGAGCGCTTGCCGTAGACGTACAGCCCGCGCCGATACAGCTTGTCCCCGCGGTCCTGCACGTAGGTCTGGGCGCTGAACTCCCCGCCGAAGGCGACCTGTTCCCACAGGCCCCGCGGCTGGTACGGCTTGACGCTCGGCCCGCCCAGTTCGCGCACCAGCAACCCGCTGATCGCCAGCGCGTTGTCGCGCACCGCCTCGGCGGGTAGCCGAAAGCGCGGGGCCCGCGCCAGCAGCCGATTCTCGGGGTCTCTGGCAAGGTGCAGCGGCGTCACACGCGAGCTCTGGCGATAGGTGGACGACAGCACCAGCATCTTCACGAACGCCTTGACGTCCCACCCCTTGCCCACAAACTCGCTCGCCAGCCAGTCGAGCAACTCGGGGTGGCTCGGCCAGTCGCCCTGCGAGCCGAAGTCCTCGCCCGTCTTGACGAGGCCGGTGCCGAAGACCTGCTCCCAGTAGCGGTTCACCGTCACCCGCGCCGTCAGCGGGTGCTCCGGCCGCACCAACCACCGGGCCAGCGCCAGCCGATCGACCTTCGTCCCGCTTGCGAGTGGGGGAAGCACCGCCGGGACGCCTGGCCTGACCTTCTCGCCCCTCGTCTGGAAGTCGCCGCGCACCAGCACAAACGTGTCCCGCGGCCGCAACATCTCCTCCATCACCATCACCGACGGCAAGCTCGTCTCCAGCGCCACCTCGGCCTTCTTCAGGCGCTCTTCCTCCTTGTCGATCAGCGCGAACGTGGCGCGCGTCTTCGAGTAGAGGTGCCGCACGAAATGTTCGCGCACCAGCGCCTTCTGCGCCGGGGGGCGTTTCTCGGCGGGCAGACGCAGCGCCTCGCGCACGTCCTTTGGCACGCCCGGGCTCGGGCTGATCTTCTCCCACTCCTCCCAGAGGGCGAGCGACGTGAATTCAGGCGCGCTGGCCCCCTGCGTCAAGCCGGCCTTGTCCCAGTAGACGGTGCCGTCGAACTGCGTGAAGGCCAGCCCGTTCACCAGGGCGCCCTCGTTGAGCCCGACGGCGGCGGCATCGACCTCGAGCCGCGCCCACTTCCCGGCCGTTGGGAGGTTGCCCACGCGGCGCCGCGCCGGGCCGTTGTCCGCCCCCCACGCGATGAGGTTGGCGCCCCAGTAGGCGCGGTGCTCCCAGGTGCCGTCGTTGAACTGGAGCATGAGCTGGCGCGGCGGCGTCTTCGGGTCGAGGTAGACGTGAACGAAGAACCTGTCGCCCGCCCGGACGCGCAGCGGCTCCCGCGCGCCGCTGAAGACGTGCTGCCCTCGCCCCAGGGCGGTGCGCACGCTGGCGCGCTTCCCGCTGAAGACAGGGCGCGGTGCGGTCACCCATTTCCACGAATGGGGCCCCTCTTCTCCCTGCGGCACGGCCCCGGCCGGCAGGTCGTCGTCCACCCACACCACCTCGCGCGGCTGCGGCGGGCTCAGCGCGACGGTGACCGGGCGCTCGTCGAGCTTCACGCGCGCCACTTCCTGGCGAATGCGCTCGGCAAGGGCGAGCCGCTCTTGCGCCAGGGCGGCCTTCCGCAATCGGGAGGCGCGCGTCGGTACGCGCATGCTCGGGATCGGGTTGTCTTTCTGCCCATCGAGGCCGCGCTCGGGGACGTTGTTGAAGAAGGCGTAGAGCCGGTAGAACTCCTTCTGGGTGAACGGGTCGTACTTGTGATCGTGGCACTCGGCGCAGCCGATGGTCGTGCCCATCCAGACGGTCGCCGTCGTGGTGACGCGATCGACGACGTACTTGGTGTGGTACTCGTTGGGGTCGGCCCCGCCCTCGAAGTTGACCATCGTGTTGCGGTTGAACCCGCTGGCGATCTTCTGCTCCAGGGTGGCGCCGGGGAGCAGGTCGCCGGCGAGCTGTTCGACGGTGAACCGGTCGAACGGCATGTTGGCGTTGTAGGCGCCGAGCACCCACTCGCGCCACTTCCACATGTCGCGGTGGTTGTCGATGTGATAGCCGTTGGTGTCGGCGTAGCGCGCCAGATCGAGCCAGTGCTGGGCCATGCGCTCGCCGTAATGCGGAGATGCCAGCAGGCGATCGACGAGCCGCTCGTAGGCGTCGGGCCGCTTGTCGTTGACGAACGCCTCGACCTCACTCGGCCGGGGCGGTAGGCCCGTCAGATCGAAGGAGAGCCGGCGGATGAGCGTGGGACGGTCGGCCTCGGGCGAGGGGGCCAGGCCCTCCTTCTCCAGCCGGGCGAGCACGAAATGGTCGAGCCCGTTGCGGGCCCAGGCGTTGTTCTTGACCGCGGGGAGGGCGGGCCGCGTGACGGGAAGGTAGGCCCAGTGGCCCTGCCAGGGGGCGCCCTGTTCGACCCAGCGCTTGAGCAGGGCGACCTGTTCCTTCGAGAGCGGTTTGCCGAAGGCGGGCGGCGGCATCATTTCGGAGCCCGCGTGGGCACTGATGCGCTGGTAGAGCTGACTTTTCGCGAGGTCGCCGGGCGCGATGGCGACGCGGCCGCGGCGGAGGGGCTTGAAGGCGCCGTCCTTCTGGTCCAGGCGCAGGCCGGCCTTGCGCTTGGCGGAGTCGGGGCCGTGACAGGCGTAACAGTGGTTGGAGAGAATGGGCCGGACGTCGCGGTTGTAATCGACCTTCGCGACCTCGGCGCCCCGGCCGGCCGAGGGCGCGAGGAAGAACACGGGCGCGAGGAGGAGGGTGGGGCTCGCTCTCATGGAGGTCGGTCCTCGGAGGTCGCGGCGAAACCGGACGGCGGGGCAGAAGGCGGAGATGGCTTCACTGTAACAGCAGGAGGGAGGACTGTCGAGAAGGGGCCGCTCAGAAACGGCGCGTCAATCGCTCGATCAGCGCCCGATGCTGGGGAAACATCCCCACGAGCTCCTCGCGCGGGGGCATCTCGAAGTCGGCGAAGTCGAAGCCCGGCGCGACGGTGCAGCCGACGAGCGAATAGCTCCCCGCCTCGCTGACGCTCGCCCCGAACCAGGCGCCGGCGGGCACGACGCCCTGCGGCCGCTCGCCCGCGTCGAGGTCGCGGCCCAGGCGCCGCGGCGCGTACGCGCCGCCCGGCTCGATGACGTGGACGAGCAGGGCGGCGCCGTCGTAGAAGTGCCATACCTCGTCTTGTTTGAGACGATGCAGGGCGGAGAAGTCGGCGCCTTCGAGCAGGAAGTAGATGGCCGTCGAGAAGTTGCGGTCGCCGGTGAAGCGCGGCGGGAGATGAGCGCGGGCGACAACCTCGGGACAGCGGTAGGCCTCGCGGAAGTGCCCGCCCTCGGGGTGGGGGCGCAGCTGCAAGCGCTCGATCCAGGTTTTTGCGTCGGTCATGGCTGGCACTCCGTGGTGGGGGAACGGGTGGCGCCTCCGTCGTGCCCGGTGTAGGGTGGGGCCGGTGTTGTGGGGCCGCCCCGGGGGGGGGTGGGGGGGGGGGGTCAATTGGCCCCCCCACCCCGGGGGCTGGGGGGGGGCCCCGGGGGGGGGCCGGGTTTTGGTGGGCGGCCCCCCCCGCGACAAATGC
>JBBSEZ010000100.1:0-25169 GCA_038239195.1 Gemmatales bacterium
ATGTAGGCGGGGATGCGGATGGTCTTGGCGGTGTTGACCAGGGCCCGCTTCATCGACTGTTTGATCCAGTAGCTGGCGTAGGTGCTGAAGCGCGTGTTCATCGACGGGTCGAACCCTTCCACGGCGCGCAGCAGCCCGAGGTTGCCTTCCTCGATCAGGTCCTGCAAACAGAGCCCCTTGCCCGCGTACCCTCGCGCGATGTTGACGACGAGCCGCAGGTTGGCGCGCACCATCTGGTCGCGCGCCTCGCTGTCGCCGTCCTCGATCCGATACGCGAGTTGCTTCTCCTCCTCGGCCTTGAGCAGGGGCGTGTCGTTGATCTCACGGAGGTACGTCTCCAGGGGGGACTGGAGGGCGTGGTCCTTGCGGCGGAGCAAGCGAGACATCGGGGAGGGCCTCTCAGGGGGGGGAGGGCGGGGGCAAGTCCGTTGCAGGGCGTCCGGGGCCCCACCTCGCCCCCGTCTTTCACGGCGGGGCAAGATGCGGCTCCGCTGTAAGGTAGGACAGGAATTGGCCCAAAGCAAATCCGCCGGACAGAAGGCATGCCGGGAAATTTCCGAAAAACCGGGCCGAGAAGGAGGTCGGGCTCGGTGCGGCAACAATTCGGGGAGCGCCCCGCTAAGCCGCAAGCCCTCGAAGTTCGCCGCTTGCGGCTTAGCGTCGCGGTTCCAACGGCGCGTAGCGCCCCACGATCGCCTTCGCCGAGCGCAGCCCGTCCACCGCCGCGCTGATGATTCCGCCCGCGTACCCCGCCCCTTCGCCCACCGGGTAGAGCCCCACGATCCCCGGCGCTTCGCGCGTCTCGTCCTCGCGCACCATGCGCACCGGCGCGCTGCCCCGTGCCTCCGGCCCCACCAGCGTCGCGTCGCGCAGAAAGCGCCCCTGCCAGCGCCGATCCATGATCGGCAGCCCGTGCCGCAGCGCCGCCACGATCGGCGGGGGCACCAATTCGGCGACGTTGGCTGAAACGCCCCCTCGCGGATAGCTGTTGTCTGGCACCCCGCCGGTGGCCCGCCCCGCCAGGAAGTCGGCCGCGCGCTGGATCGGGCAAAGATACTGCCCGCGCCCCACCTCGAAGGCCCGTCTTTCGTACGCCTCCTGGAGCCGCACGCCGGCGAGGACGTCGCTCCCGCCAAAGTCTTTCGGCTGGACGGTCACCACCAGCCCGCTGTTGGCGAAGGGCGAGTCGTGCTTCGACAGGCTCATGCCGTTGGTGCAGAAGGCCCCCGGGGCCGACACGGACGGCATCACGTAACCGCCGGCGCACATGCAGAACGTGAACAGGTCGTGCTCGCCGTTGGCGACGAGCGAATAGTTGGCCGCCCCCAGGCGATCTTCGAGCCGCATCGAGCCATAGTGAACGCGGTTGACCGTCTCCTGCGGCTGCTCGATCCGAACGCCCATCTGAAACGGCTTCTGTATCATCGGCACCCCTCGCGCCAGCAGCATGGCGTAGGTGTCGCGGGCGCTGTGCCCGATGGCCAAAACGGCGACCGAGGCGGGGACGTAGCCCGAGGAGGTGGCCAGCCCGCGCAGCCGGCCCTCGGCGACGTCCAGGTCCTCGACGCGGCAGGAGAAGCGCACCTCCCCGCCGAGGGACTCGATGCGCCGGCGGAGGGCCTTGACGACGGCGGGCAGGCGATTGCTGCCGAGGTGAGGCCGGGCGTCGTAGACGATGCTCGGCTTGCCCTTGCACTCGGCGAACAGTTCCAGCACGCGGCGCACGTCGGGGCCCGAGGCGCGGTAGGTGAGTTTGCCGTCGCTGAAGGTGCCGGCCCCGCCCTCGCCGAAGAGATAATTGCTCTCCGGATCGTGCGCCCCTCCTGAGTCGAAGGCGCGCACGTCGTGGATGCGCTCGCGCACGGCCCGGCCGCGCTCGAGCACCAGCGGGCGGTAGCCTTGCTCGGCCAGGAAGCAGGCCGCCACCAGGCCCCCGGGCCCCGAGCCGATCACCACCGGGCGCTGCGCCAGCGGCCTGTCGCCGGGCGGCGGAACGACGAACGGCTCCTCGCGGTAGAGATCGACCCTGGCGCGGCCGTGCGCGGAACGGGCCGCGAGGCGCGCCTCGTCTTCGGGGACGGTGACCTCGGCGGTGTAGACGAACTGGAGCGCGCCCTTGTCGCGGGCGTCGAGGGCCTTGCGCAGGATGCGCCATTGCAGGGGCGCGTCGCGCGACAGCCCGAGTACGTGGGCCAACCGCTGGGGCAAGGCCGCCTCGGGATCGTCGATGCTCAGCCGGACGTTGGAGATGCGCAGGGGCATGATAGGAGATGATAGCAGATCGGGGGCGGGTCGGTAATCCTCCCACGGTGGACGGCTCGGCCCGCATCCGTTACCTTGCAATGATCGGCGAAGGAGTCACGAGATGGCGGACCTGTGGGGCCTGGTGTGGGGCAAGCCGGAGGTCGATCCGGCGTTGCTGGCCGAGGCCGTCGAGCGCGAGGCTGCGCGCGGCGACCTCGACTTCCGCACGCGCTTGCTGATCCGCGACAGCACCGACGCGCTCGCCGAACATTGGGGGGCGGAGCGGTTGCGCGCCTGGTTGGAGCGCAGCCCCGTGCGCGATCGCATCGAGGGCGTTCGCCGGGAAGACCTGGGAGAGCGTGGGTTTCCATTCCTCCGGGAGGCACTCGTGGACCGCACCGAGCCGAACGTCATTCGCCAGTTCCTCCGCGAACTGGGGGCCTACCTCTCGCGCCCCGTGAAACTGACGATCGGCGGCTCGGGCGCCCTGATCCTGACCGGCCACCTGTCTCGCGCGACGCAAGACGTCGACGTCGTAGATGAGGTCCCGGAGCCCATCCGCGCCGAGCGGGCCCTGCTCGACCAACTCGCCCGGCGTTATCGATTACACCTCACCCACTTCCAGTCCCATTTCCTCCCCGCCGGGTGGGAAGCTCGGCTCCACTCTCTCGAACCGTTCGGGCAGATCCAGGCATACCTCATCGACGTCCTCGATCTCTTTCTGAGCAAGCTCTTCAGCAAGCGCGACAAGGACCTCGACGACCTGCGCGCCCTGCTCCCGGCCCTGGAGCGCGGGGCGCTGGTTCAGCGCCTGCAAGACACCTGCGGGGCGCTACTCGGCGAGCGGGGGCTGCGCGCGAATGCGGAGCGGAACTGGTACGTCCTCACCGGCGAGGCCCTCCCGGCGAGGGAGTGATCGATCCTCACTTCCCCACCAACGGCACGCAGACGATCTCCTCGTCGTTCCGCGCGAAGACGCATCCCGCCGCGAACGCGGGATGTGCCCACGTCTTCCCGATCACCGGCGCCTTGCCCAGCACCTTGTGTCCCTTCGGCGTCAGCTCCGCCAGCACCAGCTCGCCCGGCGTGTTGAGCACCAGCGCCCGGTTGCCGCCCACCCACGCCAGGCTCGCCTGTGGGTTCTGGCCGCGCGGCGTGACGTGCCAGCCCTCCCATTTCACCACCCCGCTCTTCAGTTCGATGCACTTGATGCCGCGGAAGCGATCGAGGGCGTAGACGTGGCCGTCCTTGACGAGCGGGGTGGACATCAGCAGGCTCAACTGCTTGCCCTCCCACGCCAGCTTCGGATTGAGGCCCCGGTCGTCCAGGCGCAGCGCCTTGCTCCCCGACCAGTAGTTGGAGGCCAGCAGCACGCCGTCGGCGAAAACGAGGTCGCCGATCGCCACGTCGTAGGTGATGCCGGCGAACGGCACGCGCCAGAGGAGCTTGCCCGTCGCCGGCTCCAGGCCGACGACGTGCTGCGGCGTGAAGTGGGCCAGCAGGCGATAGCGCGGGGTGGCGATCAGGACCGGCGACGAGTAGCCGGGCCGGTCGGCGAGGCTGCGCCACACCTCCTTGCCGCTGGCCAGGGCGAGCGCCACCAGGCAGGCCTCGGGCTGGCCCCCCACCTGCACGATCAGGCGCGGCCCGTCCACGAGGGGCGAGCAGGCGTGGCCCCAGTCGGGCACCCGGCCCTTGAAGTCCTTGACCGTGTCGCGCCGCCACAACACCTTGCCGCTGCGTGCATCCAGACAATGGAGGTGGCCCAAAGCGCCGAAGGCGTAGACGCGGCCAGCGTGGACGGTAGGGGTGGCGCGCGGTCCGTTGCCGTAATCGAGCTTGCCGTACTTCACCGCGTACTCGTGGGCCCAGAGCGTCTTGCCCGTGGCGGCGTCGAGGCAGAGGACGCGCTCGACCTCGCGCGGCTTCTTCTGGCGGTCCATCACGTAGGCCTTGCCGGCGGCCACCGCGATCCCGCCGTAGCCGCCGCCGAGGGGGCGCTTCCAGCAGGCCTCGAGCTTGGCGGGGAGCTTCTCGGGCAGGCCCTTCTCGGCCCAGACGTTGTCGCGCTGAGCGCCGCGCCACTGCGGCCAGTCGGCGGCCAGAGCGCCGCAGGGCAGGAGCAGCAGCAGGAGAAGATGGCGCGGCATGGGGCAGGCCTTTCGGGGTCGGCATCCCCCAACCCCCTCTCGCGAGGAGAGAGGGAGCCGGAAGGGAGCGCGACGGTTTCTGTGGATCGTCCACGTTTTCTCTCCCTCTCTCCCGTTCTGACGAGGGGCGGGGGTGAGGGAACTGCCTCAAGCCCGATACAGCTTCCCGACCCAGTCGCCATAGCCGTTTAGCAATAGCGTGGGCCGACGTTCGCCCGTCCCGAGCATGCGTTCGCTCGCCTGGCTCCAGCGCGGGTGAGGAACCTGCGGCTCGACGTTGGCCTCGAAGCCGTATTCGTGGGCGGCCAGCGTGTTCCAGAACGTCGCCGGCTGACGGTCGGTCAGTTCGATGCGCACGATCGACTTGGCGCACTTGAAGCCGTACTTCCACGGCACCACCAGCCGCACCGGCGCCCCGTGCTGCTTCAGCAGCGGATGGCCGTACATCCCCGTCGCCAGCAGCGTCAGCTCGTTGGTCGCCTCCGCCAAGGTCAGGCCCTCATTGTAAGGCCAGGGCATGGAGCGATCGACCATGCGCGACGCCTCGTTCGGGCGGTCGAACGAGACGAATCGCACGTAGCGCGCAGCGGGCAAAGGCTCGGCCTGGCGCAGCAGTTTCGCCAGCGGGAAGCCGGTCCACGGCACCACCATCGCCCACGCCTCGACGCAGCGGTGGCGGTAGATGCGCTCCTCGAGGGGAAACGCCCTTATCAGGTCGTCGACGTCGTAAGTCCTGGGCCGCGCCACCAGGCCGGCGATTTCCAGCGACCAGGGGAAGGGCCGAAACGAGCCAACGTGGCGCCAGACCGATTTGAGGCCCGAGAACTCGTAGAAGTTGCAGTAGCGCGCCGCCTCGGCCTCCTCGGTGAGGGGCCGGCCCGCCGAGCGGAAGCGCGGGTCGAGCGTGGCGGGATAGAGCTCGGCGCCGGGCAGTTCGGCGCTGCCGGCCGACAGGACCTCGTCGTCGCTGCCAGGCCGGAAGTTCCACCAAAGGCCGCCGCCGGCCCCGGCCGCCGCGAGGGCGCCGGCGCCGAGCCCAACGCGCTTCAGCCAGCGGCGGCGGGACGTCAGCGCGGGCTCGGGCGTTACCTGCCGTTCGGGCAGGCCCCACGGTTGACTCATGGCCGGCACCTCGCGGGTGGGAGGGATGGGGGCGCTTATAGCGTACCACATTCGAGGCGCGCCGCGAGGCTGGATGCGCAGAACGCGAAGCCGCAAGCGGCGGGCCCCGGCGCAATTCCGCTTGCAGCTTCGCGGTACGCGGTCCGCGCCTCCGAGCGATTTGGTTTGCCCTTCGGGCCACAATCTGTTACCTCTGTACGTAGTCCCGCCGACTTCGCGCCCGCCCGGGCGCCCCGCCTTGGCCCGTTGGAGGCAGCCCCACCATGCTGTCCGGTCGCGCCATCCTCGTCGCCTTCCTGCTCGCCCTCGCTCCCGCGACCGCCTGCGCCGCCGACGCGCCCGCCGTCTTCGTCGATCCGCCCGCCGTGCGGCTGTCCGGCCCGGCGGCTCGCTATTCGCTCCTCGTCCACGGCCGCGCCGCCGACGGCCGGCTGCACGACCGCACGCGCGCCGCCACGTTCCGCGCGCTCGACGCCAAGGTGGCCCGCGTCACCTCCGCCGGCGTCGTCCACGCCGTCGGCGACGGCGCCACGAGCGTGACCGTCCAGGTCGCCGGGCAGACGCTCACCGTGGCCGTCCGCGTCGAACGGTCGGCCACGCCGCGCGCGATCAACTTTGAGAACGACCTCGTCCCCATCCTGAGCCGCTTCGCGTGCAACTCCTCCGGCTGTCACGGCAAGGCCGATGGGCAGAACGGCTTCAAGCTCTCGGTGTTCGGCTTCGACCCCGCGGCGGACTACGTGTCGCTGGTCAAGGAATCGCGCGGCCGGCGCGTCTTCCCGGCCGCGCCCACATCGAGCCTGCTGCTGCGCAAAGTGTCGGGCCAGGCGCCGCACGGCGGGGGGGCGCGCATCCGCCCCGGGACCGACGACTACGAAATGCTGCGCGCCTGGGTCGCCTCGGGAATGCCGTTCGGCTCCCCCGACGATCCCCACGTGGCATCGGTGCGCGTCGAGCCGCGCGAGCGCATCCTCGACGCGCGTGGCCAGCAGCAGATGCGCGTCGTCGCCCGCTACTCCGATGGCCGCGAGGTGGACGTGACGGCCCACGCGCGCTTCCAGTCCAACAACGAGGCGCTCGCCGCTGTCGATGCGGAGGGGTTGGTGACGGCGGGCGCGGTGCCGGGCGAGGCGGCCGTCATGGCCAGCTTCATGAACGTCATGGACACGTTCCGCGTCATGGTGCCTCGCGCCCAGCGCATCGCCAAGTATCCCGCCGTCCCCGAGAACAACTTCATCGACAAGCTGGTCTTCGCCCGCCTGCGCAAGCTCCACGTCGTGCCCTCCGAGCTCGCCGACGATGCGACCTACCTGCGCCGGGTCTATCTCGACGCGATCGGCACCCTGCCGACCGCGCCGGAGGCGCGAGCCTTCCTGGCGGACCGGCGCCCCGACAAGCGGGCTCGCATTGTGGAGGACCTGCTGAGGCGGCCCGAGTTCGCGGACTACTGGGCGTTGAAATGGGCGGACCTGCTGCGGGTCGATCGGTCGGCGCTGGGGCCGAAGCGGGCGCGCGCTTATCACAAGTGGGTGCGCGATTCGCTGGCCGAGAGCGTCCCCTGGGATCGGTTTGCCCGCGCCATCGTGACGGCGGAGGGGCCGCTCGACGAGGTGGCGCCGACCAACTTCTACAAGGTCGTCAAGAAGCCGGGCGAGGCCGCGAGTACCCTGGCCCAGGTCTTCCTCGGCATGCGGCTGGCCTGCGCCGAGTGCCACCACCACCCTTACGACCGCTGGGGCCAGGACGACTATCACGGGCTGGCGGCGTTCTTCAGCGGCGTCGGCGTGCGCCGCGACGGGGGCGGGGAGTCCCTCCTCGCCTCGGGCGTGGCGTCGGCACGCCACCCGCGCACCGGGCAAACGGTCTTCGCCCACGCGCTGGGCCGGACGATGCCGGCCAAGTTGGCGCCGGGCGACCGGCGGAGCGAGCTGGCCGACTGGCTGACGGCGCCTAGCAACCCGTGGTTCGCCCGCAACCTCGCCAACCGCACCTGGGCACACTTCCTCGGCCGCGGGCTGGTCGAGCCGGTGGATGACGTGCGCGCCACCAACCCGCCGACCAACCCCGAGTTGCTCGACGCGCTGGCCAAGCACCTCGTTGCCAACAAGTACGACTTCCGCGCGCTCGTCCGCGCCATCACCGCCTCGCGCGCCTACCAGCTCTCCTCGAAGCCGAATGCCACCAACGAGACGGATGGGCAGAACTACTCAAGGGCCCTCTTGAAGCGCTTGCCGGCCGAGGTGTTGCTGGACATGGTGTCGCAGACGACGGGCGTATCGGAGCGCTTTGCGGGGGCGCCGGCAGGGACGAGGGCGATCCAGCTCTGGGACAACAAGGTGCCGCACTACTTCCTCAAGGTGTTCGGCCGGCCGGAGCGCAGCAGCGCCTGCGAATGCGAGCGCAACGCGGAACCGGGAGTCGCTCAGGTGCTGCACCTGATGAACGCCCCGGAGGTGCAGGCCAAGCTCTCCCACGCAGCGGGGACGGTGGCGAAGCTGGTCAAGCGCCACCCGGCCGACGGGCCGCTCGCCGAGGAGCTCTACCTGACCTTCTACGGGCGCTTCCCCGATGAGAGAGAGAAAAAAGTGGTGGTGGCGCACCTCGCCGAGAACAAGAGTCGGCGCCGGGAGGCCGTCGAGGACCTGGCGTGGAGCTTGCTGAATGCGCTGGAGTTTGCATTCAATCACTGACAGAATGGGATGAGGGGGCAGACGATGAACAAGTGCTCGACGTTCTGCGACGGCATCGCCCGGCGCGACTTTCTGCGCCTGGGCACGGCCAGCGCCTTTGGCATGGGCCTGACGCTGCCGGCACTGCTGGCCGCGCGCGCCGGCGCCGCCGCGCCGTTCGTCAAGCGCGACGTGTCGGTGATCTACCTCTTCCTGCACGGCGGGCTGAGCACCATCGACACCTGGGACATGAAGCCCTCCGCCCCTCCCGAATTCAAGGGCGAGTTCAAGCCGATTTCCACCAACGTCCCCGGCACGCAGATCGGCGAGCACCTGCCGCGCGTGGCGAAGGTGATGGACAAGATCGCGCTGGTGCGCTCCTTCCGGCACCACAACTCCGACCACGGGGCGGCCGACCACTACATGCTGACGGGCTACTTCCCGACGGCCGGCTTCAACCCGGGGCTGACCCCCAACAACCAGAAGCCCGCCCACGGCGCCATCATCGCCCGCTGCCTGGGGCCGCGCGGCGCCGTCCCGCCCTACGTCTGCCTGCCCAAGTTACACCCGAGTTGTGGCTCGTCCTACCTCGGCGCCGGCGCTGCCCCCTTCATCATCGACGCCGACCCCAACGCGCCGGACTTCTCCGTGCCCGACGTCGTGCCGCTGCCCTCGCTCGAAGCGCGCCGGCTCGACGATCGCCGGCGGCTGCTCGGCAGCCTCGACCGCTTCCACAAGAGCGGTGAGGAGCGGAGCAACCCCGCGGCGCGGACGGTAAGCGTATTCCGGCAAAAGGCGTTCGACCTGATGACCTCGCCGCAGGCCAAGAAGGCGTTCGACGTCCACGCCGAGCCAGATCGGCTGCGCGACACCTACGGCCGCAATACCCTCGGCCAGTCGTGCTTGATGGCGCGGAGGCTCGTCCAGGCGGGGGTGCGCTGCGTGACGATCGACCACAGCAACTGGGACACGCACGACGACAACTTCAAGACGTTGAAGCGCCAGCTCCTGCCCGCCCTCGACGCGGCGCTCTCGACCCTGTTCGTCGATCTGGCCCAGCGTGGGCTGCTCGAAACGACGCTGGTGGTCATCACCGGCGAGTTCGGCCGCACGCCCCGCGTCAACAAGAACGCCGGGCGCGACCACTGGGGCCCGGCCTTCACGGTGGCCCTGGGCGGGGGGGGCATCAAGGGTGGCCGCGTCATCGGCCGATCCGACGCCCGGGCCGAGCGCCCGGCGACCGAGCCGTTTGGCCCGGAGGACCTGTCGGCGACCATTTGCCACCTGCTCGGCATCAACCCCAAGGACGAGTTCTTGACTCCGGAAGGGCGCCCGGTCGCCATCGTCAACGGCGGGAAGGTGATGCAGGAGCTGCTGTAGGCCGCGAGCGGAGCGGGCCCGCCTGGCACTTGCTTCGGGCCCTCGGCGCTGTGGGTGCCGCTCGGGTCGCGGCCCCTACGTCCGTTCTTTCCCCGGCAAGCAAGGCTTCTCGCGCTCCGGCGCGCCGGCTTTGTGCCGGCGGTCTTCCCGGCGCCCACGCGCCGGCCACGCTGCTGTCCTTTCACTCGCGCCGCGAGAAGAGGGCGCCGGTCTCTACAATGGGAGGAGAAGTTCGCCAGGCGAGGAGGGCGGGCCAATGGTGCGTTTCGAGGGCGAGCGGGAGCTTGGGCTGGCGCCGGCGGAGGCGTGGGGAAAGCTGACCGACGCGCGCTTTTTAGTGCAGTGCATCCCCGACGTGGAGACGGTCAAGGACGCGCAGGCCGACCGGGCCGCGCTGGTGCTGCGGCCGGGCTTCGCGTTCGTGCGCGGCACCCTGGAGGTGACGCTCCAGGTTGTCGAGGCGGTCTCGCCGACGTCGGCGCGCGTACTGCTCCACAGCAAGGGCATCGGCAGTACGAGCGACGTGGAGGCGACCCTGGCGCTGACGGAGAAAGAGGGAGGCGGGACGCGCGTGCGCTGGGTGGCGGAGGTAACGGCGCTGGGCGGGCTGCTCAAGATGGTGCCGAGCGGGCTGATCCGCGGGGCGGCGCAGAAGGTGGTCGGCGACGTGTGGACCAACATCGAGGCGAAGCTGGCGTCGGGATGATTTCGGCGCCCCTCCATTTGGGCGCCGTAGCGCCCCGCAAGCGGGGCGGCTGAATGGACACGAGCGATGACACGGGCTCCCAACCCTGCCTTCCTCGTCCTGCGCGGTTGTCGTGGTCGTCCCGCCTTCCTCGCGCACCGCCTTCGTCGTCGCGCGCGACCCGGGCCCCGGCACAGGCGGCGCCGCCGCCCACGCGCCTCGAGCGATGCGGACCGGCCCCCTCTATCGATACGACGAAGGGCTCGCGCGTTGGTTCAATTCCCTCGCGGGCTCGTTCCCTATCATGATCCGAGAAGCGCGGCGAGCCCCGGAGGCCCCATGCCCATGACCGTTCTCGTCCTCGCCGGCAGCGACGACGAACACGCCCTGTACGTGCGGGAGCACCTGCCCGCCCGCAACGCCGCCGCCCACCGGCGCTGCATCTTCAAGCCCGTCCAGGGGGGCCCACACGCGCCCGCTCGCTCCGGCCCACCTCCGCGACGAGAACCTGCGCAACCTCGCCCACGCCCACGCCCACGCCCACGCCCCCGTCACCTTGCAGGAAGAGATTCGCGGCACGAACATCCGTGTCTTCGTCGCCGGGCAGCGCGTTCTGGCCTGCGAGGTGAAGAGCGAGCACCTCGGCTTTCGCGACACCGAGCGCTCGCCCGGGCGCTCGACCTACTATGGCCGGGCATCGACCTGCGCCTGGGCCTCGAGGGGCGCTACGTCTTTCTGGAGGCCAACCCCAGCCCCATGTTCTTCGGCTTCGAGCCCCGCGCGAGGCTCCCGCTCACCGACGCCCTGATTGCCCTCTTGCTTCACCCGACTCCCGGAGAGCTCCCATGACCCCCGACCTGACCCGCCGGCAATGGCTGGCGACCGCCGCCGGCGCCAGCCTGGCCGCCCCGGCGCTGGCCGCGGCCCCGGCGGCCCCCAAGGCCAAACAGCCCTTCCGCTTCATGCTCAACACGGCCACGATCCGCGGCCAGAAGCTCACCGTCCCGCAGCAGGTGGACGTCGCCGGCAAGGCGGGCTATCAGGCCATCGAGCCGTGGATGGGCGACCTCAACGCCTACGTTTCCGGCGGCGGGAGCTTGCCCGACCTCGCCAAGCGCATCCGCGACCGCGGGCTCCGCGTCGAGAGCGCCATCGGCTTCGCCGAGTGGCTGGTCGATGACGAGGCGCGTCGCCGGCGCGGGCTGGAGCAGGCGAAGAAGGACATGGACCTCGTGCGCCAGATCGGCGGCACGCGCATCGCCGCCCCCCCTGCCGGCGCCACCAAACAGCGCGACGTCCCCTTGCTCCGCGCCGCCGAGCGCTACCGTGCCCTGCTGGAGGTGGGCGCCAAGATCGGCGTGGTCCCCCAGGTCGAGGTATGGGGCTTCTCGCAGGCGCTCAGTCGCCTCGGCGAGGTCGCCCTCGTGGCCATCGAGAGCGGGCACCCGTCGGCGTGCGTCCTGGCCGACGTCTATCATCTCTACAAGGGCGGGTCCGGCTTCGCCGGCGTCAAACTGCTCAGCGGCGCCGCCATGCAAGTCTTTCACGTCAACGACTACCCCGCCGCCCCGCCGCGCGCCACCATCGCCGACGCCCAGCGCGTCTACCCCGGCGACGGCGTTGCCCCGCTGCCGCAGATGTTGCGCGACCTCTACGGCGCCGGCTTCCGGGGCGTGCTGTCGCTGGAGGTGTTCAACCCCGCCTACTGGAAGCAGGACGCGCTCCTGGTGGCGAAGACGGGGCTGGAGAAGATGCGGGCGCTCGTCGAGAGGAGCCTGGCTTGACGAGCGGTCGGCGATCGACGTCCTCGGTTAGCGACGCTTCGAGGAAGCGTCTTGGCCGAACGCTTCTTCGAAGCGTCGCTAACCTCAATCCTCGAGCTTCTTCCCGCTCGTGTCGGGGAGCAGCAAGATCAGCCCGGCCCCGAGCACGAAGAACACCGACGTCAGCGCCAGCGCCAGGCCGATCCCGACGCCGGGCGACTTGGCCAGAACGCCGATCGTGTAAGGCGCCGACGCGCTGACGGCACGGCCGAGGTTGTAGGTCAGCCCCTGGCCGGTGGCGCGCACGCTCGTTGGGAACAACTCCGCCAGCATCGCCCCGAACAGGCTGAAGTAGCCGTGGCCCACGAAGCCCAGCACTGGCCCCAGGAGCATCAGCACCAATGGTTCGCGCGCCATCTGGCCGTAGAGCGGGACCAGCACCGCCGAGCCGATCAGGAACAGGATGAACGCTGGCCGTCGGCCGATGCGCTCGGCGATGAAGCCGAAGGAGAGGTAGCCGAAGAAAGCGCCGATCTGCATCGGCACCAGCCAGCCGACCGACTGAACGATCTTCATCCCCGCGCCGCCTTCCTCGATGGGCGAGGCCAGGAAGGCCGGCATCCAGGAGAACAGCCCCCAGTAGGCGAACATCACCGACGCCGTCAGCGCCGTCGCCAGCAGCGTGCGCCCCAGCAGGGCCGGGCCGAAGATCACCGCGAACGGGTTGGCCACCTTGACGGCGCCTTCCGCCTGCGCGCGGTTCGCCCACACCTCCGGCTCGGGGACGTAGTGCCGCACCCAGACGACGAGCAGGGCCGGCAGCACGCCCGCCACGAACAACCAGCGCCAGCCGAGCGTCGGCAGGATCAGTGCCGCCAGCACGGCGGCCAGGATGTAGCCGAGCGCCCAACCGGATTGCATGATGCCGATGGCCTTGCCGCGATGCTCGGCCGGCCAGGTCTCGCTCACCAGCACCGCGCCCGAGGCCCACTCCCCGCCCATGCCGATGCCCAGCACGGCCCGCCAGAGGAAGAGCTGCCAGAAGCTCTGCGCTGTCGCCGTTCCCAGCGAGCAGGCCGAGAAGATCAAGATCGTCGCCATCAGCGCGCGCGTCCGGCCAATGCGGTCGGCGATGACGCCGAACAGCAGCCCCCCCGCCGCCGAGGTGAGCAGCGACACCGTCGCGAGCAGGCCGGCCGTGTCGTTGTCGAAGCCGAACTCGCTTTTGAGGACGGGGATCGCCATCAGGTAGAGGACGAAGTCCATCGCGTCGAGCATCCAGCCCAGCATGGCCGCGAGCAGCGCGTTCCACTGCTTGCGGGTGATCGTGCGATGCCAGGGCACCACGGCGGGCGCGTCGGTCATGGCTACCCTTTCTTGTGGGAAAGGAGACGAAGCGCGAGGGCCAGCGAGCGCAGCCGGGTGGCGGCGCTGTCGGCCCGCGACATGAAGACCACGGCGCAGGCGGCCCCGCACAGCGCGCCGCCGAAGCGACAATCGGCGGTGTACGCGGTCGCCTTGACGGTCAGGTTGGCGGAGGTGAGGTCGGGGAAGAGCAGCACGTCGGCAGCGCCCACCACGGGCCCGGCAACGCGCTTTTTGTCGGCGGCGTCGGCGGCATAGGCGAGGTCGAACGATAGCGGCCCCTGCACGGCGCTGCCGGGCCACTCGCCGGCCCGGTTGCGGCGCTGGAGCTCGGCCGCCTCCAGACTGTCGGGCAGGGCAGGCGTCGGCGACTCGGTCGCCGCCAGCACGGCGACGCGCGGCGCATCGGCCCCCAGCGCGCGGGCCACGTCGATGGCGCTGGACAGGACGTCGGCCTTCTGGTCGAGCGTGGGCCGTGGGCAGATGCCTGTGTCGGCCAGCAGGAAGCGGCGCTGCGCCGGGCGCACCTCCATCAGCACGACCTGGCAAACCGCCCGGCCGGTGCGCAGGCCCTCCTGCGCCAGCAGCGCCTTCATCAAGGCCGGGGTGGCGATCTGGCCCTTCATGAGCAACCTGGCCCGGCCGGCCCGCACCTCGCTCACCGCGGTCGCCGCGGGCTCGGCGCTGTCCAGGAGCCGAAAGCCCGTCAGGTCGATGCCGTGTTCCTCCGCCAGTTGGCGCACGTCGCGCTCGGGGCCCACTACAAGGGGCGCCACCCAGCCGCGTTCGACGGCGGCGCGCAGCGCTTCGAGCACGGTGAGATCGGCGCCCCCGGCCACGGCGATGGGCACGCGCCCCTGTTGGGCGTCGGCGCTGGCGAACAGCTCGTCGAAGCCGATTAACGACATGGGGGCGACCTACGCTCCCTTCCACTGGGGGCGGCGCTTGCCGAGGAACGCGGCCATGCCCTCCTGGGCATCGGCGCGGAGGGCGTTGTCGGTCATCACGTCCGTGGCGCGGGCGTAGGCGGTCGCCTCGTCGAGGGCCAGTTGGTCGTAGAACGCCGCCTTGCCGAGCCGCACGGTGAGCGGGCTGGCGGAGAGGATGGCGTCGGCGAACTGGCGCACCGCGTTGTCGAGTTGGTCGGCCCGGACGACCCTGTTGACGAGGCCCAGTTCGAGCGCGCGAGCCGCGGAGATGGGCTGGCCGGTGAGCAGCATTTCGAGGGCGGCGCGCGGCGCGATGGTGCGCACCAGGGGGACCATCGGCGTCGTGCAGAACAGCCCGATCTTGACGCCGGGCGTGGCGAAGGCGGCGCTGTCGGCGGCGACGGCCAGGTCGCAGGCGGCGACGAGTTGACAACCCGCCGCCGTGGCCAGGCCGTGAACGGCGGCGATGACGGGTTGCGGCAGGCACCGGAGGCGCAGCATCACGTCGGAGCAGAGGGCGAAGAGGTCGCGATACTCGCGCTCCGAACGGCCGACCATTTCGGCGAGGTCGTGCCCGGCGCAGAAGGCGGGGCCGGCCGCCGCCAGCACGACGACGCGGGCGCTGGCGTCGCCGCGCAGGACGTCGAGCGTGGTGCGGAGGCTGGCGAGGAGCTCGTGAGAGAGGGCGTTGCGTTTGTCCGGCCGGTTGAGCGTCAGGCGGACGACCCCACCCTGGGCCTCGGTCAGAAGTTCCGGCATGGGATCGGCCTCCCCGGTTCGTCGGGCCTACGGGACCATCCGCCGTCAGTGTAGCGGGGGAGGGCGGTGGGAGGAAGGCAAGGTGTCGCTACGCAGGCACCAGCCAGCGGAACAGCGCAAAGGCCAGGTAGAGCACCATCCCGACCAGCCCGCCGACGAAACTGCCGTTGAGCCGAATCCAGTTGAGGTCCTCGCCGACCTTGTTCTGGATGAGCGACGAGAGGTCCTTCTCCGAGAGGAGGTTCATCTGCTCCTGAACGAGCGCCCCGACCAGGCCGTGATGCTTCTCCACGAGCAGCGCCCCCTCGCGCCGGCACCAGGCGTTCACCTTCTCGCGCAGCTCTTCCTCGTCGGCGAGTCGTTTCACCCAGCTTTCGATCTGCCGCACCGCCAGGTCGAGGAAGCGCGAGTCGTCGTTCTCCAGCTCGCGGACGCCTTCGGCGCACAGCGAGGCGAGCACCGGCTGCAAGAGCAGCGTCAGGGTGCCGGTCTCGGCCGTCTCCAGCACGAACGACTTGATGTCGTCCAGGAAGGCCGGGTCTTCGTACAGGCGCCCTTCGATGTTGCCCAGCCCCTCGTGCAGCCAGCGCTGCAACTGCCCCTCCTGCGTCACCTGGTCGGCGGCGAAGCGCTGGAGCTCGACCTGGATCGCCGTGGCCGCTTGATCGAGATCGACCCCGCCGAAGGCCTCCGCCAGGTTGAAGGTCAGGCTGCGGAACCAATCGCCCTGGCGGTAGGTCTGGGCGGCGTGCCCCAGGCGGGCGCGGATGATGCTGCGGCACTCCGGCGCGTCGGCCCACTCCTGGAGGCGGCGGACCAGTTCCCCCAGCAGCGGGACGAGCCAGCCCTGCTCGCGGGCGCGCCGCGCCAGGTCGCCAAGGAACGGCCCGATTCGCTCCGCATCGATCGACCCGGCCAGGCCGCGCGCCACGAATGTCGCGAGGCGCTCGGCCGACAGGTCTTCCAGCACGGCCCGCCCGATGCCGCGCAGCACCTGGCGCAAATGCGGCCGGAGCGGCTCGACGAGCGGCAGCAGCCCGCTCTCGACAAAGTTGAACTTCTCGACCTTGTGGCGGAGCAGGGAGCGCGGCAGCCATTCGTTCTCGACGAGCTGGCAGATCTCCCGGACGATCCGCAGCCGGTTGCGCGGGATCAGCGCCGTGTGAGGGAAGGGGATGCCGAACGGGTGAGCGAACAGGGCGCGCACGGCGAACCAGTCGGCGAGCCCGCCCACCAGGGCCGCCTCGCCAAAGGCGACGAGGAGCCCGCCCCAGAAGGGGGCCGGCATCAGGCGCTCGATCGCGCGCCCCAGTACCGCGAGGGCGAGGGCCCCCACGAGCGACCAGCCCGCCCAGCTCCCCACGCGGTTCCCCGCTGACATCCACGCCCTCCTTACTTCGCCCCGTCGTAGTGACAAGCGTCCTCGCTTGTCGTCTTCGCGTGCCGATGACGGCTACTCGCAGGCGACGACAAGCGGGACGCTTGTCGCCACGGGCCGCCCCTCGATCTGCCCGATCGCCCACGCCGCCGCCTCACGCACCAGTTCGTCCTCGTCCTCCACCGCCCGCCGCAGGGCCGACAGCGCCTCCGGGCCGGCGGTGTTGCCGAGCACCAGGGCCGCGTTCCGCAAAAGACCACCCCGGCGCGGCCTCGTCAAGGCGGTGCCGCAAAATCGCTGCCGAAAGCCCTCCTCCGACAGCCCCAACACCTCGATCAGGTCGAGCGCTTCGAGGTCTGCCCGCGCGGGGAAGCCGGGCGCTGCCACCGGGTGACGATTCCACGGACATACTTCCTGGCAAATGTCGCAGCCAAACGCCCACTCGCCCAGGCCGGCCCGGAGCGCTTCGGGCACCGGCGTGCGCAGCTCGATGGTGAGATAGCTTATGCAGCGGCGAGCGTCCAGCACCCCAGGGCCGACGAACGCTTCCGTCGGGCAGGCGTCGAGGCAGGCCGTGCAGGTGCCGCAGTGGCTCGCGGAGTGCGGCGCGTCGGGGCGCAGCTCCACGTCGGTCAGCAGCCCCGCCAGGAAGAAGTAGCTGCCCTGTCGCTTGTTGAGGAGCATGGTGTTCTTGCCGAACCAGCCCAGCCCGGCCCGCCGCGCGTAATCGCGTTCGAGCAGGGGGGCCGTGTCCACCACCCCTCGGCCCCGACAGCCGGGTTGCTCCGCGCGCAACCACGCCAGCAACTCCTTGACGCGGGCGCGCAGCAGGTCGTGGTAGTCCGGCCCGCGCGCGTAGCGCGCCACCTTGCCCCACGTCTTCCCCGAGGGCGATGCCGGGCCGGCAGGATAGTTGAGGCCGAGCATCACGACGGAGCGCACCTCGGGCAGGATCGACGACGGCTCGCACCGCGCCTCGGCGTGCCGGTGCATGTAATCCATCTCACCGGCGAAGCCGCGCTCGAGCCAGGCGCGCAGTCGCTCGAAGCCGTCGGCCGGGGTGGCGGCGGCAATGCCCACGAGCTCGAAGCCGAGGGCGCGGGCGCGTTCCTTGAGGCGGTCTTCCAGTGCGGCCATCCCACCATTCTAACCGACCGCGCCTGGCCCCGCCCGGCCCGGGAGATAAAATGCCCTGGCGAGGCCGAAGCGCCCGAACGGGGGGGAGTCATGTTCGACGGATCGGCCGTGGTCGCGGCACTGGTGGGTTGTGGCGTCACGCACGTCACGTGGTTGCCCGACACCGACCTGGGCCGCTGGGACCAGGCGCTGAGCAGTTCCCCCGATCTCCAACTGGTGCGCGTCTGCCGCGAGGGCGAGGCGATCGCCGTCGCCGCCGGCCTCCACCTGGGCGGCAAGTCTCCCATTGTGATGATGCAGTGTACCGGCCTGTTCGAGGCCGGCGATTCGCTGCGCAACTTCGTCCACGACCTGCGCCTGCCGCTGTTCTTCGTCATCGGCGTGCGCGGCTACTTCGCCCACCGCCAGGGCGCCACGGCCGACACCTGCCCGCTGTTCGCCGAGCCCATCCTACGGGCCTGGCAACTGCCCTACCAACTGCTCGACGAGCGCCACGCGCCAACCGACCTGGCCGCCGCCTACCGGCAGGCGCGCACCGAGGGCCGGGCCGGCGCCATCCTTCTCGCGGAGTAACCGACCATGATGACCGCCCGCGCGGCGCTGGAAGTGCTGGCCCGCCGTCGCGGCGAGCGCATCGTCGTCACGACGATGACCGCCGTGGGCATCTGGCCGGAGCTCTCCGACACGCCCCTCGACTTCGCCTATCTGCCCTCCGCGATGGGCCAGGCCCCTTCTCTCGGCCTTGGCCTGGCACTGGCCCAACCGCAGCGCGGCGCCATCGTCGTCAACGGCGACGGCAGCATGCTCATGAACCTGGGCAGCCTCGTCACCCTGGCCCATCATCCGGCGAACCTGTTCCTGGTCCTCCTGGACAACGCCCTCTACGAGGTGACAGGGGGCCAATCGACCGCCGGCACCGGCCACGCCGACTTCGCCGGCCTGGCCCGCGCCGCCGGCATTCCGCGGACGTATCACTTCGAGACGGCCGAGGCGTGGGGCGAGGGCGCTGCCGACGCCCTGACGGGGCCTGGGCCTGTCGTCATCGTGCTAACGGTCGAGGGCCGGCTAGGGCAGAAGACGCCGAAGGCGCCGCGGCCCATGAGCGAGCAGGTTCAGCGCCTGCGGCAGGCGCTACAGACCTGACGGCGGCTGTTCGATGCCATATTGTCGCCGCAGTCCGGGCTCGACGGCATAGACCGTTTCGGTCGGAACGTCGGGGAGGGGAGCCCTCTTCCGCACGGCCGTCTGAACCGCCTTCGCCAGGGGCGTGACGTCTTCCAAAGAGACGATCCACTCCTCGACGTATTGGCGCACCGTCTCGCCCGACAGGCCGAGCTGGATGGCGCGCCGTTCGAGGCGGTGGAGGCGCAAGTCCCGGTCCGGGTCCCACTGGAAGCGCACCTCGGAGCAATCGAGCGCCGCGCGCCAGTCCTGCTCTGAGGCGTAGAGGGCGGGAACGTACGTGGTCGGCACGCCGCGGCGCAGGATGGCGAGGAAGCCTTCGTGGCGCAGCTTGATCTTGAGGATGCGCTCCTGGCGGTGCTTGCTCGCGTAGCCGGAGCGATAGAGCACCCAGCCGAACGAGGGCTTGATCCAGGTCATGCGCTCGCGGTTGAAGCCCTCGGCGAAGGTGCCGTGCCGCAGCGCCGCCTTCACGATGGAGGGCTTGAACGCCTGGTAGACGTACACGCCCTCGCCGTCGTGGGCGGCGCGGATCTCGCGAGTCATCCAACGGGCCCTCTTCTTCGTTCCCTTCGTTTCCTTGGTGTTCGATCTCTTGTTTTCATCCCTTGATGACGCCGATGGGGCGCATGCGCGCCACCCGCTTCGACAGCCCTGCCCCATCGACGACCTCGACCACGTCATCGACGTTCTTGTAGGCGCTCGGCTGCTCCTCCGCGAGGCCCTTGCGGCTCTGGCAGCGCGCGATCACGCCCCGGGCCTCCAGCTCCTTGTCGATGCGCCGGCCGGCAGAGTGGGCGACGGCGGCGGTGCGGCTCATGACGCGGCCGGCCCCGTGGCAGGTGGTGCCGAACGTCCGCTCCATGCTGCCGGGCTGGCCGACCAGCACCCAGCTCGCCCGGCCCATGTCGCCGGGGATGATGACCGGCTGGCCGACCTTGCGATACAGCGCCGGCACCTCGGGATGGCCGGGCGGGAAGGCGCGCGTCGCGCCCTTCCGGTGGACCCAGACCTTCTTCAACTTGCCCTCGACGGTGTGCTCCTCGAACTTGGCGATGTTGTGGCAGACGTCGTAGACGAGGTTCATCTGCATCTCTTGCCACTTCCGCCCGAAGACGCGGGCGAATACCTCGCGGGCCTGGTGCATGAGCAGCTGCCGGTTGCACCACGCGAAGTTGGCGGCCGCGCGCATGGCCGCGATGTAGCGCTGGCCCTCCGGGCTCTGGACGGGCGCGCAGGCGAGCTGGCGGTCGGGCAATTCGATGCCGTACTTTTGCGGGGCCTTGCGCAACGAGCCCAGGGCGTCATCGCACACCTGGTAGCCCAGGCCACGCGAGCCGCTGTGGATCATCACGCAAACCATGTCCTTTTCGAGGCCCATGACGCCCGCCGCGTCCTCGTCGAAGACGTGCTCGACGACCTGCACTTCGAGGAAGTGGTTGCCCGAGCCGAGCGTGCCGCACTGGTCCAGTCCGCGCTTGATCGCCTGCTCGCTGAGCATCGCCGGGTCGGCGCCGTCGAGCACGCCCCCCGCCTCGGTGTTCTCGATGTCGCCCAGCGTCGCCAGCCCGCGCCCGAGCAGGAAGGGCGAGCCCTCGCCGAGCAGGCGGACCATCTCCTTGCGGTCGAAGTGGTAGTGGCCCGAGCGCCCCACGCCCGTCGGCACGGTGCGGAACAGTTCATCGACGAGCGTGCGGAGGTGGTGCTTGACCTCGCGATAGAACAAATTGGATCTTACAAGTCGGACGCCGCAGTTGGAGACGACGAAGCCGTTGGCGACGAAGTTGTGGGCCTCGTGCCGCACGGTGAAGTCGTAGACCGGACCGGAGTGCGCGACCGGCTCGATGCAGGCGATTTGCTCCCACACCATGCCGTCGCGCGGGAGGCCCTTACGGGCGGTGGCGCAGTATTCGGCAAAGGTCGGGAGCTCGGCCAGCACCTTCTCCTTGCGGGCGAGGTACTGCACGGCGAGGGCGGCGAGCCCCCGACGCTTGCGGTTGTATTCGTAGCCCACCCGGCGCCACAGGTTGAGCAGGCTCTCGGCCCGCGACGAGAGGACGAGCCGCAGCCGTTGCGTCGGCTCGCCGTGCTTGTCGGGCTGGGCCTCATCGGCGAGCAAGTTCTGGGTCGCAATGCCAAAGCCCGCGAGCCAGGTGGAGACCTTGGTGAGGAAGCGCCGGCCGCTCTCGGCGTGGGCGAGGCGCCTGTTCATGCTCAGCGTCGGCGCGCCGAACAGCGTGCCGTGGCCGGTGATAGTCGCGGGGGTGGTGAGCTCCGCGCCGAACAGCGCCGCCAGGAAAAGGCGCTTCTGCCAGAGCGGAGCGCGGTCGAGCCAGGCCGGGGCGTCGTAGTCCTGGCACGGCTTCTTGCCGACGGGCGCCCCAAGGCACGCGAGGAGCGCGACCAGCGCTGTGCTGCCGACCTTGAACGATTCTTCCGTCCGAGAGAACGCATAGTCGGCGTAGCCGGTGCGGATGGCGTGCTGGCGCTGGCGCGCAAAGACGCGGGAGGGCTTGATGCCGAGGGCCCGCAGGTCAGCGCGGATGAGCTCGAGGTCGGCCTTGTGTCCGGTGAAGGAGACCACCCCCTTGCCCGTGCGCTGGCGGAAGTGCAAACTGCCGTCGCCGAAAACGAAGCCGAGGACTTTGCAGAGGGCGGGAAGTGCCGGCGAGGAGTAGCGCAGCGGGAGCAGACCAAGGGACTCGAGGTGATGGAGCGCCTGGGTGGTGGCGCTGGCGCGGTCGCCTTTGCCGACGGCGCTCAGGCTCGCCGCCACGTCTTCTCTCGTGACGAGGACGTCCTCCGTGGGAGGCTCGTAAGCGATACCGCGAAACGGGGCGACGGCGACCGTGTCGCCCGGGCGCAGTTCCCCGAGCTTGACCATGCCGGCGGGCGTCCAGAAGGGGTGGTCGGCCGTCGCCTGGACTTCGTCGCCCGCCTCGGTGACGAGGCGCAAGACCTGGGCGCGCGGGGCCTGGCCGAACCAGCGATCGACCTCGGTGCTGGCGTGCCGCCCGCGCGCAAGGTCGAAGCAGGTCAAGTTGGCCGTCTTCCACGCCTCGGCCATCTCGTCGATACGCCGGGTGTAGCCGTTGGCGTGCAGCACCTCGGCATCGCCGGTTAGGCAGTTGATGTCGTATCCCACCCCCCCGGGAGAAATGACCCCTCCTTCCTCCGGATCTGTCGCCGCGACCCCGCCGATGGGGAAGCCGTAGCCCCAGTGGATGTCGGGCATGGCCAGGCTGGCCATCTGGATGCCGGGGAGGAACGCGACGTTGGCGACCTGCTCGGGGGCCTGGTCCTTCTTGACTTGCTGCATCAACGTGTCGTTGGCGAAGATCAGCCCATCGACGCGCATGCCCTGCTTGTAGCTACGCGGGATGCGCCAGCAGCAGGCATCGACCTGTTCGAGCGGGCCGCGATAGGTGTCCTTGGCCACGGGCGCCTCCTGTATGCTTGTTTCTCGGGGTCAAATGTCAACGATCACTTCCGCCAGCCAGCCCTCGGCCGTCTGCTCCACGCGCAGCCCGTGGTAGGTGATGGCCTTGACCTCGTGCCCCAGTTCGTGCCGCGCGCGGTCGAGCGGCTCCCCCCAGGCGGTCGCTTTCAGCCCCTCGGGCCCCACCGCGACGTCGAACTTGCTGAACAGCCACTGTTCGCCGTCGAAGTGGGAGAGCAGCGCGTTGAGCCAGTCGAACAGCAGCAACTCGAGGTCGTCGCTCGGCAAGGCGACCTCGACGGGGCGCGCGGGCGCAACGGCCGCCAGGTCGCCGTCGAGGATGGCGGCGAAGAGGGCCGCGGCCGACTCGGCGAACAGGGAACTCAGGTCGGCCGCCCGCGCGCGCAGGCCCAGGTCGGCCGTGTGTTCGAAGGTTTCGTGCATGTCCTCGATGCTACCGCGCCGGGCGGGGGCGTGGTAGATGAGGACAAGCGAAGAAGGGAGAAAGTTCGCGCTTCGGGGGAACTCACACCAGCTCTTTCATCGGCGCCTGGTCGATGAGGTGCTGCGGCCGGCCGGTCGGGTCGAGGATGCTCGTGCGCGACAGGTCGAGGCCGAGGTTCTGGTACAGCGTCGCGAACACCTCGCCGAAGTGGACGGGTCGGTTGTTCGCGTACTCCCCCAGACGGTTGGTCGAGCCGATGGCCTGGCCGGTGCGCATGCCGCCGCCGGCCAGCAGGGCACAGCTCACCTGCGGCCAGTGGTCGCGACCGCCGCCCGCGTTGATGCGCGGCGTGCGGCCGAACTCGCCCCAGACGACGATGCTCACGTCGTTGAGCATGCCGCGCACGTCGAGGTCATCGACCAGGGCGCTGAAGGCCTGATCGAGCTTGGCCCCGTGGTCGCGCACCAGGTCGAAGTTCTTGCCGTGGCTGTCCCAGCGGCCATAGGAGAACGTCACGCAGCGCACGCCGGCCTCCACCAGGCGCCGCGCCAGCAAGAACTGTTCGTTCACGGTTGGCGCGCCGTCGTACTGAAACTTGTAGGGCTTGCCGTCGCCGTAGCGCGCCCGCACCCTCGGGTCTTCCTTCGACAGGTCGAGCGCCTCGACCAGTTTGCTCGACGTCAAGACGCCGAGGGCCTTCTCGTTCATGGAGTCGGCCGCCCGGAAGGCGCCGCTGGTATCGAGGTCGTGGCGGAGCGTGTCGAAGCTGGAGAGCAGCCGGCGACGGTCGCCCAGCGCTTCGAGGTTGGTCCCGCGGAGGCGCAGGTTGTCCATGCCCTGCCCGTCGGGCTTGAACGGCGCGTGCGCGGCGCCCAGGAAGCCGGGCGTACCGGGGTCGGACCAAGGCACGTGCGTGGTACGCTGGGCCAGGCCGACGAACGGCGGGATCGATGGGTCCGCCGGGCCGAGCACCTTCGAGAGGGCGGCCCCGAGGCTGGGGCGCCCACCCATTGCGGCCAGCGAGGCGTGCGGCCAGCCGGACATGCACATGACGGCGTCGTGGCGGTCGGGGGCGCCGACCAGCGAGCGAATCACGGCGCACTTGTCCATGCGGGCGGCGATGCGCGGGAAGCACTCGCCAATCTGGAGCCCGGGGACGCGGGTGCTGATCGGCTTGAACTCGCCGCGGATGCCGACCGGCGCCTCGGTCTTGATCTCCCACGTGTCTTGATGGGGAGGGCCCCCGCCGAGGAAGACGTTGATGACCGAGCGCTGCCGCGACGGCCGGCCGGCGCCGCCGAGCGGCGTGCGGGCCTCGGCGCGGTAGACGTCGGCGAGCGTGAGCGCGCCGGCCCCGACGCCGAGGGCGCCGATGCGGAAGAAACTCCGGCGGGAGATGCCGTCGCAGTAGCGAGTGGACTGGCCGAGGATGGTGAGCATGGCGGGTTGGCCCTCGTGCGGTGGGAAGGCGGGCCGGCGGGCGGAAGGGGTTGCCGGCCGAGGTGGGGGCGACAGAAACCAGGGACGAGCCCCCCTCGTCCCTCTTTCCTGCCACCCTGAAGATATTCTGTCTCCACCGTGCTGTCAAACAAAAAACGCCGCACCTGCAAAAGGCACGGCGTTCGTGGGGCAGGCCTCCGGCCTGCCTGGCGCATCCGGCAGGCTGGGGGCTGCCCAACCCGAGGCGGCAATCAATAATCGTCGCGGCGCGGCTTGCGGACGCGCTCCTCGCCCTCGTCGTCATCGTCGCGGCGGCGCGGCTTGGGTCGCGGGGCCGGGGCGTCGTCCTCTTCGTCCTCGACGGCGCGGCGCCGCCCGACCGCCCGCGCGCCGCCGCCGATGTATTTCGCGCTGCCGAAGCCGAGCATCGGCCAGAACACCATGGGGAGCAGAAGGAGCCCGATGACGAACCCGCCGCCGACGTCGAACTTCTTGCAGAAGTCCAGCAGAATAAGGATCGCAAAGATCGGCCCGACGCAGGGGATCAAGCACATCAGGCCGTAGTTCTCGCCACGCCCGGCAATCTTCGACATGATCATCATGTTGTAGATCGGGACGAGACACGTCCACCCCGGCTCGCCCGCCTTCTCAAAGGCCTTCCACATCCCGCCAATCATGCCGACGTAGACGAGGATGGCCAACAACCCGCCCGCGCAAGGACAGAGCAGGGCAAGGAACCCACCCCCACCTCCGCTACTGCTGCTGCTACTCTGCGCCCAGATTAGCGTCATCGCCAACATCATCAACATTACAGCAACTCCAAGGGTGTCTTATCACGTTCCGCGCACGCTGTTCGGGAAGCGCTTCTCCTCTGCGCGCAGAAGTATTGGGAGATACTCTACTGACAAACGAGGAAAGTCAACGGTTTAGTCGGTAAGAACTCGCGGTTCGTCCCTTTTGCTCCCGCACGACTCCACGTCCCATCTCCTCAGACGTGCCGGGTCGGGCTTCCGACCGCGGAAAATGCCGGCCCTGGCGCGCGGGGGGGGGGGGGGCGCCCCGGGGGTGGGGCCCCCCCACCC
>JBBSEZ010000101.1:0-24995 GCA_038239195.1 Gemmatales bacterium
CCCGCCCGCCCCCCCCCCCCGGGGGCGGCGGGCGCCCCCCCCCCCGGGCGCCGCCGGCGGCCCCCCCCCCCCCGCCGGGGGGTGGCCCCCCCCCCCCCGCCCCCCCCCCGGCCTGCCAACACGACCGACTGGCGGCGTCGTTACGAACCGGCCATCTCTCGCGAGACTACCTCTTCGCCAGCGCCGCCCGCGTGCGGCGGACAAGCCCGTTGTCGGGCGCGCCGGTGCCCTTGAGCCAGAAGACGCTCGCCGCCGCGAAGCGCGCCCGGTGCGCGGGCGCCACGTGGAAGTAGTCTTCCAGCGCCGCCGAACTGAACTTGTAGTCGTGCGAGTCCATGCCCTTGCTGAACACGAGGCGGCGCTCCGCGGCCATCAGCGGGCGCACGCGCCGGCCGTCCTCTTCGAGCAAGCCGAGCACCTTTCCGGCTGCCCTCATCGGGTTGGCGCTCAGGTCGGCGCAGACGTCCTCGATGGCGTCGGGCAGCGTCCCCTTCATCTCGATCTTCTCGAGGGCGTCGAGCTTCAGGTCGCGCAGGCGGCCGCGGCTCATGAACTTCTTGAACATCGGCAGGAACGCGGCCGCCTGGAGGAGCAGGAAGCACCTCGTCTGCTCGCTGGAAGTCATCTCGGCGGCATGGTAGAGGGCGTTGGCGGTCGTCACGGTGTGCAGCCCGCCGATCCCCGGCTGCTGCATCAGCAACTCGCCGGCGCGCAAGAACACGCCGTCCCAGAGCGATTCGGGATGGGTGCCTTTCTTCAACATCTCGGCGACGGCGGCGCCGGCCTCGCTCGCGCTGGCGGTGCGGAGGGTGGCGAGCAGTTCGAGGCTGGCGGCGGGGGAGCGCTTGCCGGCTCGCGGACGACCACCCAGAACGGCGGCCCGCTTCATGTTCTCGCGCCCCGGGCGGTCCTGGTCGGCGTCGCGCTTGGCGGGGTTGCCGCCCTCGTGCTCGAGGAGGGCGTAGGTCAGGAAGCGGAGGATCGGCTCGCTGTGGCGCCAGCCGATGGCGTGCAGGGCGCGGCGAGCGTTGGCGGCGTAGATCGCCTTGTGGCCGATGTCGCGGAAGTCGCGCGCCCCGTAGAGCCAGAACAGCTCGAAGACCTCGTTGGCCCCGGCCGTGCGCGCCAGCGACACGATCGCGCGGTCGGCGCCCTGCTCGTCCCAGTTGTCCATCGCCTCGATGAAGCGGGCCCGGGCCTGGTGAGCGGGGGGCAGCTTGCTCTCCTCCGCGGCGGGCATCCGCCAGTCGCCCTCGCTGCGGTTGCGGGCCTGCGATGCCTTGAAGTTGTCGATGGCCCAGAACAGGGGCAGCCAGCGGTCGTTGTCGGTGGCCGCCAGGCTGGCGAGGTGGGCGGAGTTGATGACGAGGACGGCGTGGAACTTGAAGCCGACGGGCCGCGGTTGGATGCCGCGCACCCCGGCGAGGAAGACCGCTGCCAGCAACTCCTGATAGCTGGTGCCCTTGCGGACTTCGGCCGCGATCTTGTCCAGGAGGGAGGCGCGCGGGGACTCCTCGATGAGGCGGACGAGGGGCTCGACGTCAGGGCTGAACTTGACGATGCCGGGCAAGGACGGGCCGGCGGCGCCATCGAGGCGCGGGAGCTGATTGAGAAAGGCGAAGTCGCCGAGGGAAACGAGGGCGCCGGTGCTGGCGGCGCCGGTCACGAAGTGACGCCTGGTGAGGGGAGAGAACATGCTTGCGCTCCTTGGCCGTCGGCCTGCCCAGCGCGCGCCGGGAGAGCGGGCTGGAGGGCTGTCGGGCCCATCCGGGAGCGCTGCTTGAGCCCCCGGTAGACCGCGAAAGCGCCTACGCCGAGCAGGAAGTACGGCATCCCGACCATGAGATAGATGCTGCGATTGTAGGCGCGGGACAGGCGGGCCTGCTCGTCGTCCTCCGCCCCCGAGTTGGCGGGGACTGCTTCGTTGCAAGAAGGACAGGCGTGGACGGCCCCGACGGGGGCCAGCAAGACGAGGGCCAGAAGGGCCGATTTCGACCACGGGGTTCCGCGCATGACACACCTCCAACTTCCGCACATTGTATCCGCTCGTCAGTCCACAGCAAAGGCCCGGTACAGCATCGCATAGACCACGACCCCCGTCGCCGAGACGTAGAGCCAGATTGGCAACGTCCAGCGCGCCAGGCGGACGTGGCCGGCGAGCCGGTTTCGCAGCCCGAGGTAAGACGTCCACAAGGCCAGCGGGGCGACCACCATCGCCATGACCGTGTGCGTTCCCAGCACCGCGAAGTAAAGGTAATAGGCCCACTCCGGGGCGCCCGCGGCCTGTTCGGTGAACTTCGTCGCCTGCCCGCCCTTGATGGCGAGGTGAAAGTAGAGGTAGGAAGCCAGGAACGCGGCCGAGACGACGACGGCCGTCAGCATGCAGGCCTTGTGCAGGAAGATGGCGCGCTGCCGGATCGCGGCGTAGCCGAGCAGCAGGAGCAGGCCGGCGAAGGCGTTGAGGGTCGCGTTGAACAGCGGCACGTCGCGCGGCATGAACGCGGGCAAGCGCGCCACGTCGATGGCCCGGAGCAATTTGCGGATGCCCTTCTCGTAGTCGGCGTCGAGGAACTCGCGCGTCCGGGCCTTCTCGGCCTCGTCGGCGATCTGGTCCGGCACGCTCCCCGGCTTGCCGTCGAAGTAGCCGAGGACGTGGCCATCGGCCCCCACGAGCACGAGCCGGAACTCGTGGTCGATGGCCGTCTCGCCCTTGCGCTGCGGCGCCGAAAGCCGGAAGCCTTTGGTCATCAGCGCGTCGATCTCCTTCTCCGGGCCCGTGAGAAAGAGCCAGCGCTCCGGGTCGGCCTTGTAGGACACGGCGTAGGCGCGGAGCTTTTCGAGGTTGTCGTGTTTCGGATCGACGGTGAAGGTGACGAGGCGCACGTCAGATCGGCCGGCGAGCTCGCGCTGGAGGCGCTGCATGGTCTGGCTCACCTCCGGGCAGCCGGCGGTACAGCGCGTGAACTGGAAGGAGGCGACCCACACCTTGCCCTTGAGGTCGGCGAGGGAGACGGTGCGCCCGCCGCTCTCGGTGAGAGAGAAATCGGCGACGGGGCCGAGGTCGTCGGCCGCGGGGACGGGCCGGCAAGCGCCGGCGCCGAGGGCGAGCAGCGCGAACAGGGACCAGAGCACGCGGCGGGGAGGCATGGAGGGGAGGGGGGCCCTTTCGTGAGGCAGGCATTCCAGCCTGTCCGTGGGCGAAGAAAGACAGGCTGGAAAGCCTGTCCCACGGGAAGTCACAGCCACGCCAGTAGGATGTCCGGCATCAGCACCACCATCATCATCGCCCCGAGGATGAAGGCCGGGACGATCATGAAGTAGAGCTTGCCCCAGTCGGACATCAGGTGCATGAAGAACGTGCCGACCAGCACCGCCTTCACCACGGCGACGCCCAGGATCAGCACGAAGCCCAGCTCGGGGGAGAAGTGCTCGCTGCGCACCAGGGCGTTGATCCCGAACGACGACGCCGTGAAGACCGCCAGCGCGGCGGCCACCTTCATGTACAGCGCCAGGTCGGGGCCGTGGTGCTCGTCGGCACGTGGAACGTCGGCCATCGGTCATTCCTCCTCGCGAACCGCCTCAGACCAGGTAGAGCAGCGGGAACAGAAAGATCCACACGATGTCCACGAAGTGCCAGTACAGGCCCGTGTACTCCAGCAAGGCCGAGTGCTGCGGCTTCAGCCCGCTCGACACGCCCATCCAGAGGATGATCGCGAAGATCACGATCCCGCCCAGGACGTGCAGCGCGTGGAAGCCCGTCATCGCGAAGTAGCACGACGCCCACATGTTCCCGAACGGGATGGCCGGAGTCAGGTGAACGTGGTCGCTCTCGTGCTTGTGGGCGATCTCGTTGACGCGCGCGCCCACCTCCCCGGGGCTCAGCGGCGACACGTAGGCGTCCGTCAGGGGATGATAGCGCCCCTCCATCTCCTTGGCGAGGAGCCCTGCCTTCGCGGCCACGGGGGACGCCTCGTCGATGGCCCCCAGCTCCTGCCGCAACTTGTCGGCGTAAGCGCGCCCCGCCTTCGGGTTGGTCGCGGCCCCGGCGGGGGCGCGCGACAGCTTGAGCGACGAGTGCTCCTTGACCAGATTGGCGACGCGCTCGTCGAGCCCGGCGACCAACTTCTTGTCGGCGTCCTTGAAGTCGGCGTCCTTGGCGTCTTTGAGGTCGCTGAGGTCGAGAGCGAGGACCTGCGCCGCGGCGACGTCGGGGGCCCTTTCCTGGAGCTTGGCGAGTTGAGGCCGCACGCGGTCCACGTACAGCATGCCGGTGTTGTGGTTCTGGCGCTCGACCTCCGTGCCGCTGCCGGGGAGCACCTCGCCGATTCGGCCGGGCAGGATGTCGTGCTCCAGTTTGGCGTTGTACTCGAAGCCCTTGATGACGAGGAAGACCACGCCAAGCACCAGGGTCACGGCCACGTACTGCGTCGCCTGCTTGTGCTCGCCCTTCATGTTGGAGTAGTGGGCGAGCACCACGGTGAGGCTCGAGAGGATGAGGACGAAGGTGTTGAGGGCGCCCATCCACTCGACGAGGTGGACGTCGTGCGGGGCCGGCCACTTGCGCACGGGGTGCTGCGGGATGCCGTTGCGCAGGATCAGGTACGTGCCGATGAGGGCGGTGAAGAACATGATTTCCGTGACGAGGAACAGCCACATGGCCAGCTTCCCGTCGGGCATCGGCATGCCCATCAAGTGGCTGGGGTCGCGCGAGGCGTGGGGGGCGTGGCCAGCGTGTGCAACTTGCGTCATGTCAGGTCGCCAGGTTAGAGGGCACGGAAATCATCGGCCGACCAGCAGCCACGGCAACGCGCGGTCGAGCACCAGCAAGGCGAGCAGCCCGGGCAGGTAGAGGAGCGAGGCCCGCAGCACGCGCCGGGCCTGTCCCACCGTGCGAAAGCGCCGGAAGCGCCAAACGCTGGACAGGAACGCCAACCCCAGCAACAGGGCCCCGCCCGCGTAGACGGCGCCCGCCGCCCCCAGGTAGACCGGGACCAAGCTCGCAGGGACCAGCGCCAGACAATAAACCACCATGTGTCGGCCGGTCAGTCGGCCGTCGCGGTCGCGCACCGGCAGCATGCACAGCCCCGCGCGGGCGTACTCGTCGCGGTACATCCAGGCGATCGCCAGGAAGTGCGGCACCTGCCACAGAAACAGGACCAGGAACAGCGCCACCGCCTCTTCGGTCACCGCACCGCGCACGGCGCACCAACCGATCACGGGCGGCATCGCGCCGGGCACGGCACCGATCAGGGTGTTCATCGGCGTGCGGGCCTTCAAGGGCGTGTAAACGCCGACGTAGCTGGCGAAGGTGAAGGCGGCTACCAGCGCGGCAACTGGGCTGGGGAGCGTCAGGGTGAGATAAGCGATCCCGCCCACGCCGAGGCAAGCGCCGAAGACGAACACCTCGGCGGGCTGGAGCCGCCCGGACGGGAGGGGCCGGTTGGCCGTGCGGCGCATCAGGGCGTCGCTCCCACGCTCGAGCCACTGGTTGAGGGCGCTGGCCCCCGCGGCGACGAGGGCCGTGCCCAGCACCGCATGAAAGACCACCAGAGCGGAGACGTCCCGCCCCCCCGCCAGGAAGGCGCCGGCGGCAACCGTGAAGAGCACGAGGATGGCAACGCGTGGCTTGGTCAGCGCGACGTAATCGGCGGCCCGGCTTGGGGCCAGCCTCATGGCCTGGGGAGGCGCGAGGGCGACCGGCTCGCAGGCGGTCGTTTCCGGACAGAGCGTGGCGGCCTTCATGCGGCGCCCTCCAGGGGGGCAGCGGATCGAGGCGTGGCGTCGAGGAAAGGCCGTTGCGTCAGGGAAAGCGCGGGGCGGTGCCGCAGCAGGGCGAGGGCGACCGCCGTGCTGAAAATAAGCGTGCCGACGACGTGGTGGCCGGAGCGCACCAGGTCGAGCGTGAGGCTCGGCGGCACGAGGTCGGGCAGCGTCAGCGTGCCGAAGCGGCGCAGCCAGGCCTCGACGCCCAGCACGGGCTGGACGACCAGCAGG
Organism: Gemmatales bacterium; assembly: GCA_038239195.1. Taxonomy (GTDB): domain Bacteria; phylum Planctomycetota; class Planctomycetia; order Gemmatales; family Gemmataceae; genus JBBSEZ01. The sequence continues at coordinate 5,995 of JBBSEZ010000101.1, forward strand.
GCGCCCAGCAACGCCGCCGCGCGCTTGGAGGGACGGTCCTCCGTCTCCCAAACGGTCTTGATGAGCCGGGCCGCGAGGACCACGACGACGAAGGCCAGGAGGACGTGAAAGCGCTGGGCGGAGCGGTCGAAGACGTGCCGCACCACGGCACCGAACACGATCTGCACGTAGACGACGACTACCATCGCCAGGGCGAGCCGGCGGGAGCGGGCGTACGCCGCGAGCGTGCCGGCACTCCCGAACCAGGTGGGGGAGGTCGCGACGGCCACGCCGACCAGCGTGGCGAAGACGAGCTGGGCGACGCAGCCGTGGACGATCGCGAACGACAGGCCGACGTGCCGGCCCATCTGGGTTTCGAGATCGACGCGGTAGATGCCCAGCACTCCTTGCATGCTGACGGCGACCAGGGCCACCAGCCCCAGGCTGCGGTACGGCTGGCGGCGCGCCCCGAACCACAGCCCGACGGCCAGCACGATGCAGCAGGTGCCGACGATCATCCCGGCCAGGCGGTGTCGGTGTTCGACGAACAGGCGCATGTTCTCTTCGAGCGAGACGTTGACCAGGTGCCAGGGCGCGCGAAAGCCCTTGGGGTCGGCCATGCCCGCGTCCTTGGTCGTCACGACGGCGCCGAGCGCCACGAGCGGGAGCGCGGCGCAGGCGGTCGCGATGGCCCACCAGTGGAGCCACCTTGGGTGACAAGGTGATAGGGTGACAAGGTGACAAGTTGACAGGGCGCTCGGGCCAGCCGCCGCCTTGTTTGCGCTCTCAGGCTCCTTGTCGCTCCGCTCCGCCATCCTCCACGCTCCCTCACCTTGTCACCCTGTCACCCTGTCACCCCGTCACCTTGTCACCTTCAGTGGGCAGCGACCGCCGCGGGGCCGTGCGCCTCGGTCTGCGGCAGGTAGTCGGCCTCGGCCTCCGGGTGTCCGTACTCGTAGGGCCCGCGGTGGACGATCGGTATTTCCTCGAAGTTGCCGTGCGGCGGGGGCGACGGCGCCGACCATTCGAGGCTGTTGCTGTGCCAGGGGTTTCGCCCAGCGACCTGGCCGCGGAACAGGCTCCAGAAGAAGTTGAATACGAACAGCAACTGCGAGAGCCCCAGGCAGACCGCGCAGATCGTCATGAACTGGTTCAGCGGCACGTAGTGATTCCAGGTCTCGTAGACGTAGGAGTCGTAATAGCGGCGCGGGTGCCCGCCGACGCCGATGATGTGCATCGGGTAGAAGGTGCCGTTGGAGAACAGGAACGTCAGGGCGAAATGCACCTTGCCCATCGGCTCGTTCATCAGCCGGCCGAACATCTTGGGGAACCAGAAGTAGATGCCCGCGAAGATGCCGAAGATGCTGCTCATGAACAGCACGTAGTGGAGGTGGCCCACGATGAAGTAGGTGTCGTGGATGTACACGTCCACCGGCGTCGCCGCCATGAAGATCCCACTCAGCCCGCCGATGACGAACATGGCCACGAACGCCAGGGCGTTGAGCATCGCCGTCGTGAACTGGATGTTGGCGCCCCAGAGCGTGCCCAGCCAGTTGAAGACCTTCACGGCCGAGGGCAGGGCGATCATCATGGTGGCGATCATGAAGCCGGTGCCCAGGCGCGGGTCCATGCCGCTCTGGAACATGTGATGGCCCCAGACGATGAAGCCAAGCCCGGCGATGCCCGCGATCGCGAACACCATCGGCTTGTAGCCGAACAGCGGCTTCCTCGCGAACGTCGAGATGATGTCTGAAACCATGCCCATCGCGGGCAGGATCATGATGTAGACGGCGGGGTGCGAGTAGAACCAGAACAGGTGCTGCCAGAGCAACGGCTGCCCGCCGCCCGGTGCCGTGCTGACGTTGCCGAACGTCAGGCCCGCGGGAGGCAGGAAAAAGGTCGTGTTGATCGTCTTGTCGAGGAGCTGGAGGATCAGCGCCACCGTCAGCACGGGCAGCGCCATCGCCTGGAGGATGGCCGTGATGAACATGGCCCACACGGTCATCGGCATGCGCAGGAGCGTCATGCCGGGGGCGCGCATGTTGATGATGGTCGTGATGTAGTTGACCGAGCCCGCCATCGAGGAGATGCCGACGAACATCAGCGAGACCAGCCAGAGGACCTGCCCCGGGCCGGAATTGGGCGCGGCGGGGCTGCCGAGGCCCTGGCCGGGGGGGAGCGTGGAGCTGGAAAGAGTTGGGTAGGAGGTCCAGCCGGAGGCGCCGGCCCCGCCATCGACGAAGAAGCTGGCGAGGATGATGACGAACGCCGGCCACATGAACCAGTACGACATCATGTTGAGCTTGGGGAACGCCATGTCGGGGGCGCCGATCTGCAGCGGGATCGTGAAGTTCCCGAAGGCGCCTGTCAGCCAGGGGATGATCACGAAGAAGATCATGATCGTCGCGTGCATGCTGAAGGCCATGTTGTAGAACTCGGGCGACATCCGCTCGCCCCAGCTCGTCGGGAAGAGCTTTCCGATGACGGGAATGCTGGCCCAGGGCCAGCCGATCTGGATGCGCACCATCAGCGCCATCGCCCCGCCGATGAACAGGAAGATCATCCCGGAGAAGAGGAACTGAATGCCGATGACCTTGTGGTCCTCGGAGAACACGTACTTGCGGAGAAAGCCCAGCTCCGGGTGGGCGTGGGTTTCGGTCCCGGGCGTATGGCTGACGCTCATGCGCAACCCTCTCATGGCGACGGTACGATCGAACGGGGAGAGGCAGGCTCGCCCGCAGCGCGGGCGAAGCCCTGTCAGGGCTGACGGCTGGTCTGCTGGCGGTAGGCGTGCGCTAGCCAGGCCGCGTAGTCTTCGCGGGTCGGGTGAACGTAGAGCCGGCCCTTCATGTAAGCGTGGCGCGCCCCGCACAGCTCGGCACAGGCGATCTCCCACGAGTGGTCGCGGTGGGCGGCGTAGCGAATCTTGCTCGCGGCGGCCCGCAGGTCGTCCGGCTCGTCGCCGACGTTGGCCAGCTCCGGGCGAGTCGCTCGCTCCGACTTGAGGGACGCGACGTCGGCCCGCAACGTGGCGGCTTCCGCGCGCGCCTTCTTGGCCTCCTCGCGGGAGGCGGCGACCTTGTCCTTGGCCTTGGCCTCCTTGTCCTTCTCCGCGGCCTGTTCGGTCTTGCTGGCTTCTTCGAGCAGTTTCTTGCTCAGGCCCAGTTCGTCGGGCCACTTCTGAGGGTCCTTGTTGCCGAGCCATTCGTTCTCGTAGCGCACCGTGTTGGAGGCGGTCGCCTTGAACCACATGGGGATGGTCTTGCCGGGCAGGGCGTCCTGCTTGAGGCGGAGGTTCGGCAGGTAGAAACTGTGCAGCACGTCGAGCGTGCGCAGGTAGAGCTTGACGTTGGCCCCTTGCCAGACGTGCAGCTCGTTGGGGACGTGAATGTCGTCGGCCTCGGGGGCCTCCGCCCAGTAGCGGACGGCGCGCTGGACGATGTGCACCTGCGTCGGGTCGGTATCGTTGGTGTAGTTGAAGCGCGCGGTGTCGTAGGGGTAGCGCATCCGCCATTCCCACTGCCGGCCGGTCACCTGGACGGTCATGTCGGGCGGGGGCATGCGCGACTGGTACTTGATGTTCTCCCACGCCTTGATCTGGGCGAAGGAGATGAACAGGAGGATGCCGGCGGGCACCGCGGTCCAGAACACCTCGAGCCAGTGGTTGCCGTGGGTGTAGGTGGACTTGTGGCCCTCGCGGTAGGCGAAGCGCCACAGGCAGTAGACCAGCAGCACCTCGGTCAGGAGGAAGAAGAAGCCGGTGAAGCCGAGGATGACGTAGAACAGGTCATCGACCTGATCGCCGTAGCTGGCGACGTTGGGCGGCAACCACCAGCCGGCAAACGGGGCCACGATCCACAGCCCGAAGGTCGCGGCCAGAACGACGCCGAAGAAGACGCTCCACCACTTCTGCACGACAGCGCTCCTGTTGCTGGGCCGACGGCTGTTCCCAACCCCGCCCGGTTAGCGACGCTTCGCATAAGCCGTTCCCCAGACGCGTCTGCGAAGCGGCGCTAACCGGACTCAATGTCCCCCCGTTGGCCCATCCTGCTTGCCGGGGACGTAGATCTTGTCGCGGAGGTTGATGATCTTTTCGTCCTTGAAGCGCGCGTAGCGCTCGGTCTCGTGGGCCCCCGGCAGCATCTGCGGGTAGGGCAGGGCCTGGACGAACTCGATCAGGTCCCAGTAGTCCTGAGGCGCGACGTTCGCCGGCGCCATGCCCGACGGGTCGATCCCGCCGCTGATTCGCCAGTAGACGTCGATCGGCCGGCGCCCCCCGCGATAGGTCGGGTTGGTCAAGTTGGCCGGGCGCACCAGGGTCCCCCAGGTGTCGTAGCGGAACTGGACCTGCCGGCCGTAGTCCTTGTGGCAGCCCACGCACAACTGGCTCTTCTTGTCGACGAACAGGCGGTAGCCCCGGACCATCGAGCCGAGCTTCATGGCGCGCGCCGCCTCGCCATCGCCTTGCTTGAGCGCGGCCAGCTGCGACTTCTTGATGCGGGCGCCCTCGCGCAGCGAGGCCGCCTGCTTCTCGGTCCCCGCCGCCCCCGCACGCAGCGCGGCCGCCTCTTTTCTCTTGGAGGCGGCCTCGGCGCGGAGCGCGGTCGCTGCCTTGGCGTCCTTGGCCGCGGCGGCAGCCTTCGTCTTGGCGTCGGCCTCGGCCTCGAGCTCCTTGGCCTTGGTGGGGGCGCTCTCGGCCTTGCTGGCGAGGTCGCCGGCCTTGCCCTCGAGCTCTCCGGCATCCTTCTCGAGTTGCTCCGGCGTGTAGGAGTAGGGCGGGGGCGTGTTCGGGGGCAGCGTGTCGGCGTCGGACCACTGCGCCACGAAGCGGGACGCCAGCAGGCGGACGTTCTTTTCGATGGTGGCGTTCTTGTCCACCTGAGCGACCGCCAACTTGCTCTTGTCGCCCTTGCCGGCGATCAGGCTCACGATCGTGTCCTGTTCCACCTGCCCGCGGATGCTCAGGTGCAGGACGTAGCTGACGATCTGCTCGATCTGGTCGCGCGTGAAGTGGTTGAAGGCCGGCATCGACGTGCCCTCGATGCCCTTCTCGATGGTGCGATGCAGGTCGGCGCGGCGAGGCTTGCGGCGGCTGCCGGCCAACTCGAGCGACGACGACACGAACTTGAACGTGCCCTGCCGGTAGTCGCGCGGGTGTGGGTGGACCCACGGCCCGGTCGGCCCACGCCCGTCGCCAGCGAGGCCGTGGCAATGGAGGCAATGCCAGCGATATTCGATGCTCCCCCGGGCCAAGGTCCCCGAGTCGATCCGCAGCGCGTCGATCTTCTGGCCCGCCCCTTTCAGTTCGTCGCCTTCCACGTCGTCCTTGAAGTCGTGGGCCTCGACCTTGGGATCGGCCGGGGTGCCGAACACCTTCTCGAGGGCCTCCTGGAGCTCTTTCCGGTCGCCCGGCGAGAGCTCCTTGGGGTCGAGGGCCTTACCGCCCTCGGCGGGGATGGCGGCGATGCTCTGGTCGAGCTTGCCGAGGGAATGCGGAAAATCGACGTCTTGTTTCTCGGGCCGCTTGGTCACGATCAGATCGGTGCGCGCCGGGTAGCGGAGGTTCTCGGAGTAGTGTGCCTTCTGGCACCCGCCGAGGAGGCAGGCCAGCAGCGGGCTGGCGAGCGCGACCAGACGCAAGCCACGGGGAGATGACCGAGCAGAAATCACGGGCAGTGCCTCCCGGCCGTGGGGGATGGGTGGGCCTCAGGGCCCGAACTGCTGAGCGCGAACAAGCGTTTTGTAGTTGCTCGCCGAGCGATGTCAAGGATAGTCCTTCGTCCGTAGTGCTCAGTGCTTAGCAAAGAGGGCTCGGGTGGCGTTCTGTCTTTGCTGAGGACCAAGGACCAAGAACTACTGGCTGCTGAAGCAATTCACGTGCCACCTGGGAGGGGGACCGGAGCGCGCGCATCGTCCCATTCGGTGTCTGGTTTCTACAATGAAGCGAGAGGCCGTGGGGCCGTTGCAGTTCTGAGAATGGAGACGGGCCCTTTCTCGGTCCTGGGAAGAGAGGTCGGCAGGGCGATGCTGTATCGTCTGGGACGATTCTTGCAGGTGGTGGGCATGGTGACGCTGCCGCTGGCGATTGCGGGCCAACTCGCGCCGGAAAACCCGATGAGCGTGGGGACCATGATGACGTTGACGGCCGGGGGGATCGGCCTGTTCATGCTCGGGTGGCTGCTCCAGCAGGGAGGACAACGCGGGTGACGCGCGTTGGGGAGTGGTCGAGGGAACGCGGAGAGGACGTTGCATGAGGTGCCGCCACGTCGGGGCGATCGGGTTGGGGCTCGCGATGCTGTTCTCCTCCGGGGCGGCGCGCGCCGACGACCTGACGGCCGTGGTGCTCAGCGGGGAGTCGGCGGCTGCGGGGAAGCGCCTCGCCGAGGCGCGCGCGCTCATTGCCGACAAGAAATGGGCCGAGGGCCTCGCGCTCCTGCAAGCGTTGCTGGATTCCTCGGGCAGCCCGCTGGTGGCCCTGGACGCGCGGCGGGCCGTCCCGGCCCGCCGCCTGGCGCATGCACAAATCGCTCGCCTGCCCCCCCGCGTGCTTGAGGCCTATCGTCAGCGCGCCGAGCCTCGGGCGCGCCGGTGGCTGGCGCGGGGCGTCGCGGAGCGCGACCCTGCCTTGTTGACCAAGGTGGTTGAAGAGGCGTTCTGCACCCCCTCTGGCGAGGTGGCGCTCAACCTGCTCGGCGACCTGGCGTTCGAGCGCGGCCGATTCGACGAGGCGGAGGCCTGGTAGCGCATGCTCGCCCCCTTGCGCCCGGCCGATCCGAAAGGCGCCGACGCCCTCGTCTACCCGGCCCCGAAGGGCGATCTCGGGCGCGTGCAGGCCAAGCAACTGCTGGCGCGGCTGTACGGCGCCTCGCCGGGCAAGCTCCCGCCGCGCTGGGGCGCCGACTTGAAGGCGTATCGCGCCCGGCACGGGAAGGCGGCCGGGGCCCTCGCCGGGAGCAAGGGGGCCTACGTCGATCTCCTCGCCGACCTGGCCGCGAAGCGCACCAAGGTCGCCGCACCTGCCGAACTGCCCGGGCCGACCTTTGGCGGAGACGCCACGCGCGGCCTCGTGGTCCCCGCTCCCCCGCGCTTGCTCGACCGACTGAGCCAACTCTGTCGAGGCGGGCCGACCTGGCGGTTGAACCTGGCGACCCGGAAGTTGCTGGACGGCGCGTTGGCCCCACGCCTTCGGCCCGAGACCGAGACGGAGCGGGCGCGCGGTCTGGCCTTTCATCCCGTCGTCGTGGGCCATCGCGTCCTCGTCGCCGATGCCCGCTACGTGACGGCGCTCGACGTGCGGACGGGCACCGTGGAGGAGTGGTACGACGTGAAGACGTTCCGGGGCGGAATCAACCCGGAACTGGGCCTCCCGGCGACCAACGACCTTCGCTACACGCTGACCGTGGCGGACGGCTGCGTGCTCGCACGGCTGGGCACGCAGTTCGTGCGCGACGTTCGGCCGGAGGAGAAGGGCGTCGCGAAGCTCGACACGGAGAGCCTGCTCGTCTGTCTGAGCCTCGCGCCGGGCCCGGGGGGCAAGCGCGAGCGCTGGGCCGTGAGCGCCATCGAGCCGGGGCGCTCTGCCGTCTTCGAGGGAGCCCCCGTCTCGGCGAACGGGCTGGTCTACGTGGCGGCCACGCGGTTCGAGGGCGACAAGGTCATCACGGCCATCCACTGCTACCCGCTCCATCCCGAGGACGTCGAGCCGGCGCTGTTGTGGCGGACCGACGTCTGCGAGACGCGCGAACTGCTGCCGGGGCGCCGCGCCGGGGCGGCCGGTCAGCGCGTGCGCCATCACCTGCTAACCCTGGCCGGCTCGCAGGTGGTGTACTGCTCGCACTCGGGGGCCGTCGTCGCCCTCGACGCCCGCACCGGCAAGCGGGCGTGGGGGCTGCGCTACCCGCGCCGCGATGGCCGGGCCCCCGAAGACGAGCCGGAGCTCCGCGACCTGGCCCCCTGCCTGTTCGCCGACGGCCGGCTCTACGTGGCGCCCAACGACTCCGACTGGCTGCTCTGTCTGGCGCCCGAGACGGGGCGCACGATCTGGGAGCGGCGCGGCCTGGACGCGGTTCACCTCCTGGGAGTAGGGCAAGGCCGGCTGATCTTTACCGCGCGGCGCAACCCCGGCACTGGCCGGTCGAACGCCGGCGGGCTGCGCGCCGTTGGGGCGAGCGACGGCAGCGACAGCGAGGGCTGGTCGCTGCCCGACGACGGCGGGGGATTGGCGCCGATGGGGCGCGGCTTGCTCGTCGGCGACCTCGTCCTCTGGCCGACGGCGCGCTCCCCCTACGGGGTCTTCGCGGTGCGGCAGCTCGACGGGCGACAATCCGACAATCCCGCGCTACTGCACCGCATGCCGGCGGGCAACCTCGTCTTCGCGAATGGCTGTCTGGTGGTGGCGGGGCGGCGCACGCTGTCGGTCTTCGTCCCTCCGGGGATGCTCCTCGAGGAGGCCGAGAAGGCGGCGCGCGCCGACCCCGATTCGGCGCCCGTCCAACTGGCGCTGGCCCGGGCCGAGGTCGATCGGGCCCTGCCGGAACGAGCGCGCGCGAGTTACGACAAGGCGCTGCGCCTGACGGCCTCGCCGGTCGGCCATTTGGCGAAGGTAGCCCGGCAGGAGGCCCTTCTGGGACGACAGGCGCTGCTGCTGGAGCAGGCGCGGCGCGCGACGCGCCCGAAGGACGCGGAGGAGGCGCTGCGGCTGGCCGGGGACGGCGTGCCGGCGCGGGCCCGCCTGCTGGCGCTGGTGGAAGCAGGGCGCTTGTTTGAAGAGCAGGGTGAGCCGGCGCGGGCGGCGATGGCCTGGGAGGCCGTTCGCGGTCCGCTCGCGGAAGAGATGGTCGAGGAAGCGGGCCTGCCGCGCAGGGCAGGGGAGGTGGCAAAGGCGGCCCTGGGGCGCCTGAAGGGGAGGGGGCTGTCCGGTCGTCCCGAGGGTGGAACAGCCGCCGAGAAAGGGAAGGCAGATTTCGGCGAGCTCGCCGTCCCGCTGCGTCGTCGCTGGGAGGCAACCCTCGGCCCGGGCGAGAAGGCCCTCGCCGCCGCGGGGGACGTCTGGACCGGACGCGGTCGCGTTTTCTCGGCGCGAGGCAAGGAAGGCGAGGTTCGCTGGACAGCGCGCCTTGCCTTCGTCCCCGAATGGGCCGCCCCCCATGCCGACCTGATCGTGACCGCCGGGGCAGGGGGGATCGCCGGGCTGCGCCAGCGGGACGGCCTGCTCCTGTGGAGCTTCCGGGCCCCCTCGTTGGCGCGCTATCCCGCGACGCCAGCGCCCCTGCGCGTGGCCCTGGGCCCGCTGCCCGCCGAACCGCTGGCGAACTTTGCTCTCGTCGGAGGCCGATGCTTCTGCGTGCAGGGGGAACGGCGCTTGCTGGCCCTGGGCGCCACCACGGGAGAGGTGCTGTGGCAGCGCTGGGCGCCGGGGACGGCCTTTCGCATGCCCTTCCCGCGCGGGCGCTTCGCCTCGCCGCTCTTCGCCAACGACGCAGCCCTGATCGTGCAGGCCTCGGGGCGACTGTGGGCCCTCGACGCCGGCACGGGGCACTTCCTTCGCGACGCGCCCACCTCGTTGCGCCCTTGGCCGCGCCCCCCGCTGGCCCTCGGCGAGCGGGCGGTGTGCATTGTGCCCGACGAACATCAGATACACTGCGTGGACGCGAAGACAGGGAAGTCCCTGTGGACGTACGCATTACGAGGCGCCACGACGCGCAGCGGTGAGCCGCCGCTCGTTGTCGGCAGGGGAGACGCGCTGCTCGTTGTCGAGCCGGCCAACGTCGGCTACTGGCTTCAGCGCCTCGATCGAGACGGCAAGCCGCAGTGGGCCCGGCCGCGCTTGCTGGCGCTCGATCGGCTCCGCGAGGCGGAATGGGCGGTCGATGGCAGCGCGATCTACCACGTTCAAGGCGCGAAGGTCGTCGCGCGGGCCCTGATCGATGGCAAGGTGCTCTGGGAGCGGTTGCAAAAAGGAGGGCCGTGGCGGTTGAGCAGAGTGGGCGACTATCTGCTCGCCTGGCCGGAGCGGACGGCGGCGCTGCGATTTCAGTTTCGCTCGGGCCTCGGTTCGTTACAATGGACGGCAGGGCCTGTCGCTCGCGGCAGGGCCATCCCGGTCCTGTGTCTCGACGCGAAGACGGGCCACCTGGTGCAGCGGCTCAATTTCTTGCCCAGCCCGGCGAACGGGAAGGGAGAAGCGCGGCGAGACCAGCGGGGCGCGTGGGCGTGGCTGGGGCCGGAGGCGGAAGGCTGGCCGGGCCCGTTTGTGCGGTTGACGTCGGGGGGAATGGTGGTCGCAGTGGGAGGCCGGGCGTGGCTGCTCGGCGGCGAATTGGGCGAAGGGGCCCTCGGGCCAAGCCCTCCCCGGAGATGAATCGAACCACGTGAGAAGGCTTCCCAGACATGCCAAACGTGCGATGCAGGAACTGCGGTTTGAGCGTTCAGGTCCCTGCCGGCGGGCGCCGCCTGTGCGGCTGTGGTGCCTGGCTGTCGGGCGACGATCCGGTCCCGGTGGTCGAGCCGGTCCGCGACGCCACTCCGGCCTCTGCGCCCCCCGCGCACGCGCCGACTGTCGGGGTTGGGGGCGGGCACGGCTCCGGCGCCTGGCCGCGCATCGAGGGCGACCTCTCCGCCATCGAGCGGCTCAACGATGGCTACCGGCGCATCCGCAAGGAGATGGGCAAGGTCATCATCGGCCAGGATCGCGTCCTCGAAGAGTTGCTCATCTCGATCTTCGCGCGCGGGCACTGTCTGCTCATCGGCGTGCCCGGCCTCGCCAAGACCTTGATGATCCGCACCCTCGCCGACTCGCTCAGCCTCTCCTTCAGTCGCGTGCAGTTCACGCCCGACCTCATGCCGTCCGACATCACCGGGACCGAGGTGCTCCAGGAGGACAAGACGACCGGGCAACGCCTGTTCAAGTTCCTGCACGGCCCGCTGTTCGCCAACGTCGTCCTCGCCGACGAGATCAACCGGACGCCGCCCAAGACGCAGGCCGCCCTCCTCGAGGCCATGCAGGAGCGCCAGGTCACCGTCGGCGGGGCGCGCCACAAGCTGCCGGACCCGTTCTTCGTCCTCGCCACGCAAAACCCGATCGAGCAGGAAGGGACCTATCCGCTGCCCGAGGCGCAGCAGGATCGCTTCATGTTCAACATCCTCGTGGACTATCCCGAGGAGGAAGAGGAGTTCCGCATCGTGGAGATGACCACCTCCACGCACCAGCCGAAGATCGATCGGATGCTGTCGGCGACCGACATCCTCGAAATGCAAGACATCGTCCGCAAGGTCCCCGTGGCGCCCTACGTCATCCGCTACGCGATGAAGTTCACCCGTTTGACGCGCAAAGGCAGCCGGGTGGCGCCAGCCCCTGGAGCGACCGCCGCGTTGGGAGGGGCGAAGGAAGCGAGGTCGGGCGGGGGGGGCCCTGGCCGGGCGCGCGAGCCCGAGGTGCCGGACTTCGTGCGCGATTACGTGACGTGGGGCGCCGGGCCGCGCGCCACGCAGTTCCTCATCCTCGCCGCCAAGGCGCGGGCCGTGTTGCACGGGCGGTACTACGTCTCCTGCGAGGACGTGCGGGCCGTCGCCCCGCCAGTGTTGCGGCACCGCATTATTCTGAACTTCAACGCGGAGGCGGAGGGCATTCGCCCCGACGACGTCGTGCGGCGGTTGATCGACGTCATCCCGCGCGACCCGAGCGAGAAGGCCGAGGGGACGTAAGGTCCGAGGTCGGTGTCGTGCGGAGCGCACGCCAAAGGGAGGGCCCGCGCATGGGTGAAAACCAGTCGGCGAACGCAGAGATCGAGGAGCTTGCCGCTCTCGCGGAACGGCTTCCCGAAGAGAAGCGCCGGTCGCTCGCGGCAGAACTTCATCTGTCGGCTAACCCCACGCGCAATCAGGGGCTCCTCGAGGCCTTGCGTTACGCGCTGCGAACTGCTCGCGCCGCGAACGGCACAGCTTCGGACGTCCTCGAACGCCTCTCAGAGGCAGCTGCCGTGGTCGCGGCCCAGGTCCGCCAGGGCGAGGTGACAGAATTTCGGGCCATCGCGGACAAGCTCCGCCTGGAGTACACCCCCGAGCGCCTGCAAGAGATCGAGGAGGAGATCGCGGATAGCAGGGCCCGAGGGCAGTACTACCCTTTCGAGCAGGTGATTCAGGAGATGGAAGCGATCCAGAAGCAACACAAGCCGTGACGCGTGCGCGCGGGGGGGGCATGGAATACGCCATCGTCATCAGCGCGGCCGTGCGCGAGCGGTTCCTTGCCTTTCAGCAGCAGGCTGCGGAGGCAAGCGTCGGCGACCGCCTCCTGGCAGCAATACACTCTTCGACGGCGCGACTGCGAACCAACCCCCAAGACTTCGGAGAAATGCTGTATCATCTTCCCGGAACGAACTGGCCCGTGCATCTGGCGGTCGTCGCTCCCTTGGCAGTCGTCTTCACCATCCATGAAGCGGGGCGGCAGGTGTGGGTCGTGAACGCCCACACACTCTTCGACCTGGGCCCCTGATCTCGCTTATCGGTTGCTCGGCCCCATTGTGGTCCCGTGGTGCTCCCTCCGATGGACGACCCTCAGAAATACCTCGACCCTCTCGCCCTGGCGAAAGTCCGCAGCCTCGAACTGCAGGCCCGCCTCATCGTCGAGGGCTACCTGTCGGGCATGCACAAGAGCCCCTATCACGGGTTCTCCGTCGAGTTCGCCCAGCACCGCGAGTACGTGGCCGGCGACGACCTGAAGCACCTCGACTGGAAGGTCTACAGCCGCACCGGCCGCTTCTATCTCAAGCAGTACGAGGAAGAAACCAACCTCGCCCTCTGGCTACTCGTCGATGCCAGCGAGTCGATGCGCTACGGCTCCGGCCCCCTCGGCAGCGACGGCCAGCCCGAACTGAGCAAGTACGACTATGCCTGCATGGCCGCGACGTCCCTGGCCTACCTGACGCTGCACCAACAGGACAGCGTGGGGCTGGTCACCTACGACCACGCCGTGCGCTACTTTCTGCGCCCCGCCAGCCAGCCGTCGCACCTCAAGCAGATCGTCAAGCTCCTCAACCGAGGCGCGGGCACCGAGCGCACCGCCCTGGCGCCGATCTTTCACGACCTCGCCGAGCGCATCCCGCGGCGTGGGATCATCGTGCTGCTCTCCGATTGCTTCGACGACCTGAACGACATTCTGGCGGGGCTCAAGCACCTGCGGCACAAGCGGCACGAGGTGATCGTGTTGCACGTGATGGACAGGGCGGAACTGGAGTTCCCGTTCCAGGAGGCGACGCTGTTCCGCGGGCTGGAGCAGATGCCGGAGTTGCTGACCGACCCGCGCTCGCTGCGCGAAGGGTATCTCGAACAGGTCAACACGTTCCTCGCCGACTTCCAGCGAGGCTGCCTGAGCCAGAACGTCGATTACGTGCGCCTGCGGACCGATGCGAACCTGGGCGTCGTGCTGGCGAGCTATCTGGCGAGCCGGCTGGCGCGGTCGCGATGATCCTTCTCGATGATTTCTCCGGGAGATGGCCCCCGTGCTACTCGCGCTCTTCGCCATAGTCTTCGAGACGCCGCTCGCCGCCGCCGCCATCGCCGGCGGGGCGGTCTCGGTCCCCATCATCATCCATCTGCTCAACCGCCGCCGCTTCAAGGTCGTCGTCTGGGCGGCGATGCGCTTCTTGCTGGCCGCCCAGCGCAAGAACTCGCGGCGGATGCGCATCGAGCAGCTCCTGCTGCTCGTGGTCCGCTGCCTCGTCCTGCTGCTCCTCGTCCTCGCCATGCTCGCCGTCACCCCCTGGGCCGAGGCGGTCTGGCGCTGGGCCAACCCCTCCGGCGGAAAGGCCCTGGCGACCGGCGGACAGCGCACGCACAAGATCATCGTGGTCGATGGCTCGTTCAGCATGGGGCTCAAGACGAACAACCAGACGGCCTTCGAGCGCGCTCGCGCCATGGCCGAGAAGCTCGTTCTCGAAGGGGCCGGCGGCGATGGCTTCAGCGTGGTGCTCATGGCCGCCCCACCGCGGCGCATCGTCGCGGAGCCCTCGGAGAACGCCGACAAGGTGGCCGGGGAGGTGCGCCGACTGCGCCTGACGCACGGCAACAGCGACCTCGAAGCGACCTTCTCGACGGTCGCGAGCATGTTGGCCGCGACGCCGGGCAAGTTTCCTGCTCGCGAGGTCTACTTCATCACCGACATGCAGAAGGCGTCGTGGACGTCGCGCCGGGAGGAAGAACTCAAGGAGGCCCTCGACGTCTTCAAGAAAGAGAAGGCCCGCGCCATCTTCATCGACGTCGGGCAGGAGGGCGCGCAGAACTTCGCCGTCGTCGATCTCAAACTGTCCGAGCCCGTCGCCACCAGCGGGCGCCCCGTCGCCTTCCTCGTGACGATTCGCAACTTCGCCAGGCCGCGCAAGGAGGACAAGGAGAAGCCCCCCTCGGTCAACGTGCGCCTCTTCGCCGGCCGGGCGCGAGCCAAGGACGCAGACCCCAAACTCGACCTCGGGAAGCTAACCCAGATCGGCGAGAAGACGATCAAGGTCGAGCCCGGTGCGCAGACGGTCTCGTTCGCGCATCGCTTTCCCGCGACGGGCGACTACGTGGTGCAGGCGCGCATCAACCAGGGCGCCCCCGATGCCCAGGAGCTCGACGACGTGCGCAGCGCCATCGTGTCCGTCAAGGACAAGGTGCCGGTGATGCTGGTCAACGGCAAGCCGGCCCCTCTCGCCTTCGACCGTGCCACCGAGTGGTTGCGGATGGCGCTGTTCCCTTATGAAGAGGGAGAGCAGGTCCCCGCCAGCGTCACGCCGAGGCCGCGGGTGGTGTCGCCCGCCCAGTTCGCGGTCGAGAACTTCGCCAACCTGGCGGACTACGATTGCGTCTTCCTGTGCGACGTGCCTCGCTTCACGTCCGTCGAGGCGGGGCGGCTGGAGGCGCACGTGCGTCGCGGCGGGAGCGTCGTCTTCTGCATGGGCGACAACGTCGATTTCGGCGCCTACAACGAGCTCTTCTTCAAGCGCGGGGCGGAGCTGATGCCGGCCCGGCTCGTCGGCAAGCAGCCCGCCTCGGCCAGCAGCATTTATCGCTTCGCGCTCGGCTCGGAGGGCGACCGCGAGCCCCCGCTCAAGGCGTTCGCGGCCCCCGGGGCGCGCGAGCACTTGCTGTCGCCGCGGATCGCGCGCTTCGTGACGGTCGAAGCGCCCAGCGCCGCGCGCGGCATCGGAGTCCCGCGCACGATCCTGTCGCTGGTCCGCGAGAGCGTACCCGGCGTGTCGCCGAAGGCCGAAGATGCGAAGATGGCCCCCGGCGGGCCCGCCATCCTCGAATGGCGCCCACCGCTCACGGCGGTGGAGCGCGCCGTCACGGGCAACGAGAAGGGCCGGGCCGTGCCGCGCATGCGCGGGCGCGTCGTCCTCATCACCATGACTGTCAACGCCGACTGGAACAACTGGCCGCCGTCGCGGGCCTACCCGCCGCTCATGAACGAACTGCTCGACTTCGCCACCGCCGCCCGGCTGCGCGAACAGGCGTTCGCCGTCGGCGAGCCCATCGAACTGTTCTTGCCCGCCTCCGCCAGCAAGGCCCACGCGGTCCTCGAGCTGCCGCGCGACCCCCTCGAAAAGCCCGAGGACCGCCGCGACGACCTGACGCGCAAGGTGCCTGCCCAGCCGCTCGGCGACAGCAATGTGCTGCGCTGGACCGGCACCGACGTCCGGGGCGTCTACAAGCTGACCGTCGGGCAAGACCCGCGCGAACACCTTTTCGCGGTGAACGTCCCCGCCCACGGCGACGACCCGCAGGACAGCGAGAGCGACCCCGAGCGCACCACGGCCGAGAAGCTCCAGGCCACGTGCAAGGAGATCGACCTTCAAGTCGTGTCCGACCTGGGGGAGATCAAGCGCAGGGCCCTCGGCGAAGGGGAGACGGCCGAGATCGTACACGTTCCGCAAGGGCCGCCCCTCGCGCGCTATTTCCTGCTGGCGGTGCTGGCCCTGGTGCTGTTCGAGGTCGTGCTCGCCTGGCAGTTCGGCCACTACAGCAGCGCGTCCGCCGTCGGGGCCGAGGGCGTTCGGCCTCTGGTCGGGGCCAAGCGCTGGGCGATGATCGCCGCGCCGATCGTGCTGTTCGGGGCCCTGGCAGTCGTCGGCTTCGTGCTGCTGCACGACGCCGTCACGGGCGACTTCCTGCGCTTCTTGCCCGAGTGGGCTCGCTCGCTCGTGGAACGGGCAATGGGCGTGCCCCCGCCAGCGCCCGGCGAGGGCTCGCACTGGCGCCTGGAATATCGGAGCTATTTCTGGGACGCCAAGTCCGACCCCTGGCTGGTCGGGGGGCTCGCCGTCCTGGCCACGGCCCTCGTGGTGGCCATCTATGCCAACGAGGGGCAGAAGCAGGGAATTGGCTTCCGCACGCTCCTCGTGACGCTGAGGTTGGGCCTGCTGTTCCTGGTGCTGGGGGTGTTCTTGCCGCAGGTGCAGCTCCACTTCGAGCGGCAGGGCTGGCCGGACGTCGTCATCCTCATCGACGATTCGCAGAGCATGTCGGCGCTGGACTCTTTCCGCGACGAGCGCGTCAAGAAGTACGCCGACGAGCTGGCAGCGAAGGGGAAGTTGTCCGAAGAGACCGACCTGAAGAAGGAGAAGGACGCCCTGGAGGACGAGCTCCACGGGCTGGAGAAGGGCGGCACGACGTTGCCTCGGGAGAAGGAGGAGCGCCTGGCCCTGGTGCGCGCGGAGCTCGACGAGAGGAAGCGGCTGGACGACGCCCTGTCGCGGCGCATCGACCTGACCCCGGCGGAGCGGCTGCGCCTCATCAAGGCGCTGCTCACCAGGGGCCCGCAGGGCGACTGGCTGACGCAGCTCCTCAGCAAGCGCAAGGTGCGCGTCCACGTCTATCGGTGTGCGAGCAAGGCCCACCGGGTGGCCTCCCTGACGGAGAGCAAGGACGTGGAGAAGGGGCTGGCGGAGCTGAACAAGCTGGAGGCCAGCAACACGCACAACTCGAGCCAGCTCGGCGCCGCGGTGCGGCAGGTGCTCAACGACTTCCGCGGCTCGTCGCTCTCGGCGATCGTCATGCTGACGGACGGGGTCACGACCGAGGGCGAAGACCTGCTCAAGGTGTCCAAGCACGCCGCGCAGCAGGGGGTGCCGCTCTACTTCGTCGGGGTGGGCGATGCGCAGGAACTGCGCGACGTCTACTTGCACGACCTGACGATGCCGGACGCGGTCCTGGTCAACGACCGCGTCATCATGGACCTGAAGATCACGGCCCAGGGCTACACCGAGCCGCTCGACGTGCCGGTCACGCTCTCGGTGCGCGGGACGCTGCGCAAGAAGCTGGGTCGGGCGGACCTGACGCCCGACGAGCGCGCGCGGGCCGACAGCGGCAAGCTGAAGGCGGACGACAAGGGGCTGTTCGAGGTGGAGCGCGAGAAGCCGGAGACCAGGCTGGTGACCAAGGTCGTGCGGGTGTCGCCGGGCAAGACGGAAAAGATCAGCTTCGAGCACCAGGCGGCCGAGGCGGGGGAGTTCGCCTACGAAATGCGGGCGGCCGAGCAGGCGGGGGAGGTGAAGAAGGACAACAACAAGATCGAGCGGGCGGTCTCGGTGCGCGAGCCGGACCCGATCAAGGTGCTGTACGTCGAGGGCTACCGGCGCTACGAGTACCACTACCTGAAGACGCTGCTGGGGCGCGAGAGCGATCGCATCAAGGGAAACAAGAGCATCACGCTGAAGGTGTGGCTGCAAGACGCCGACAAGGAGTTCGCGGAACAGGAAAAGCACGCGCTGCCGGACTTCCCCAACAAGGAAGAGTTGATGCGGTACAACGTGGTGATCCTGGGCGACGTCGATCCGGCGCCGGACGGCGAGAACCGGATGAAAGAGCACCTGCGCGACCTGGCGGAGTTCGTCGAAAAGGGCGGGGGGCTGTTGATGCTCGCCGGCGAGCGCTTCTCGCCGCGCGCCTACCGCAACTCGCCGTTGAAGAACGTGATGCCGATCGACGTTGCCCCCGGCGCCGAGGACGAGGACGACGGCGGGATCGTGGAGAGCTACCGGCCGGAGCTGACGCCCATCGGCCAGCTGCACCCGATCTTCCGCTTTCACACCGACGAGAAGGAGAGCGCCGAGGTCTGGGGCCGCCTGAAAGAGCTGTTCTGGTACTCGACCGGCTACGAGCCGAAGCGGGCCGCGGAGGTGCTGGCTATCCACCCGAAGGCGAAGGCGAGCGGTAAGAGAGGGGAGGCGGGAGAGCGGCAGCCGCTGGTGGTGCAGCAGTTCGTCGGGGCCGGGCGGGTGATGTTCTTTGGCTTCAACGAGACGTGGCGGTGGAACTGGCGCGAGGACCAGCTGCAGTACAACGAGTTCTGGCTGCGGACGGTGCGCTATCTGGGGATCAAGCGGCAGGGGCGGGTCGATCTGCGGCTGGACCGGCAAGGGGAATACCGGCGCGGGGACCCGATCAAGATCACGGTGCGCTTCCCCGACGACGCCCCGGCCCCGCCGACCGACACCAAGGTGAAAGTGTTGGTGGAGCGCCGGCCGTTGGGGCGCGCCGGGGACGCCAGCGTGAGCTCCATCGAGGTGGGCCACCTGACCGGCAGCCGCGCGTCGTACGAGGCGCTGCTGACCCAGACGCCCGTGGGCGAGTACAAGTTCTACCTGACGCGCCCGACGGTCCCCTCGCCGCAGCCGCGTGCCGAGTGCAAGGTGTTGCCGCCGCCGGGGGAGATGGAGCAGGTTCGCATGAACCAACCGGAGATGGAACAGGCCGCCGCGGAGTCGCGCGGCAAGTTCTACCTGCTGCCAGACGCGGACCGCCTGATCGACGAGCTGCCGGCGGGGAATCGAGTGACCGTCCGCGCGCCGGGGGCGCCCAGCATCCTGTGGAACAGCATCCTGCTCTTCCTCCTGGCGCTGGGGCTGCTCACGACAGAATGGCTTTTGCGCAAGCAAAAGAACCTGTTATAGTCGAGAATGGTTTGGCGTGCGGGGGTCCTTAAACCCCCGGTTAAAGGCACAAAAAGGGGGGGTAGTGCCCCCCCCGCCCCGCTTGGGCCCCAACGC
>JBBSEZ010000102.1:0-24952 GCA_038239195.1 Gemmatales bacterium
GCCACCGGCGGGCTCACGCCGCGCCGCTCGCCTCGCTGGACGAGCCTGCCGTCTCCAAACACTCGGCGACGTGAGCCAGGAACTCGTCCTGTGTCATGGTGCCGTTCTCGCCCCCGGGTAGACGCGCCCGAACAGTTCCTCGCCGAGCACCAGCCGGAGGACGGCCAGGCGGACCTGTCCCTCCAGGAAGTCCGGGTGGCGTCTGCGGACGCCCGCGGTCACGACCTCGAGGAGGGACTTGCTCATCTGTATCGCCAACTCCAGTCGGCGATTGGCCGGCATCCGGCGAACCAGGGGCATTATGTCACCTCAGGGAGCAGCGCGAAATAGGAGAAAAGGTCGTGGGGCTTGCCTCAATTCGGCGCCATCACCTCCTGCCAGGTGCCCCCCTTGAGCGCCCTCGCCGCGAGCTGCTCCAGCCGGTCCAGCTCCCGGATCGTCGCCACCGCGCGGGCCAGCTCCGCCGGCGGCTCGCCCAGGCGCCGGCCGCCCAGCGCCAGCACCCAGCGGCGCGTCGCCTCCAGCGCCCCTGCCCCCAGGCCGCGCGACTGGCCCGCGTAGTAGCCCTCGGACATGGCGCTGCGGCACTCGTGCCTCTGGTAGAGGAACGGCAGCTTGTGCGCCAGCAGCTCGTTGACGCGCTCGGCGGGGTAGATCAGGCCCATCGACCCGTAGGCCACCACCCACAACTTCCCCTTCATCTCCTCGTCCTCGGCCTTCTCGTCGATGGCCTCCTCCAGCCGGCGCAGCAGTTCGGGCAGGCGCTCGGCGGCGCCCTTGCCCAGAGGGGCGTAGGGCATCGTGGAGACGCTCGCGAACATCTCGTCGGGCTCCCTTTCCCACAGCCGGCTCAGGTGATAGCGGTAGGCCCCCCCTCCCGGGAGCGCGTATCTCCCCGTCATCACCGGGCCATCGGCCCCCGGCCAGAGCAGTAGGACGGCCGTCTCGACCGAGCAGCCGTGCTGGGCCTCCATCTGCTGGCTCTCCTCGTAGAGAACGGCCCCAATGTCCTCCTGGTAAACTCGCTGGAGCCGGAGGCGAAAGATCATCGGCTCGCCCGTGAGCCGCTTCATCTTGGCGTCCACGTCGATGCTGGGAGGCATCGGCTCGGGGTCGAAATCGAACGGCAACAGGTAGTCCGGGTCGATCGGCCCTTCTACCGGGAGCGCAATGTTCGCGAGCAGGCCAGCCCAGTCCGAGGCGCCGAGGAGACGATCGCGCACCTCCTCCAGTTCGGTCAGGGCCGATAGGTCGGCGAGGGCGTGCAGCAGTTCCTGCTGCTGTTCCGAGGGGGGCCCGAGGAGTCGCTTGCCGTGCCGCAGCAGCAACTTGGTCGATTGCCGCGAGGCCCCGGCCGTGGTCCCACGTGCCAGGCCATCCTTGTCGCCGAGGGAGATGAGGTGCTGCCAGGTCGAGTAGATCTTCATCGCGGCGCCTCCTTCGCGGCTGGACATTTCGGGCGGGCCCTTTGCCGACGGGCCATCGCCTCGTAGAATACATCCTTTCCCGACTGCCCCCAACAGAGAAAGCTAAACCGCCATGGTCGAACGCCGCACCGAACTGAAGCGTCGCTACCAGAAGAAGAAGAAGATGGCCAAGCTCAAGGCCCGCCTCGCCACCACCAAGGACGGGCGCGACCGCGAAGCGATCGTCAAGAAGATCGTGCGCATCAGCCCGTGGTGGGAAGAACCGAAGGCCCAGACGGCGTGACGCCGGTATTTAGCCGCCCCGCAAGGGGCGCGGTGTCGCCGCGCCCCGCTTGCGGGGCGGCTAAATCGAACGGTTCACCCGCTCCAGGGGCCGGCTCAGGAACCGGCTCACGATCGCCCCCGCCACGAGAAGCCCTCCCGACAGGTAGAACGCATCGTCCAGGCTCCCGCTCACGTCCTTGATGTAGCCGGCGAGCTGCGGCACGAAGAACGCGATGCCCCAGCCGATGAACACCAGGCCGTAGTTGAGGCCGAGGTTCTTCGAGCCGAAGTAGTCGGCCGTCAGCGCCGGCATCAGCGACAATCCCCCTCCGTATTGCCAGTAGGCCACCCCGACGACCGCGAACAGAAGCACCACGTTGCCGGTCTGCATGACCGTCGGCGTCAGGAACAGGCACCCCGCCGAGACGAGGCCGTTGACGAGGTAGGCGTTCCCCCGGCCGAGCTTGTCGGAGTAGAGCCCGGTGCCGACGCGCCCGGCCGCGTTCACGAGCCCGCCAAACGAGGACAGCAGCCAGGCGTTGGCGACGAGGAAAGCGACTGCCGCGGCGGTGCGGTTGAGCATCGGCGCGGCGTTGGCGATGACCAGTAGCCCCGACTGCGCCGAGCCGATGAACAGAAACACCAGCGCGTAGAACTGCCAGGTCTTCAGCATTTCCGACGCGGGCCAATCGCCTCGCGTCTGGCCCGCCTGTTGCGCCACCGAGACGGGGGGCGCGGCCGGCACGTGCCCCGGCGGGGGCCAGGCGAGCATTTGGCCGGCGACGATCACGACGAGGGCAAACAGCGCGCCCAGGCCGATGAAGCTGCCCGAGAGCCCGTAGTCGGCAATGAGCCACTTGGCGAGGGGAGACACGTAGATGGCGGCCCCGCCGTAGCCGCCGACGACCAGGCCGACGACCAGGCCGCGCCGGTGGGGGCCGAACCAACGGACGGCGGCGGGCGTGGCGGCGGCGTAGCCCAGCCCCATGCCAATGCCGCCCAGGACGCCGAAGCCGAGGACCAGGCCGGCGTAGCTTTTCATCAGCCCGGCGAGGATGCAGCCCCCGCCGAGGAAGAGGCCGCCCAGCGTGGCGCCGAGCTTGGGCCCGTAGCGGTCCTGGAGCCGGCCGCCGGGGATCATCGCCAGGGCAAAGACGAAGCCGCAGATGGCGTAGGCCCAGGTCGCCTCGGCGTCGGTGAGGTACGACCAGCCCTCGTTCAGCCCCGTCATGGGCGAGCCGGCGGGGTGATCGACGTCGGCGATGAGGCTGGCCTTCCACACGCTCCACGCGTAGAGGACGCCCAGGCAGAGGTTGACCGCCGTGCCGGCGAAGGTGACCACCCAGGCACGGGCCGGGACTTGCGATGCGAAATTCATGCCGGCGCCTTCCGGAGACAAGACCGGGGTTGGTGGGACCATTCCCTGCGGGGTAATGTATGGGCGAGAACAAAAGTCGCCGGGAGGGCCGACCTTGACGGCGGGCACGGACGCGGGCGACAATCTCATTGGAGGCGTGACGGGAGGGGAGGCGATGGCCACGGTGCGATCGAGAGCGGGGGCACGCGCCCGCCGCTTCAACAAGGGCGAATACTACCGGCTGGGCGAACTGGGCTTCTTCCAGGGCCAGCGCGTCGAGCTGATCGAGGGGCGCCTCATGGTCCTCAGCCCGCAGGGCCCGACGCATTCGGCCATCGTCGATCAGGTCGCCCGCGCCCTCGAGAGCATCTTCGGCCCGGGGCACTGGGTGCGCCGGCAGTATCCTCTGGACCTGGGCCAGACCACCGAGCCGGAGCCCGACGTTTCCGTGGTGCAAGGCACCCTCCAGCAATTCATGAACAACCACCCGACGAGCGCCGTTCTGCTCGTGGAGGTGAGCGATACCACGCTCTCCTACGACCGCCGCCGCAAGGGGAGCCTTTACGCCCGCGCCGGCATCGACGACTACTGGATCGTCAACCTCCGGCGCCGCCGACTGGAGGTTTACCGGGCCCCCATCCCGGACGCCACCCGCCCCCACGGGCACCGCTACTCGTCGCGCACCGACCTTCTGCCGCCGGCCTTCGTCAGCCCGCTGGCGTTGCCCGCCGCCAGCGTTGGCGTGGCGGCGCTCCTGCCCTGAGCGGGGACGCCAATGTAGCCTGGGCTCCGTCGCGGGGCCCCGCGGCGGAGCGGCGGGCTACATTGGTCACGACTGCACGAGCCTTGCTACCGTCTCCTCACTGGCGACAATCGCGATGGGACAAAAACCCGGCCAGGCCACGAAGCGGAACGACTACGTGACCGACGAGCAAACCTCTCGGCGTATGTCTTCCGTGCCCACGCGGAACACCACTCCCGAACAGGTGGTGCGTTCGATCCTGACGAGGATGGGCCTTCGGTATCGACTGCACCGGGCCGACTTGCCGGGCCGACCCGACGTCGCGTTTCCCGGCCGCAAGAAGGTCCTTTTCGTCCACGGCTGTTTCTGGCATCGCCACCGGGGCTGTGCGCGGACGACGACGCCCACCCGGAATGCTTCTCTCTGGCGCGACAAGTTCGCCCGAACCGTCCTGCGCGACCGCAAGAACGCCAGCAGGGCCGTCGCTCTGGGCTGGAAAGTCCTCGTCGTCTGGGAGTGCGAGACGGCAAACCTCGTCGCGCTGACCGAGAAGCTGACGGCGTTCTTGCAGGAGGAGTGAAGCCATCGCGACCGCCTCGCCTCTTGCCGAAGACTGGTGCGTCGTGAGCCTCTTCTCGGGGGCCGGGATCGGCGACCTCGGCTTCCGTGCCGCCGGGGCCCAGCTCCTGTGCGCGTGCGAAATCGAGGAGGACCGGGCGGCCCTCGTCCGACTCAATTTCCCCGGCGCCCGCGTCTTTTCGGAGGACGTCTGCGGGGTGGGCGATCGGTTCGTCGAGGCCACCGCCGTCGAACTTCGTGGCCGGGAGCTCTTTCTCCTTAGTTGCACGGCCCCTTGCCAAGGGATGTCGAAGAATGGGCAAGGAACCCTTCGGAAGAACATTCGCAGCGGCCAGCGACCTCCGCTCGACCCCCGGAATCGGTTGATTCTTCCTGCCCTCCAGATCGCGTCGCGGCTTCGGCCTCGTTGGATCGTCCTCGAAAACGTCCTGGCGATGCGGAACACGATCGTCGAAGACGAAGCGCGAATGGCGCGCTCCATCCTCGACGTCGTGTTCGCGTCGTTGGCCCCCGAGTACGTCGGGGAGGCCTACGACGTCGAGCTCGCGGACTACGGAGTTCCGCAACGCCGGCAGCGGTTGATTACCGTCCTCACGCGCGACCCGCTCGCCCAGGCTCGCCAGCGCGCGGGCGTGCCGTTGGTTCCTCCGCCGACTCACGGCAAGGCCCCCTGCCTCGGTTTGCTCCCCTGGGTGTCCGTCACCCGGGCCCTGGAAGGTTACCCGCCGCTCGACGCGATCGACGAAGCTCGGGCAGCATGCAGTTCGAGGCCCTTCCATCGCGTCCCCGTGCTCGACCCGAAGAAATACGAGTGGGCTCGGCACACCCCGCCGGGGAAGTCGGCCTTCGACAACCAGTGCATCAACCCCGAGTGCAAGCACCAGGGCAACCGCATCCACGGGGCCAGCCACGGCGCGGACGGGATCAACCGCGCCCATCGAAATACGCCGCTGTACTGCGAGCGCTGCGGGTCTCTCCTCCCGCGCCCTTACACCGAGGAAGAGGGGCGGCGGCGAATCATGTCGGGATACACCAGCGCCTACAAGCGCATGGGCGCGAACCTGCCGGCGCCCGCCTTGACAAGAAACCTCAGCTATGCGTGCAGCGATCAGAAATTGCACCCCTCGCAACACCGCGTGCTGTCCCTTGCGGAAGCCATGACCCTCCAGACCATCGACCGCTATCCCTACCATTGGGGCCCGCTGAAGGTCAAACGCGGGCGGGGTCCCAAGGCCTGCCCGGTCGCGCCCGATAGCCTGATTCGGCTCGTCATCGGGGAGAGCGTCCCCCCCTTCTTCCTCGAGCTCCTCGGCAGGCACCTTCGAGCCCTCAGCGATCCCTCGGCCACGTAGCCCGCCGCTCCGCGACGGGGCCCGGTCTACATTGGCCTTCGCGACTCTTCCGAGTTCTTCTTGCCCTTCCCCTTGCCCGGCGGGGCCACCGGCGCCCCCGCTGTGTCCGCGTAGCGCACTTCGAGCAGTTTCCCGCTCGCGTCGTAACGCCGCGTCATCTTGTGGTAGCCCTTGCGCCCCAGCAGGGGCTGGCCGTCGGTGCCGAACAGCAACAGTTCGATCATTTGGCCGTTCTCGTAGCGGGCCGTCCAGCGATGCGCCCCGCCCTCCTGGTCCACGGCCGGCTTGCCGTCCATGCCGAAGAAGGCCTGTTCCACCCGCTTGCCGCGCTCGTCGTAGCGCGTCTTCCGGCGGTGATACTTGCCCTCTGGATGGGTGCCGGGCAAGCCCTCGGGCGTGAAGTGTGCCCATTCCACGGTCCGGCCCGCGGCGTCGGCACGCCGCGAGAACGCCAGGGTGCCGTCCGGGGTCGCCTTCCAGAACGCCGACTCGACGAAGTCGCCCTTGGCGTCGTATTTTCGCTCCTCCTTGGCGAACCGGGTCGGGCCCGGGACAAACTGGCCGTCGGTGCCGTAGTAGCACACTTCGACGACCCTGCCGCGCTCGTCGTAGCGCCGCGTCCTCCGATGAGCGCCGACCTTCGCGTCGGTGACGGGCTCGCCCGCGACCCCAAAGCAGGCGTAGTCGATCTCGTTGCCGCGCACGTCGCGGCGGGCCGCCCAGCGATGAATGCCGAATTGCCGCTGAATGACGGGCTCGCCGCGCACGCCGAAGTTGGCCCCCGTCACCCGGTTGCCGCGCTCGTCGTAGGTGTCGGCCCAGCGGTGCGTGCCCGTCACCTTGTTCAGCACGGGCTCGCCGCCGAGGCCGAAAAAGGCCCCCGCCACGCGCCGGCCTTGCCCGTCGAAGCGGACCACCGACCGATGAAAGGCCCCCTCGGGATCGACCGTCGGCCGCCCTTCCGGCGTGAGAAGGGCCCACTCGACAACGCGCCCCTTGGCGTCCTCGCGCTTCCAGAACGTCAGGGCGCCTTCCGGCGTCGCCTTCCAGAAGAGCTCCTCGCTCAGGTTGCCGGCCCGGTCGTAGCGCTTGACTATCCGGGCCCAGCCCCACTTGTTCGCGAGCGGTTTGCCGTCGATCCCGAAATGCGCCAGCTCCAGGTGCCGGCCGCCCTCATCGTGGCTCGCCGTCCAGCGGTGCGAATCGCTGAGGCGGCCGAGGACCGGCTCGCCCTCAATGCCGAAGTTGGCGTGCGCGGTCCGGTTCCCGCGCGCATCGTAGCGGGCCGTGAAGCGGTGAACGCCCGTCTCGCGGTTGAGGATCGGCTCGCCGCGCACGCCGAAGTGGGCCCCCTCCAGCGAGTTGCCTCGCTCGTCGTGGCGCTCCGTCCAGCGATGTTGGCCGGTCGTCCGGTGAAACACGGGCTCGCCCCGGAGGCCGAAATAGGCCTGCGCGGACCTCTTGCCGCGCTCGTCGTAGCTCGCCGTGAATCGATGGTAGCCCTCGCGGTTGACGATCGGCCGTCCTTGCGAAGAGAGAGAGGCCAGCTCGAGAACGTGGCCCTCGCTGTCCACGCGCTTCCAGAACACCGGGGCCCCTTCCGGCGTCAACTTCCAGTACCCCGTCGCGAGCAGTTTGCCGGCCTCGTCGTACTGTCTGGTCTGGCGGTGATGACCGTCCTGCAGCGCCGGCCGACCCGAGCCATCGAACGTCGTTCGTTCGATCGTGCGGCCCAACGCATCGCGGCGGAACACCGTTGTCGCGGCCGGGCCAGGCTGAGGTTGCCCCTCGGGGCCCAGGTGGGTCAAGCGCCGCACCAGGCCGCGGTCGTCGTACGCGAAGCGCAGCCCGCACGTGCCCCAGCGGTTGACGCAGCGCCGGCCGGCCCGATCCACACACCACATCTCCCGCACGAGCCCCTCGTCGGACCAACCTACCTCGAGCTCGACGTCTTCCGCCCGCGCCGAGCGGATGAGGAGGCGCGCCCGGATGGGCGACGACCACGTCAGCGCCCACAGCAGCCGGCCCTCGGCATCGAACGCCTCTTCGCGTGCCAGCCGGCCGTCCTCTTCGTAGGAGAACTGATGCAGCGCCGCCCGCTCGCCCTTGTCGAACCGATGACCGAGGAGGCCGGGCCAGGACAGGAAGTCGTCGTTGCGCGAGGCCGAGAGGCGGTCCATCCGCTCCACCCGGCCGGCGCGGCGGTGCAGGCGGAACGCGAACGGCAGGCGCTCGGCCTGCTCCGCGCCGAGCGGGCCAACGCCCTCCGGCGCCCCGTGACGATACGCGACGCTCGCGTAATGCTCCGCCTCGACTACCGCGGCCGCCTCCGGCTCGCGCCCGCGCCTCTCCTCGCCCGCGCGCCACAGCCGATAGCCGCCGCCCGCTGCCCACAGCGCCAGGAACAACATCAGCAGCGCCAGCGCCGTCGCCGGGCGGCGGCGCAGCCCGCGCAGGCTCCGACCCACGAGCCCCACGCGCCGCGCCCGGATCGGCTGCCCGGCCAGAAAGTTGCGCAGGTCGTCGGCAAGGTCGCCGGCGCTGGCGAAGCGCGCGGCCGGCCCCTTGTGAAGACATTTCAGACAGATAGTCTCCAGATCGCGCGGTATCTCGTGGCGTGCGCGGCGCGGGGCCTGCGGCTCGCCCGTCCGCACCAGGGCCAGCGTGGCGCCCGTGGTCTCGCCCTTGAAGGGCGGCTGGCCGGTCAGCGCTTCGTAGAGAATCGCCCCCAGGGCCCAGACGTCCGCGGCGGGGCCGACCGTCAGGCCGTCGGCCTGTTCCGGCGCCATGTAGCTCGGCGTGCCCATGATGGCGCCGGGGCGCGTCTGTCCGCTGTCGGCATCGAGGCGCTTGGCCAGGCCGAAGTCGGCGATCTTGGGGACGCAGCGCTCCAGCGCGGCGCCGGGCTCGCCGGCCAGGAGCACGTTGGCCGGCTTGAGGTCCCGATGCACGATGCCCTCTTCGTGCGCGTGCTGCATCGCCCGCGCCAGCGCCTCGACGAGCGTTGCCGCCTCGCGCACCGCTAAAGGCCCCTCGCGCAGTCGAGCGGACAGACTGCCGCCCGCGCAGTACTCCAACGAGAAGAAGGGCTGTCCATCGTGGACGCCGACGTCGTGGACCTGGACGATGTTCGGGTGTTGAAGTCGCGCGGCCGCCTCGGCCTCGGCCTGGAAGCGGGCCTCCTCTTCGGGACGGGCGCCAGCCCCCGCACGGATCACCTTGAGGGCCACCCGACGCTTCAGGGCCGTCTGCCGGGCGAGATAGACGACGCCCATCCCGCCATGACCCAGTTCCTCCAGCACCTCGTAGCCGGGCGGGGAAGGCACTCCATGCGCGAGGGGCGCCAGCTCGTCCACGAGCGTCGCTTCCGCAGCACCCGCAGGCCCGGCCCGACAACCGCAAGCAGGGCAAACCGTGGGCGCTCCTCCGTCCCCGGCGGGCGCGGATTGCGCCTGGCACATCGGGCAGTCCGAACGAGCCTGGTCCATCGCGTGTCCCTTCCGGCAGGCGGCGCGCTTCACCGGGCGAGGTCGAGAGGACCATTGCCGGGCGGAGAGCGCTCTCTTTGCGAGTGTAACGGGAGGTCGCGAGGTTGACAATCGCGGCGCGCGGCCGTCCGTGCTCTCCTCTCCCCAACTCGAGAGAGAAGGAGGCGCAGGGTGGGCCGAGCCTTCGAGCCGACGCGGTCTTTCAATCCGTCTCCCCGAGCACTGGGAGAGGGGAGCAAGACGTCGCGTTTTCGCAACCTCGCGCTGGAGCGCTACGTTCCTGCCGATCCCTCGCCACCGGCCCTGTACCACCGTTAGCCGCCGTTCGTGACGGAGTGGATCGGTCCTCGAATCGCCGTTCGCCACCGTGGGGCGAGCCTCCGGCCTGTCTTCGCAAACGGGTAGCCCGGAGGCCCGCCCCACGATGGACGTCTCTTCGCGTCACCCATCAGGCGGGTGGAGCGCCCGCATCTGTTCCGCCGTGACGTCCTAAATCAACGCCGCGCGCAGGGCGGCGACGCGGCGGGCGAACGGGTTGCCCTTCCCGCCGGGGTTGTTCTTGACGAAATGTCCCCTTTCGTCGCGGCCGCTGGCGGGCTCCTTGTTCGGGGCCCGCGAGGGGCGTTGGCGGAGTTGTCGGCGACCATGGGGGTGGCCTCGAGGGGACAAGAAGGGGGCCCAGACGGAGTTGCGCCCCACCATCCAGAAAGCTACCTGCCTCACGCACGTTGTGGGGAGAGACGTTTGAGCGAGAAGCGCCTCGCGCAAGGACGCAGAGAGCGACAGACAAGCAAAGACAAAGGCGGGGCCTTCCTCTCTTGGTGTCTTCTGAGGCCCGGGGCAGCTTTGCACGAGGTTCTTTCCTTCCGAGCAGGGGAAGTCAAGCCCTGACCGAAGGCGCATCGGCCCTGTAGCGGCGCGGGGGACTGCTCGAGGGGCCTGGCAACGCCGGCAGCGCCGAGGTCGTGGCTGTCGATCGGGGCGTTTCGACCCCGGTTCGCCATCGCGTGGCCTGGCGCTGAACGTTCGGGGCGTGCCGTGGGCAGCATGTAGGGTGGCCAGAGCGCCACGCGACGCGGCTGCCTGGTCGCGCGGAACGAGGTTGCCCCAGCGGTTGGCGCCGGAGGGACGCGGCGGGCCCACTGCGGAGCACCAGAGCGGCACCTGATTTGCTCAGCGTAGGCTCCCTCCGTTCGGCCATCGAGGAGCCATCGGTTAGACGGAACCTGGCGATGAATGCAGCGTTCGACTACCTGGCCTTTTTCGGGGCCGCCTTCGCAGGCTATTTGGCCCTTGACCGCGAGGTCAACGGGGCATGTTACTGGGCCCATTCCAGTGGGACGTGGGGAGACTGGAGTGGCCGTCGCATCCAGCCCGATCGAGCCCCGGCCGCGGGGCAGGTCCGGCGCGAAATTCGGCTGTCGATCCTGAACCTGCCGTTTTTCGCGTTCTCGGCGACGGTAGCCTTTGGGCTGTACCGACCGCCTGGGGGTGGGGCCAAAGCTCCGGGAGGGCCCCGCCAAGCCGCAAGCGGCGGGCCCGGCGCTCTTCCGCTTGCGGATTAGCGATCAGCGCTCCCGGACCTTTGGCCACGCCCCCGCCAGGGATGGACGCGGATTTGTCTGGCCGTTGCCCAGCATGTCGCGGGCACCCAAGGACCTCGCAGCGCGAGAGGAAAAGACGACCGCTTGTCCCGCGGCCGCTTCGGAGGTCGTGGGGCGGTAGTCCCCGGCAATTACGGCGCCCTGTCCGCTGCGAAGTTCCGCCTCTCGCCCCACAGGCGCTGCCACCTCGGGATGATCGCGAAGGACCAACACGTTCTCGGCATTGCCGCGCTAGGCCGCCTTGGTAAAGTTGAATGAGCCGGTCTCCCCTGTCGCGCTGTCCGCCGCGCCCGCGGGCCGGACGTCTCCAGCCCCTGGGGGGGAACATGCGCGTTCTGGTGGTCGGTGCGACCGGCGCCCTCGGCTACTCGACCGTGCGGCAACTGCTGCGCGACGGGCACCAGGTTCGCGCCCTGGTCCGCGACCGCAAGAAGTTGCGGTTCGGCGCGGAAGTCGAGGCGGTAGACGGCGACGCCGAGCGCCCGGCCGACCTCGATCGCGGCGCCCAGGGGTGCGCGGCGGTGTTCTATTGCCTCAACGTGCCCCTCCCGCAGTGGGCCACCCGGCTGGTCCCGCTCCTGGACAATGGGCTGCGCGCCTGCCGGACGGGCGGGGCGAAGTTGGTGTTCCCCGGCAACGTGTGGGTCTTTGGCCGGGGGGCCCCGGCGCCCTAGTGGCCGAGGAACGCGGGCATCGAGGACCAACACCAACGTCGGCCCTTCCTGCACGATCCGCACCCCTGCATGCCGACGGCCGTGGATGCGCCTCTCGTGCCCCTTCGGCTTGCGGAACCACCGCTCCAAGTCCAAGTTGTCCGTCAGCCCCTTCTTCCCCTTGCGCCCCACGAACAGCCCCGCCATGAAACTCAGCATCACCCGCGCCAGGTGCCCGTAGAACGTGCCCCCCTTCCCCTCGTACTCCTCTTGGAGCTTCTCGTATTTGCCCCGACGCTCCTTGTTGCTCCCCGCCTTCTCCTCCAGCGTTGCCGCCACCCGCGCGATCTCCTTCGTCTGCTGCCGAACCTCTTCTTGGTCCTCTTTCACACAGCCCAGCCCCTGCTCGATACACCCGGCCAAACGCTCCAACTGCCCGTGCGCCGCGCCTGGCTTGTTCAACGCCAGGTTCCGCTGCAACGAGGCCTGCACGTCCCTCAAGCCCACGGCCATCCGCAGCCCAGGCGGCGTCAGCGGCCCCCCCGGGTCGTCGTTCAAGGTCCCGCGCACCGCCGCGCAGTAGGCCAACACGATCTGCCCGTCCTTGTCCGGCGCTGACCTCGATGCGCCGGCCGGCGCGCCTTGCCCCTTGCGGGGCCCAGGGCCACTGCTGGCCCCCGCCGGGACAGCGCGCCCAGGCCCCTGAGGCGGCACTTCGCTCCCGGCCATCCTCGGTGACGCGGGGGCAGCGCCTGCCTCCGGGGCGGCAGCAGGCGCCGGCTGCCCCGCGGTGGCGCCCTCCTCGCACGAGGCCGCCGCGCCAGGGGGCGTTTCGGCCTCGGTCGGGGCTTGGCGGCGTTGGCCCAGGACCTCGCGTTCGACGTCGCGCAAGCCGCGCACGTGCTTGCGCATCTGCACTTTGGCGTGGCTGTCCTTCTCCAGCACGGGCTTGGCCAAGTCGCGCAGGAAGTGGTTCTGGCAGTAGCGGTGCGGGACGCCGGGAAACTCCGCGGCGATGCCCTTGACGAAGGCGTCTTGCTTGTCCGAGAGCCACAGCCGGACGGGCAACTTCAAGGTGCTCGCCCACTCGTGGGCACGCGCCAACAGGCGGCCAACCTCGTCGGCGTTGCTGGAGAGCAAGGCCTCGCCGATCCAGGCCCGCTTGGCGTTGAGTTCGCGGACCACGTAGAGGGCCTCGTGGCCTTTCTCCGGCTGGAGCCCCCCAGATGGGTGTGGGTGGCCAGGCCACCCACGCCCGTGTGGTCAGCACCAAGTCCTTGATGCGGCGGTAGGCCCCGGCCAGTTGCTGGGGGCCTTGCTGACGTGCGGCGACCATGATCTGGTAGCGGTGCAGGTAGCTGTTGAGGGTGTCCTTGCTGAGGGGGATACGATACGCCTCCTCGAGTTCGGCCTGGATGGGGGGACCGACCAGTGGCGTTTGAAGCGGCGGTGTCCCAGCCAGCAGAAGACGTCCCAGCCGATCAGGCCGCGAGGAAGGGCAACGGACAGTTCGGCTTCTGGGCTGATGGTCCTGGGCCGAGCGGGGCAAGCGCGGTCAGAGCAGTGGGCCAGGCGGGCGACCAGTTCGAGGGGGCCTTGGAGGGTGTAGAAGCGGTGGAAGCGGTGGTCGCAGACGTGCAGGGGCTTGCCGCACTCCTCGCAAGCGTCTTGCTCGACGTTGAGGACCAAGGGGAGAAAGGCGGTATCTTCGGGCCACGGGGGACGCATGGCTACCTCTCTTTGCTGGGCTCCTTCCTCCCTATCCTATTCCCGCAGAGAAGCCTCGTTTAGCTTTCGACCGTCTCGTTGAAAAATTGACGGAGAGGATCTGTCGCTCCCTGGCTGACCCTTCGGGGAACGGTGGAGGGGATGCTGGCCGCCCTTTCCTCCGCTCACGCCCATGCGCAGGACGCTCTACGCGACCCACGACCCCTCCCTGGCCAGCTTCTTCCTGAGCCAGGGGGCGGTCCTCGCCGGCCACTCTCGACTCGGCCCCAAGCGGATCGAATTCCGGTTCGTCGCCGATCGCGCCCTCCACCTCCTGCGCCTGTACTGGAGCGGCGCGCCGGTCGCCGTGGTGCCGGCGCGGCTCTTCGACGCGCTGCGGGCCCTCAAGCGCCGCTCGCTCTTCCTCCGTGACTTCTCCATCTCGCCCCACCATGCTCATCGGTGTCGAGAGGTTCAGATCGGACTTGGGCGGTGTCCGAGAACAGGGGGATCGCGCCGCCGATGACGTGGGGCACCCCTTATGACGAGAACCGCCTGCCCTCCTCCGTGAGCGCGACCATCCGCGCCATCGGGCCCCGCCGCATGTGACTCGGCCAGAAGGCACGGTCCTTCGCGATGCGCGGTCCTCGTCGGGAGTAGGGTAGGGCCATGCCCGAATCCGCCAACCGATGGGAGGAGTGGGAGAAGACCGTCCGCGACCCCGCGGAGCAACGCAAGGAAGGAGTGTGTCGCCTCGACTGCGGCCCTGCGTCCGCCGAATACCAGACGGCACAACTCCCCGACGGCCGCTGGGCGAGCCGCTTCGAATGCCAGATGGTTTCCGGCTCGGGGATGGCCGTGCCCTGGCGGGCGTTCGCGACGCGCGAGGAGGCGGTGGAGTCCTTTCGCGCGGGGGCGCTCGCGTTCTTCGAGCGCGAAGACAGGCTGAAGTCCGGCCGCGAGCAGGCCCGGAAGAAGATCGTGGGCTTGCTCCAGGCGAGCGGGCTCTTCGGGTGGGAGGAGCCCGGGCCGGAGAAGTAGGCCTCAGACGTACTCGACCAGCAGGCCCTCGTCGTCATAGCGGTGCGCGTCCGCCGCGGGCATGCCGACGAAGTCCGCGTCGTGCCAGGTGACGACCCCCATCGGGACGCCCGTCCTCTCCGCGCGACGCTTCGCCGTCCTGACGGCGACCTTGTAGCTGCGGTGCTTCGAGGTGAGTCGGTTGACGAGCGCGGTGACAGGCGGGGCCAGCGACAGGGCCCGGTGATGCCTCGGTCGGCGTCTGGGCGTGAACGCATCCGCGCTTGGCCCGGCGGCTCAAGCCGGCTACATCAACGGCGACGCCCCGCGCGAGGACCGTGCGCCGAAAGGTCGAGCCGAAGCCGGCCTTTCTGTACGGTAAAGGGCCCATGCCGCGCGACTGCCTGGAAACCTCGGGTGGAAGCCCGAGCCGGAAAAGCCGAAGGGATGAGGGGGAGTTTCCTGCATCCCCGCCGCGGCCTCGTCGTAAGTCCTTATTTCCCTAGTACACCTGGCAGGGCTCGAACCTGCAACCTTCGGTTCCGTAGACCGATGCTCTATCCAGTTGAGCTACAGGTGCCTGACGCCGACTGGTCATCGCCTTCCCACCCTTTATAGGCCGCGCTCCTGGCACTGTCAACACCCCCGCGAGGCCAGCGCGCGAAGCTTTTCCCGCCGCACCGCTTCCCGCGATTGCTCCCTCCACGCCGGCGCCCGGGCCCGTTCGGGGTGCTTTCTTTGTTCTCGATCATTTGACGCCGCCCCAGGCGGGGGAAATACTTCCTTCGTGCCGCTCGGAGAGTTGCTACGCTCTCGGAAGGCGCCCCCGCACAACGCACACACCGTCAGGAGGATGTCATCGTGAGCGTTCGTCGTGCTTTCTATTTCGCGGCCGGCCTCGGCGCCGCTCTCGGCGCCACCAGTGCCGGGAGGGCCGCGGAACTGCCGCCCACTCCCCCCCGGCTCCAGGTCGTCCCACTCGAGGCGCCCAACGTCAATCAGGGCCTTGCCAACACAATCGCCGAGAACCTGCGCCAGAATCGGCAACTCAGCGACTACCTCGTGGACGTCGCCGTCCGGGGCAGTCAGGTCGAGGTGATCGGCACCGTCGCCAGCCAGCCGCAGCGCGAGGAAGTGCTGCGCATCGTGCAGGGCGTGCCCGGCGTCGAGCGCGTCGTCGATCGGCTCGTCGTCAAAAGCTCGGTTTCCGTTGGCATCGTCCGCACGCAGGGCGGTGACCCGCCCGGCAAGTTGCCCGACCCGTCGCCCGCCACCCCGACGCTGCCCCCGCCGCTCCCCCCCGAAGAAGGCAAGGGCGGGAAGCTCGCCGAGCCGATCCCGCTGTTCCGGGCGGCCCCGCCCCCGTCGCCCTACCTGCTCAATCCGCCGAAGTTGCCGCCCTACGCCTGGCCGACCTACGCGCCGTACAACAACTTCTCGCGCGTGGCCTACCCCGAGGCATACCCGCAAAACGCCTGGCCGTTCATCGGCCCGATCCACCCCTTCCCCAAAATCCCGCTCGGCTGGCGCTCCGTCAAGCTGGAATGGGACGATGGCTACTGGTGGTTCAGCCGCGTCGGGAACAAGTACGACTGGTGGAAACTGCGCTTCTGGTGAGATCCGACACCGGAGTTGAGGTGGCTCAACTTGCCCGGGACGGTCGCGGAGGGAACAAACCCGCCGCGATCGGCCCGGGTCGGTCATTTCCGCCGCGTCGCTCCTCCCTCACCCCCCTCTCCCAGAACGGGAGAGGGGGCAAGGCAGGAAGAGAAGGGGATTGAAAACGATCGAGTACAAATTTCGTGGTGCAACTCGGGGCTCGAATCCTTCTTACTTCCCGACGAGGTTCAGCACCGCCAGGCTCATCGTGAGCACGCCCGTCTCGATCGTCGGCGCCGGCACGGGAGCGTAGCGGTCGGAGTGCATCGACGGCAGGGCAATGCCGGTGCGCTCGGCGTCGGCGACCTTTTTGGGGGCCGACGTGCCGAGGAAGTAGAGGAAGATGGGGACGCCGGCCTTGCCGTAGCGCGAGAAGTCCTCGCCGCCCAGGATGGGGGGCCGGGCGAGCACCTTGTCGGCGCCGAGCACCTCGCGGAAGACCGCGACCGTCTTGCGCGTCAGGCCGGGCTCGTTGAGCAGGGCGGGCGTGAACTCCGGCAGGACGGTGACGGTCGGGGCGGGGGCGTTGGCGGCCTTGGCGCAGCCGTCGGCGATGCGCTTGATGCCGTCGAGCAGGTGCTTGCGGACGCTGTCCTTCGTGCTCCGCACCGTGATCTGCAACTTGACCTCGTCGGGGATGATGTTGTGCTTGGTCCCGCCGTGGATCGAGCCGACGGTAATCACGGCAGGGTCGAGGGGGTCGGTCTCCCGGCTGATGAGCGTTTGCAGGTCGAGTACGATGCGCGCGGCCAGCACGACGGGGTCGATGGTCTTGTGCGGGGCGGCACCGTGCCCGCCCTTGCCGCGCACGATAACGTCCACGGAATCGACGTTGGCCAGGGCGAGGCCCTCGGTGAAGGCGATGGTGCCGTGGGGGCGGGCCCCGTCGCAGTGGAGGGCCAGGCAGTAATCGGGCTTCGGGAACTTCGCGAACAGCCCGGCCTCGAGCATGAGGCGGGCGCCCGTGCCGATCTCCTCGGCGGGCTGGGCGATGAACACGAGCGTGCCTTGCCAGTGGTCCTTGAGCGAGCTGAGCACCCGGGCGGTGCCCGTCCAGCAGGTCATGTGCATGTCGTGGCCGCAGGCGTGCATGACGCCGACTTCCTGGTCGCTCTTGTCGCGCACGCGGACCTTGCTGGCGTAGGGCACGCCGGTGCGCTCGACGATGGGCAGGGCGTCCATGTCGGTGCGGACGAGGACGGTGGGCCCCTTGCCGTTCTTGAGGACGCCGACGACGCCGTGCCCGCCGAATTTTTCGGTGACGGTGAAGCCGAGCTTGCGAAGCTCCCGGGCGAGCCGGGCGGCGGTGCGCGCCTCGGAGAGGGACAGTTCCGGGTTGGCGTGCAGGTGTTTGTAGAGGGCCTCGAGGCTGGGCTGCTCGGCGGCGATGCGCTTGGCGACCTCGGCGACGCGCCCCTTGACCGGCAGCGCCTTCTCGACGGGGGCCTCGACGGGAGCGGGGGGCGAGGGAGAACGGTCCTTGCCAGGCAAGGGGAGGGCGACGAGGAGGGCGAAGCCAAGGCCGAGGAGGAGGGCAGGCCGCACGGAGGGGCGGAAAAGAGTGAACATGCGCAGACCTCGGGGGACAAGGGGATGGTTCGTCGGGGCGGTTCCTTGCCTGCTCAGGGTAGCGATTGGCGGGCGGGAAAGCATCGAAAAATCCTGATTTTCGTCGCGCCGATCGGGGGGCGCGCCGCGTATACTATAAACAAAGAGGGCAAGCGTTCGCTTCGCGGCGGGCGTTGCTCTGTCTCTGGCCCTCGCGCCATCCGCCCTCCCGCGCGCGTCACCCGGGCGCCAGTCCTGTTCTCCTGGCGCCCTTTCAGGTGTCCCCAGAGCGAGATACGAGAGAAGTTCGCCCGGTTGGTTTGCCGGCCCGCTCCCGGGCCGGAGACCAAGGACTTGCGCTGTGCGCCCTACTTTGAGGAGTGCTCCCCCATGCGTGCGAAACGCTTGACTGTTCAGCAGCGGAAGGAAATCTTTCACAAACTGGTCGAGACCCAGGACACCGGCTCGATGACCGTGCCACAGTCCGTCCAGCACGTGACGAAGCAGTTCGAGATCACGGAGTCGCAGTTGAAGCAGATTCAGGACGAGGGGATCGAGAAGGAATGGCCTCCTCTCGATGAGGCCGTCCAGGCGGTCAACTGAGCCCAAACGGGGCCAGGCCAAGAAGGCCGGTTTCGCCGAGCCGCGACGTGTGGAGGAGGGGGCGACCGCTCGCCCCTGCTCCGCGGGTCGCGGCTCGACGTTTGGCGCTCGAGAAGAGAGGCAACGGGAGCGCCGCGCCGGTTGGGATCGTCGGGACAAGCGTCCCCGCTTGTCCTCGCCTGGGGATGAATGTGGCCCCAAGGCGAATACGACAAGCGAGGCGCTTGTCGCTACGAGCTCCGCGCATCGCCCGGCCGCACCTCCACCAACGCCACCCCGTCGTGGGCCAGCGCGGCGATCAACTCGCGCTCCAGCGCCTCCTCGTTGTCGGCGAAGCCGTAGCGCACGCCAAACGCCCGCGCGAACTGCCCGAAGTCGGGGTTGCGCAGATCGACGCCGATGTAGCGCTCGGCGTAGCGCCGCTGCTGCGTCGCTTTGATGAGCGTCAGCGCGTTGTCGTTCACCAGTAACACCACGATCGGCAGGCGCTCCTGGACGGCGCTGGCCAGCTCCAGGGCGCTCATCATGAAGCCCCCGTCGCCGACGACGGCGACCACCTTGCGCTCCGGGAAGGCGGCCCTGGCGCCCAGGGCGGCGGGGATGGCGTAGCCCATCGCCACCGAGCCGGCGGGGTGCAGGAAACTGCGCGGCGCCTCCAGCGGAAACTCGGCCATGAGGACGTAGGCCAGCCGCGTCACGTCGGCGGCCAGGATGCCATCGCGCGGCACCGCGCGACGCAGGGGCCCCACGACGTCGATCCCGGGCAGGCGCCACGGCTCGCCCTTCGATACCGGGGTAGCCCACAGTTGGCGCGGCTCGGGCGGCAACAGCGCGAGCAGTTGGGGCAGCGCCGCGGCGAGGGGGGCACAGACACCGGCCTCGACGGGGTAGTGACGGCCCAGTTCGTCGGGATCGACGTCGATCTGGGCCAGCGGCGGCGGGCGCAGCAACCAGGAGCCGGTGGCGAGTTGAGTGAAGCGGCAGCCCAGCGCCAGCAGGCCGTCGGCCTGGGCGAACAGGGGGGAGAAGAACTCGCCCATGTTCGTCAGGTCGGACGTGGCCCGGCGCCAGGGCATGCCGGCGGCCAGAGGGTGGCTGGCGGGCAGGGCACACTTGCCCAGCGCCGTGTGCAGGACCGGCGCCCCCAGGCGCTCGGCCAGGCGGGCCAGCGCTACCCCTGCCCCTCCCGACACCACGCCCCCGCCGGCCAGGATCAGCGGCCGGCGCCAGCTCCCGATCAGCGCGGCCACCTCGGCAATCGGAGCGGGATCGAGCACGAGGGCCTGGGGCGCGGGCATGGAGGGCCAGGGATCGGGCGTCATCTCGGCGCGCAGCACGTCGAGGGGGACCTCGAAGAGAACGGGGCCGGGCCGGCCGGTGGTCAGGGCGTGCCAGGCCTCGTCGA
The DNA here is from genome assembly GCA_038239195.1 of Gemmatales bacterium. GTDB lineage: Bacteria > Planctomycetota > Planctomycetia > Gemmatales > Gemmataceae > JBBSEZ01. The sequence continues at coordinate 19,409 of JBBSEZ010000102.1, forward strand.
GCAGGGGAACGAGGTCCGCGGGGCGCTCGACGCGGGCGCGCCATTTGGTGAAAGTGGTGCAGGCGGCGAGCTGGTCGTTTTCGTGGTAGTAGCCGGAACGCGGGCCGAGGCCGGCGGTGGGGACCTGCCCGCTGATCAGAAGCAGAGGGACGGAGTCGGTGAAGGCGGTGGCGAGGGGCGTGGCGGCGTTGAGGACGCCGGGGCCGCACACGGCCAGGGCGACGCCGGGCCGGCCGGTGGCGCGGGCGTAGCCGTCGGCCATGAACGTCGAGGCCTGTTCGTGCCGTGCGAGGTAATGGCGCAGGGCGGGCTCGCGATAAAGGGCGTCGTAGATGGGAGTGAGCTGTCCACCGGGATAGCCGAAGACGTCGCGCACGCCGCGCTCGCGCAGCCGGCGCACCAACAGGTCGGCGGCGGGGACGAAGGGGGCATTGGGCATGACAGCGCCTCGGGAGGTGATGGCCCGGCGCGCCGAAGGGCCAGCCCGCGGAGAACGGCGCCGCGCCTTCCCCCATTATCGGAGGCGGGAGGAGAGCGTCAGCGCCTGGCGGTTGTCGGAGAGCTCTTGGCGGGGAGCCGGCCGATGGCCGTGAGCGTGTTGCCGTCGCGCTGCACGCTCGCGGTGGCAAGGAGCTTGCAGAGGGCCAGGACGTCCGGGCCAGGGTGGGATAGAAGCCGGGGAGTATGGGCTGCACGCGAGGGATGGCCTCGGCGAGGCCGTCGGCTGTAAGGGCCTCGAAAACCAGGCGGCCGCGCACGTCCTTGCCCTCGGTAACCCCCTGTGGATCGAGGTCGCGTGCTTGGAGAACAGGTCGAGGACGCGATCGGGCTTGCCGGTTTTAGTTAACGCGCCGGGCCCCATTCGCTCGACGTCGCGGGGGAGCCAGAGCGCCTGTTGCGGATGGGCCCTGGCGAGGGGCAGGGCGCAGGAGGTGCGCGTCCTGGCCCCGGGCGCGCTTCGCCGGGCCCAGGGCGTCGAGTACTGCGCGGCGGTCTTCGCTGAGGACGAGGTAGGCGCCGACGAGCCGATGAAGAGCGCGCTCGTCGCCCGGCTCGGTTTGAGCTCGTGGTGGAGGGGAAGGTTCTTGTTTCCGGGGACAGTCCTCAGTCCTCCGAGCTTGCCGGTGCGGAACGCGAAGGGCTCGTGCGTGGCGGAGCCGAGGACGCGCGGGGGCTTCTTGCCCGCGCGGAGATAGAGGCGAGCCCACGCCACGTCGTCTTCGGGGCTCACGAACAACAGGTCGAGGAAGGAGCGGAAGCCGGCGAGGTCGAGCTTGCCCCGGCCGCGGCGCACCTCGGAGGCGACGAACTGCTTGACCTCGAGATGCACGACGCCGACGCAATCGGGGGGCAGGTAGTCGCCCAGGCTCGCGAGTTTTTTCGGCGCCGGGCGGGGGGCGAGCTTCGTCTCCGGGTCGGGCTAGGGCGGGCCGGCGGGTTGGGCCACCGGCTGGCGCAGGAAGAGGGCGGCGGTGCCGGCCACGAGGAGCACCACGAGCTCCGAGGCGCCCGCGACCCACCAGCGCCTGTCTCCGTCGCGAGAAGAGGTGGAGCGCCGGATGAGTCGGTCCTCCCGGGTTGCGCCCGCTATCTCCCCGGGAGGGTGCTGTCGCGGAAGGGCTGTATCCGGGGCTTTATTCCGTCACCCCCATGGGGCTCGAGAAGTCATCGCGAGGCCCTGCAACCCTTCATGGGTGACAGAATAAAGCCCCGGGTGCAGCCCTGTTGTGGCTTCACCTCACCCGGCGGTTGCGGGCGGGGCCCGGGGGCCTGACCGCGACCGGGCCCTTCTCGCGGGCGCAACCGGGGAGCACGACCGCGACCGGCACCCATCCCCCAGGCGCAACCCGGGGAGAGGACCAGGGCCTTGGGGCCTCCGCAGAGGGTGATGCGCTGCGCCCAACCCGGGCCCGAGAGACGAGCAGCGCGCTCCCGAACAATTTGCCGCACCCCAGGCCTCGGGGCGGAGCGATTCTGGTTGACAGGAGTTGGGTCAGGGATAAAGAAAGCCCTGGCTGGGTGGAGTTGGGACAACACGGCCGCACTGCCGTCTCGTCGGTGGTGGATGCTCGGCGTGGCTGGCCTGCGGACTGTCTTCCTGTGGGGCTGGCCGTTCTGGGCCTTGCCCCGTCGAGGGCCCATCGGCCATGGCCTATCTGATCGCACGCGGGCGAGGCGCGGACGACTACTGGCGGCAAGCGCTCCCGTCGCGGCCCGTCACTCTGGGGCGCGTGCGCGGCGCCCTCACCGAATGGGCGGCCCCGTGGGACACAATGATTTCGGCGCTGCACGCGACCCTGGCCTGGGACGGGAGGCAATTGACCGTCAGCCGCTTGCCCAGGGGCAAGAACCCCATCTATTTTCGCGGGCTCCCCCTGGAAGAGTTTACGCTGACGGGCGGCGAGAGCTTCGTCATCGGGAACACCACCTTCACCCTGGAAGACGAGGCCGCCCTCGGCCCGGGCTCGGTGCCAGACGTCGAACTCACCTGCTCCCCGGAGGAGCTCCGTCAGGTCCGCTACGGGGACGCCGACCAGCGCCTCGAAGTGCTCGCGGCCTTGCCGGAAGTCATTCGCCGGTCCCCCAGCGATGCGGAGCTGGAGAAGCAGGTGCTCGACGTCCTGCTCCGGGGGATTTCCCGAGCGGGGGCCGTCGCCGTCGTCCAGCTAACCGGCGGCGCGCCCGAGGTTCGCACGCGGGCCGCCCGCGCGCCGGAACTGGAACAGGTGCCGCCGAGCCGCCGCCTCATCGCCGCCGCCCTCCGCAGCCGCCAGAGCGTCTTCTACCTCTGGGGCCCCAAGAGCGCCTCCGACTTCACGCTCGACGCGGCCTTCGACTGGGCGCTGTGCGCCCCCTTGCCCGACGGGCCGGCCCCCGGCTGGGGGCTGTACGCGGCCGGGCGCTCGCGCGGCGTACCGCAGCAAGCGGGTGGCCCCTCGGAGCAAGACCTGTTGAAAGGCGATCTGAAGTTCGCCGAGGCGACGGCCGCCATCTTCGGCGCCCTTCGCCAGGTGCGCGAGCTCCAGGCCGAGCAGCTCCACGTCCGCGCTTCCCTGCGCGTGGCCCAGGAGATCCAGGCCGGGTTCTTTCCCCGTTCCCTGCCTCCCGTGCCGGGCTACGAGCTCGCCGCGTCCAGCCGCTCCGCCGACGAGACGGGCGGCGATTACTACGACGTGCTGCCGCTGGCCTCGGGGCGTTTCGGCCTGGCGATCGCCGACGTCTGCGGCCACGGGCTGGGGCCGAGCCTGTTGATGGCCTCGCTCCGCGCCGCCCTCCGCGGCCTTGCCTTCCGCGAGCCGGCCCCGCACGACCTCCTCGGCGACCTCAACCAGGCCCTGTTCGAGGACCTCACCCCGCGGCACCGCTTCATCACCCTGCTCTACGGGGCCCTGGATCCCGCCGCGCACCAGTTCCACTTCGCGAACGCCGGACATGGCCCTGTGGTGCTGCATCTCCGGCCCGGGCAAGGCGCCGTCCACACGCTTGGGGAGGACGAGGACCGCGGTTTTCCGCTCGGCATCCTCAAGGGGCCCTACAAGGCATGCGCCCCGGTCGATCTGGCGCCGGGCGACCTGCTCGTCCTGGGCACCGACGGCGTCGTCGAGACGCGCCGCGGCGAGGAACTGTTCGGCATCAAACGGCTCGCGGATTTTGTCCTCGAGCGCTCGGGCCGCCCCCTCCGGGAAGTCCTCGACGAGTTGATGGAGGCCACGACCGCGTTCCACGAAGACGGGCGCCCGGACGACGACCTGACCTTGATGCTCGTGCGCCGCCAATGACGCGGCTCGGGGGCTGACACCTTCTCGGCAATTCCCACCGAGGGACGACAGAAGGCAGCCCGAAGCGCAAGCGAGGGAAAAGGTTCAGGCGGCCTCCCCGCCGGGCGTGACTGTCATTCGCTTGCGCGTCGGCAGGGAACGCCCGTGTTTCCCTCGCTTGCACGTCGGGCTGCTTGCGATGCTCAGACTGCTGGGATTGGCGAGGCGGGTCGTTGTGGTGCGCCTCGGAGCGCCATAGAACGAAACGTGGCGGAAGCGTGACTTTTCCGCCGGCGGTCAAGTCGAGGTGGGCAAGAGGCGGAGGGCGCCGTGCTGCTGACCATCAAATTCGGCGGGACGTCGGTCGGCGACGGCGAGCGCATCCGCTCCACGGCCGAACTGGTCCAGCGCGTCCTGGGACAGGGACACCGGGTCGTCGTGGTCACTTCCGCGATGGCCGGCGTGACGAACAAACTTGTGGCGCTGACCGAGCAGGCCGCCGCGAAGGGCGACGAGGGCAACCGCGTGGCCGAATACTTCCGCGCCACCAAGCAGCTCGAGCAGCATCACCTTGCGGCAGCGCGCGACGCCATCCGCGATCCGAAACTGGTCGAGAACGTAGCCGGCGCCCTGTACCTGGAGCGGCACGGGCTGGACCGCATCCTGCTCGGCAGCCACCTGCTGGGGGAGCTGACGCCCATCGGCCACGACTTCGTCGTTTCGGAAGGCGAGCGGATGTGCGTGCCGATCCTGGCGGCTTGCCTGCGCGATCTGGGCGTGGACGCGGTCGGCCTCGGCGGCGACGAGGCCGGCATCCGCACCGACAACAACTACGGCAACTCCCTGCCCCACGAAGAACGCACCCGCGAGGGAGTACGCCAGGCGCTCCTCCCGCTGCTGGAGGCGGGGAAAGTGCCAGTCGTGGCTGGCTTCTACGGCCTCTCCGAGCAAGGCCGGATCGCCATCCTCGGCCGGGGCGGCAGCGACCTCACGGCCACGCTGGTCGGCTGCGCCCTGGGGGCCGACGAGATCTGGGTCCTCAAGCACGACGTGGACGGCATCAAGACCACCGACCCCCGGGTCGTCCCTCGCGCGTACACCATCCCCGAAGTCGCGTACGAGATCGCCGCCGAGATGGCGATGCTGGGCGCCAAGGTGCTGCACCCCAAGAGCGTGCAGCCGGCCGCCCGCCACGGCATCCCGGTGCGCATCGCGAGCTCGTACGAGCCCGACAAGCCGGGCACCCGGCTGACGCACGGCCGCGAAGGGGCGGCGCCTCGGGTGGAGGCCCTGACCCTGGTCCGCCGGGGCGCCCTGGTCCGCGCCCGCTCGTCGGAAATGGGTGACGAGGGGATCGTCGTCGGGGACATGGGCGCGGCCCTGCGCCGGCACAACGTGGACGTTCTGGCCGCCGCCTTTGGCTTCAACGGCGGGCGAGGCCTCTGGCTGGTCGGCGGCCCGGACCTGGAGCGGTTCCTTGCCGTGCTCCGCGACCACGTCGATGCGCGCGTCCTCATCGAGGCCCAACGCGACGTGGCCGTGCTGGGCATCGTGGGCGATCGAGCAGCCACGGCGGCGGGCATCCTCGCGCGCGTGGCGCGCTGCCTGGAGCGGGTCGGCACCGAACCGCTCGCGGTGTTGCAAGGGGCCTCCGCCAACGGCATCGTCGTGGCCCTCGCTGAAGACCGTCGGCTCCCCGACGCTTTGCAAGCGCTCCACACGGAACTGGGGCTGGATCGGCCGGAGGCATGAGCGCCGAGGTTGCGCAAGAATCGAGGCGAGCGGC
>JBBSEZ010000103.1:0-24948 GCA_038239195.1 Gemmatales bacterium
CGCGGGCTACGAATACGGCGCCCGGCTGTAGACGGCATGCTTGTCGGAGGGCTCGCCGCGTCGCAGGGCACGCCTGAGCCGCCCGTGCTCGGCGGACGGCTCTGGAGCCCCGTCCTACAGCAAACCAAGTCCTGCCACTCGCCTGACCCGTCCCCTTCTTGCTTGGCGTTTCGCGAACGCCGCTCAATACGCCTTCATGATCGCCACCACCTCGCGCTGCGGGTCGCCGCCCGTGACGTGGACCTGGCGCTGCGCATCGACGAAGACGTTGACCTCGCTGCGCACGCCGAACTCCGCGAGGTAGATGCCCGGCTCGACCGAGAAGCAGGTGCGCGGCAGCACGCGGCGCTCCTCGTGCGTTTCGAGATCGTCCATGTTGGCGCCGTTGCCGTGCGTCTCCTGCCCGATCGAGTGCCCGGTGCGGTGGCAGAAGTCGGCCCCGTGCCCGGCCCGGTCGATGACGTCGCGCGCGGCCCGATCGACCTGCCAGCCCTGGAGCGCCTCGTTCTTCGCAAACGCGGTGCGGACGCGCTCGATGGCGGCATCGCGGGCATTCGCCACGATGCGGAAGACCTTTTCGTACTTGGCGGGCACCGCCTCGCCGACGAAGCCGGTCCAGGTGAGGTCGCTGTAGACGGCGCGCGGCTTGTCGAGCTTGGCCCACAGGTCGATCAGGACGAATGTCTCGGGGCCCACGGGCACGTCGGTGTGGGCAGTGGGCGCGTAGTGGGGATCGCCGCTGTGTGGGCCGACGCCGACGATGGGAGGATGGTCGGTGATGAGGCCGTGAGTGCGGAAGTGGTCGAGGATGACCTGCTGCACCTCGGTCTCGAACGCCGGGGCCCCGCCGCGCACCCGGTGGGCGATGAACCCGAAGGCGGCGTCGTAGGCGGAGCGCGTGTGGTGGGCGGCCTCGAGGTGCATGGCCCACTGCTCGTCGTCCCAGCACGCCTCGAAGAGTTGCACCAGGTCGCCGGACGGGACGACCTCGACGCCGGCGCTGCGCACCAGCTCCACGGTCCCGGCATCGACGCGCGAGACGTAGGGGTTGGCGTTGCGGGGGACGTACTCCATGGCGATGCGCCCGCGGCCCTTGACCAGCCCCGTGACGCCCGCCTCCAGCTCCTGCCAGCGCAGGTAGATCTGGCGCGTGCCGGGGTAGGCGTCGAGGGCGCCGGGCTCGATGCGGTGGACGAGCTTTTTGGGCTCGCCGATGGCGGGCACGAAGTAGAACCAGCGGCGCGAGAGGATGTGGTCGGGATTCAGGCCGAGCACGCGACGGGCCAGGACGTTGAGGCCGCGGAAGTCGTAGAGGAGCCAGCCATCGAGGCCCTGGTCGCGGAGGGCCGACTGCACGGAGGGGAGGTCGAACATGGTCGCGTCCTCGAGGTGGGCACTGGCTGATTGTAGTCGGCGCGCGCGCCGGCAGCAAATGCAGGGGGCAGACTACCCCGGCCCCGGATCGCGCACGCGCGCCGGCATCGCGTTGGGGTCGTTGCCCAGCCGCGTGAGCAAGTCGGTCAGGGCGCCGACGACCTCGCTCTCCTCACAGGTGCGCTCCTCCACGATCTGGTAGTCCGGCCCATAGTAGGTGAGCGAGAACAGTTGCTCTGGCCGGCGCACGTCTACGCCCACGAACGGGTCGCCCAACTCGAGCCCGTAGCGAGTCGCCGTGGACACCATCAGACGGTAAAGCGATTGCCCGGCCCGGAACGAGCGGGCGAGGTCGGTGTCGAGGGCGCTCGTCACCAGCCGGCGCAGCCCCGCCACGAACTCCCAGCCGGGGTGAGTGAGGAAGTCGTCGTAGAAGAGGAGCATCTGCCGCCACGACTCGACGTTGCGCTCGGCCAGCCAGTCGGGGACGTGGAACATTGCCGCGGCCCTCGGGAACGACAAAGGGCCGACGCACCTCGCGGTTGCGTCGGCCCTTCGGAAGTGGAGCTGGCGGGGCTCGAACCCGCGACCTTCTGAATGCCATTCAGACGCGCTCCCAGCTGCGCCACAGCCCCGAACGGCGTTCTTCCTTCGATCAAGTTAGCAGGTGCCTTTTCCGCTGTCAACGCCCGGTCGTCCCTCTTCCCGAGATTCCCCCGGCGCCGACTTTCGCGCAATCTCCGCTAGACAGCGTTCGCCCTGGCGCAGAGAATGAGAGCTGGCATGGATGCCCCCCGCCTCGAGGCCCACCTGGAGCTCACTCCTTTTCGGTCGCTGACGTTCGCGGAACGCCCGGGAGGTGCCCGGCGCCCCGTTCGACCATCGTGAGCTAGAGTTGCGCTGGGCCTGAGGCGCTCGAGTTCCTTCCCCCGACAGGAATGGTGTCGTGAAGAAACAGCTTGTCAATCTTCTCAAATACAGCCTGGCGTTCGGCCTGTTGGGCTGGGTCGTGTGGCAGAACTGGGCGCCAGAGGGCGGCCGGGGCCTCGGCTACGTCTGGCAGCGCCACGCCGTCGAGGGCCAGCCGATCCACCTCGGTTACCTGCTCGCCGCCCTGCTGTGCTACGTGGTCGCGCTCGGGCTGACGCTGGTGCGCTGGTACGTGCTCGTGCGGGCCCAGGGCCTGTCGCTCGGGGTGGTCGATGCGATCCGCCTGGGGCTGCTCGGCTTCTTTTTCAGCACGTTCCTGCCCGGCTCGGTTGGCGGAGACATCGTCAAGGCCGCGACGCTCGCTCGCGGGCAGAGTCGGCGCACCGTCGCGGTGGCGACCGTTCTGATGGACCGGGCCATCGCCCTGTGGGGCCTGTTCTGGTTCGTGGCCATCCTGGGTGGGGCGTTCTGGCTGGCCGGCGCGCTCGAAGGGCCCGCCGCCGTGGATAGCAAATCGATCGTCGCGACGGCCGGGATCATCGTGGGCGCGTCGGCGCTGGTGTGGCTGCTGCTGGGCCTGCTCCCGGAGCGGCGCGTGGAGATCTTCGCGGGCCGCCTGATGAAACTGCCCAAGGTGGGCGGTTCCGCAGCCGAGCTCTGGCGCGCCGTCTGGATGTACCGATGCCGGCAGGGGAGCGTGGCGGTGGCCCTCGCGATGTCGTGGATGGGCTTCGTCGGCTTCGTCGGGGCGTTCTACTGCTGCTCGCGGGCGCTGTGGGACGGCGACGCGGCCAACCCGATCCCGAGCCTGGCGCAGCACTTCCTGATCGTGCCGATCGGCCTGGTCATCATGGCGGTGCCCCTGTTCCCCGGCGGCGCCGGCATCGGCGAGCTGGGGTTCGGCGGGCTCTACAAACTATTCGGCAGCAACTCGGCCAACGGCGTGCTGGCGTCCCTGGTGCAGCGCGTGCTCACGTGGGCCCTCGCCCTGGCCGGCTACGGCGCGTCGTTCTGGCTGCGGCCGAGGAAGGCCGCCCCGGAAAGCGAGCCCGTGACGCACCCGGCCCCGGTCGTGGTCCACGCGCGCGCCGAGACCTACGTGGCGAGTTGAATCGGGCCAGTTCCTCGCGGCCGGCCCGTTTTGAGCGCGCCGGCGCTTGGGGCTGGTCAGCCCGCCCCGCCAGCGGATACGATGAAGGGCAGATGAACCTTCCCGCTCCGGTTAGGGGACGAAGCATGCGCTTCGATTTCTACGGCCTGGCCTTTGAGACTCCGCGCGTCACGTTCTTCCTGTGGTCGCCCTGGCGAGCGACGGCGCTCGAACACCGCCTGTTCGAGGCCCTGCGCCAGTTGCCGCGCGTGCAGTTCGAGGAGGGCCCCGACGAGATGCGCCTGCACGTGGCCGACCCCAAGGCCTGCCGCGCCGCCTTGCAGGCCGTCTCGCGCGTGCTCAAGGGCTGGCAGGAAGACGCCGACCCCGGCAGCGAGCGCCGCGCCTGGCGCTGGTTGCTGGAGGCCGATACCGACGACGCTGGCTACGACCACACCGGCGAGGCGACCAGCCTGTGGGGGTTTTTGCGCGTCAGCCTCGAACGCGGCGGGCCCGGCGAGCCGGACAAGGGGGAAGACGTGGACCTCGACGGCTTCGGGCTACAGGTGCCGGGGGATCAGGCGCCATGACGGGGCGCTGGGAGGTTAGCGACGCTTCGCAGAAGCGTGGCCGCCTCAACGCTTCTGCGAAGCATCGCTAACCGTGACACATCCACCCGTCAGGTCGATGAGAGGCACCGTTGCCATGTCCCCGCCCATCACCACTCGCTGAGGTCCCTCGACGAGCTCAAGGAGATGATCGTGGCGGTGCAGAGCGAGGCGCTGTCTGGGGCGAGTTGACTACCGCCCCCCGGCGAACGCCCGGCGCGTCCGCTCCAGCAATTCCTGCGGCCCGACGCTCCCCGCGAAGCTGACGTGGTCCGCGATCTTGCCGCCGCACACCCACACCAGCGCGCCGTCGGCCCCATGCGCGAGCCCGCCCACCGGGCCCGCCTGACGCGCCAGCCAATCGCGCACGCCAAACCAGAGCGAGCCCTGGGGATCGGTCAGGTCGAGCCGGTGAAAGACGACGGCGACCGCCACGTTGGCCTCGCGCCACGCCCGCTCCAGGTCGCCGACCGCCTGGCGCGAGCGCGCGGCGAATTGCGACCACTCCACGTCGAAGAACAGCACGGCGCGGCTCGCGTCGAGCGCGGCCGTCAGCTCTTCCAGGGTGGTGACGTCGCGCATGGTCCGCCAGGAGAGAGAATGGGCCTGCCCGCAACCGAGGCATGGCCCGAGCATACCCGGTCGGCGATCTGGACGCCAGGGGACGGCTTGTTGGAGCGGGGCGCCCTTGGCGGGGCCGGGCGTCAGCTCGGTGAAAGGCCAGAAGTGCGGCGCACCCCCTTGACCTTGCCTCGGTCGAGGGCCAGAATGAATCGGCCCTGGTGGCGTTCAACACAGGTGCAAGCCCTCCGTGGTTCTCTGCTCCGTCGTTCGGCATTTCTCGTTTTCACCGGCATCGCGTCAGCCGTACAAGACGCACACCCATGGGACTTCGGGTTGTGGTTGGGGCTCGGGAGCCGCTTGCGGCAGCCCTCAAGCGGTTGCGTAAGCTGCTGGAGCGCCAGCGGCGGCGGAAGGCGGGGTTCTTCGTGCGGAACAGCGAGCTCCGCCGGACCAAGGAGCACCGCAAGTGGCCCAAGGCCCGCCGGGAGACGGAGCTGGCCAGGCAAGAGGGGCGGCGGTAGCCGTCGGTGGGAGGTCCTGCCGGCCCTGTTTCTCGGCGACCGTGCGCTCCGCTCCACGTTGCGGCGACATGGCGGGATTTTCGTTGACCGCGAGCACCGCGGCGCCGTATTTTGCAACGTGGATCGAGAAGGTGTTCCGCGCCGGTCCCGCGAGCGCCTTCTGCCGGGTTGACGCGTTCGGCAAGGCGGAGGTGAGCATGGAGTTGCGACAGGTCGTTCCTCCCTGCCCGGAAGAACTGCACGCCTACAGCCTGGGGAAGTGCGACGCGCAGCGAGCCGAAGAGATCGAGTCCTTCCTGGCCGACGGCCCGGATCAAACCTCGATCCTGGGTGCCGCGCCGGAGGACGCCCTGGTCCGGCACCTGCGCGGCGCAAGAGAACTGCCCACGCGGGACGGTCCGCCCCCTTCCGCGCTCTCCGGCACGTTCGCGGCGAGGGCCGATACGGTGGAGGCGCTGGCTCCCCCGGACGTGCTGGGCGCGGACGCCGCGGCGTTGCTCGGGCACCCTCGCTACCGGCTCATCCGTCGGCTCGGTCAGGGAGGCATGGGCACCGTCTACCTGGCCGAGCACCGCCTGATGCGCCGGCTGGTCGCCATCAAGCTGATTCGCGCCGGCTACCTCAACAGGCCCCACCTCGTGAAGCGCTTCCGCCAGGAGGTGGAGGCCGCCGCCCGCCTGTCTCACCCGAACATCGTCGCGTCCCTCGACGCCGACGAGGCCGCCGGCACCCATTTCCTGGTGATGGAGCACGTCGAGGGCGAATCGCTGGATCAACGCCTGGCCAGGTTGGGCCCTTTGCCCGCCCACGAGGCCTGTGCCTGCGTCCGCCAGACGGCCCTGGGCCTGGAATGCGCGCACGGCAAGGGCATGGTCCACCGCGACGTCAAGCCCCACAACCTGATGCGCGCCGCGGACGGGACGGTGAAAGTCCTCGACTTCGGCCTGGCCCGACTCGTCCGCGAGGCCGCTCATCCGGAGGGCCAGCTCACGACCGAGGGGGCCGTCCTGGGCACCCCGGATTACATGGCCCCGGAACAGGCCCGGGACAGTCGCGGTGCCGACGTCCGCGCCGACGTCTATAGCCTCGGTTGCACCCTCTACCACCTGCTGGCCGGGCGCGTGCCGTTCCCGGGGGGCACGGCGATCGACAAGATCGTGCTGCACGCCACCGCCCGGCCCGAGGCCCTCGCCCGCTACCGCGACGATCTGCCAGCGGGACTGGCGGCGGCGATCGACAAGATGATGGCCAAGAAGCCGGAAGATCGCTACCAGACGCCGGGCGAAGTCGCTCAGGCGCTGGGGCCGTTCGCGCATCCGAACGGCCAGGGCGCCTCCGCCCCCCTCCGGTCGCGCTCGCCCCGCTGGCTGCTCGCTGCGGTGTTGGCAGTAACCCTCCTCGCCGGCGGAGGGGTCGCTCTTGTAGCCGCCCATCGGATGCGGGCCCCTGTGGGCGAGCCAGTCATCGCCCGGGGCCTCGAGGCCGAGCCGGCCAGGATCGAACTGGTACGCCGCATCCCCGTGGCTGCGGTGAACGACTGGTTCTACAACACCGCCATCAGCCAGGGGGGCAAGTATGTCCTGGTGGCCCGGGAGTCCGGGGCTGGCTCCTGGATCGACGTGTACCGCGTCGCGTCCGGGGAGAAGGTCTATAGCGGCGTGGGCTTCACCGCCCAATTCCTTGGCGACGGCGAGCAGTTCGTCCTGCCGACGGATTGCTTTCGGGTCTACGAGACGCGTTCGGGCAAGTTGCTGCGGCAGGCCGAGCAGAAGCATCGCGGCATGTGGAACTTCAAGGTCGCGCCGGGGGGAAAGCACCTGGTCTACTGGACCGAGAAAGGCTACGTGCTGTTCGACCTGACGCGAATGCGCGAGCAGCACCGCTGGGACTACAAGTCGCCCGACCCCACGTCGCTCAGCGCGTTTCATTTCACGCTCGACGGTAAACGGCTGCTCCTCCAGCGGAGCCAGAACGAGGACTGGGTCACGTGGGACGTGAGGCAGAATCGTGCGTCGGGGGGCTTCCGCGGTTTGGCCGCCGTGAAGTCCCTCTTCTGGCTGTTCCCGGACGGCAAGACGGCCGGGGCAGCGCGAGACGGCCCTCTGGTCCGCCTCGACCTACAGACGGGCAAGGTCGTCGCGCCGCTTCAATCGCACGAGGCCCCGGGGGCCCTGGCCGGCGCCTACTCGACCCGGGGGCAATGCTGGGTTCGGCGGTTCGACGACGGGACGCTCCGGTGTTACCCCCTCCCCTTCGAGGGGAAGGAGGTCGGGCGCTACCAGTTGCCGGCCGGCGACCGCTCCCTGTCGCGCCACCCGTTCACCGCCGCGAGACTGGCGCTTGCCGAAGACGACCGCCACGCCGTCGTGTTGGCGACGAATTCCCTCCACGTGCTGCGGCTGCCCGAACTGCCGCAAGAGAGGCCCCACTGACATGCTCGCCACGTCCCACAGTCTGCTGGAGCGCCTGCACGACCGCGCGGACGATCGGGCGTGGCGACGGCTCCTGACCGTCTACGAGCCGTGGTTGCGCGGCTGGTTGAGCCGCCACGACCTTCAGCCGGCCGACGTCGAAGACGTGCTCCAAGAGGTCCTTGTGGTGGTCAGCGAGGAACTGCCCGAGTTCGTTCACAACGGCCGGCCGGGGGCCTTTCGCGCCTGGCTGCGCACCATCCTGGTCCACAGAGCTCGCCACTTTCTGCGCGGCCAGCGCAACCGGCAGGCCGCGCTTTCCCCGACCGGCTGGCTGGACCAACTGGCCGACCCGGACAGCGCCCTGAGCCATCAGTGGGACCAGGAGCACGACCAGCAACTCGTCCGCCGGTCGCTGGCGAGCATCCGGGAGGACTTCAGCCCGACGACCTGGCAAGTTTTCCAGATGCTGGTGCTCGAAGACCGCCCCGCCGCCGAGGTGGCCTCGGCCCTCGGGCTCACTCCGAACAGCGTCTACGTCGCCAAGGCGCGCGTCCTCGCCCGCCTGCGCGCGGAGTTGCGCGGCTTGATGGACGTCTGAGCGCCGGACAAGTCTTTGCGCGGTTTCCTGTAAGATTTCGCCGCCTGCTGCACTTTCATAGAAGATGCGTGGCCCGCCTCGTCGGCCGGCCCGTTTTCACGTGGGTGTGTGCTCGCGAGCGGATGGCGGAAGCCGCGCCGTGCGAGGGGGGGCTTTGATGAACGCGCTTCGACTGGTTCTGGTGGGGTGTCTGCTGGTTGTGCTCGCGGGGTGTGGCCTCAAGGAGAAGGCCAAGAAGGCGGTTGAAAAAGAGGCGGAGCGGCAGAAGAAGGCCAAGGCCGGCAAGGAGATCGTCGGCCGCTGGCAATCCGCGAAGGAGAACGAGGGGAACTTGTGGATTATCGAATTCACCAAGGACGGCAAAGTGAAGCAATACGCCCAGGGCCCCGATGACGATGCCCCCAAACTTCATTCGGGCCCCGAGGCGGCGTACGCGTTGGACGGGGACAAGCTCACGGTGACCATTCTCGCGGGCAAGAAGCCGGGCCCGGATGCCAAGCCGGCCACGCTCGCCGTCAAGGAGCTCACGGACAAGTCGCTGGTCCTGGAGGGCGAAAAGGGCAACTTCGTTGCGGACGTGGTGGCGGGGGAGTTCAAGAGGCTGAATTCCCTGCCGACGAACAAGGAGAAGATCGTCGGCACCTGGGAAGCGGTGCAGGGCGACGGCGCGGACATGCAACTCGTCGCGGAGCTCGCCGCGGACGGCAAACTCAAGCTGAACACCAAGGCGGGGCCCGCCCCGGAAGGAAGCACCTACGCCGTGGACGGGAACAAACTCAAGATCGTCCGGAAGGACGGGTCGGAAACGGTATCGACCATCAAGAAGCTGACGGGAAGGACCTTGGCCACCGAGGACGAGAAGGGCAAGACCAGCACGTTCAAGAAGAGGACAGGGGCCGCCCCCACGCTCGTTGGCACGTGGGTCGCGGTGAAGGGGGACGGGGTGGCCAGGGAGCTCCAGGTCGAATACCGCAAGGACGGCACCTACTGGTGGGGCAGCCAGAAAAAGGGCATGTCTGGCGCCAAGTATGAAGTGGAGGGGCCCAAGATCAAGATCGTCACCTTCGCGGGAAGCGACCCCCAACCGCCGCGGACCATCAAGCTCCTGACGGAGCACAGGTTGATCACCGCGACCGACGACGGCAAGATCGACGAGTTCACGAAGAAATGAGCCGGGCGGGTAAGCTCGCCCGGCTGGCCTCCCGACCCGCCAGCGAGGGATTGCTTCTCCCTTGCTGGCGCGTCGGGAGGCCAGGCCCGCGAAACGAACAGCTACCGGACCGACTCCAGCGGCTTGAGGCGCATGGCGGAGAGGGCCGGGATCAGTCCGCCCATGCAGCCCATGTACAGAGAGAAGACGACGCCGGCCAGAAGGATTCGACCGTCCACCACGAGCTTGAGCACCACGCTTTTTCCCCCGCCTTGCCCGCCGCTGACCATGCTGGTCGTGCTCCAGCCGTGGCACAGCGAGCCCAGGGCAATCCCCAGGAGCCCGCCGATCAGCGCCAGCATCAGCGACTCGAGGAAGAACGACACCAGCACCTGCCAGCGCGCGTAGCCGATGATCCGCAGCACGCCGACGTCCTTGGTGCGCTGGCTGATCGCCGCGAACATCGTGTTCATCACGCCGAACACGCCCCCCACCGCCATGATGGCCACGACGATGAGGATCGCGTAGAGGAACTGCTGGTTGGTCGTGTTCAGCTTGTCGTAATACTCCGGCTCCGTCTGCGCCCCCACGGCGGGGGTCTTGAAGTTCTTCGTCAGGTCCGCGGCCAGTTCCTTGGCCGCCTCGGGGCTCGTCGCCCGCAAGACGACCGTGGTGTAGGTGTTCTTCTTGCCGAACATGTCGCCGGCCAGCTGGAACTTGGCCCACACCTCCGAGTCGAAGGTCGATCCGCTCGACTGCATGATGCCGACCACGATCCACTTGGCCGCCCCCAGGTCGAACACGTCGCCGACCTCCAGCGACTTCTTGCCCTGGTCGGCGCCGAGCTCCCGGGCCAGCCCCTCGCCGATCACCGCCTCGATGGCCTGCTCGCTCTTCTTGCCGCCCGGCAGAGGCCGGACGCCCGATTGCTTGGAGAACCACTCGCCGCCGGGGCGGAGCGGAAGATTGTGGACGCGCCCCGAGATCTCCGGATCGACGATGCCGCGCAACTGGATGAAGCGCCGCTGCCGGCCCCCCTTGAGGACCGTGCCGCTCCCCTCGCAGCGCGGCGAGCCGTGCTCGGCCAACTTGGAGTCGAGCTCGTCGATGGGGACCATCTTCCCGCACTTGGGGCACGGGCGCGTCGGGATCGGCTGGTTGACGACAATGTAGACCTCCCAGCTCGCCAACCGCGTTTTTCCGTCCTCGGCGAGCTCCACGGCATCGTGGTAGACGATGGTGGTGATCTCGCCGGTCAGGCTGCTGAAGAGCTCGTCGGTCGCCCCGTCGGCCATCACCATGACGTTGTTGGGCTGCCCGCTGTTGGCGGTCAGGCGATACATCCCGTTGACGAAGGCCAGCAGTACCGTCATCAGGCCGACGACCAGCGTGAAGGCCAGGCCGGTCAAGGCCGTGGTCCGCCAGCGCACCATCAGGTTGCGCAGGTTGTAGGTGAACGGCACCCGCTTGAGGACGCCGAACGCCTGCAGCACCACCACCACCGCGAGCACCGCGCCGAGCGACAGCAGCACCACGTGAAGCAGGACCAGGGCGACGGCACAAGTTCCCAGGACGAAGAGCAACACCTTCATGAACGGCCGCCTCCGGGGTGCCGGGCAAAAACGTTTCCGAGCGAGGAGAACGTGGCCAGACGCGCAACGTAGGCCGCCGCTCCGCGGCGGGCCCCCTTTAGGCGAGCGGCAGGAAAAGGCATGCTTGTAGGACGGCCCTCCCGAGCCGTCGGGACGGCTCAGGAGAGCCGTCCTACCGCAAACCAAGACCTGCTGATCGCCTTATGAAATCTTCGAGAACACCTCCGCGACCTTCACGGAGCGCGCCGACCACGACGGCAAGACGCTCCCGGCCAGGGCGGTCAGGACGCCGATCGACGGGCCCCACCACAGGGCGTTGACCGGGATCATGAACTTGGGGAAGAAGGCGATGGGGAACGGGATGCCGCCCACGACCTTGTTGATGAGCAGGTAGGTGAGGCCCGCGCTGGCCAGCCCGCCGCAGAAGCCGAGCAGCAACGCCTCCCCCAGCACCAGTCCCATGATCTGGTTGGGGCCGAACCCCAGCACCTTGAGCACCGCCATCTCGGCGCGGCGCTCGCGCACGCCGATGCTGATGGCGTTGGCGATCACCAGCGACATGGTCACGAGGATGGCCGGCACCAGCAGCCAGCGCATTCCCCACAAGATGCCGCGGTAGCCGTCCAGGAACGAGGAGATGCCCGACGACGCCGTCTCGGCCTTGACGGCCGGCTCCTTGAACTCCGGCGACACGCTGATTTGCTCCGCGACCTGGCGGAACGCGTCCGTGTCGGGCACGCGCAGCCAGACCAGGTTGAGCGACTTCTTGGCCATCGCGTGCTCGGTGCCGTTGTTCTTCCGCTTGTAGGCGTCCATCGCGTCGGTGATGTAGTCGCGGTTGACCAGGGCGCTCAGGTCGTATCTGCCTTCGGGGAACTGGCCGATGATCTGCACTTCCAGGTCGATGCCCGAGTAGTTGAAGCTCGTCACCGTCATCCACTCGCCCACGCGCTTGTTCAGCTGTCGCAGGCGCTCCTTGCCGGCGATCACCAGCCGCTTGTTGCCCTTCATCTGCCGGCAGGCGTCGTCGAGTTGCAACAGTTGGTCGTCGGTCAGCTCGTCGATGCCGTCCATCATCGTGTTGTACTTGATCCGCCCGTGGGAGTCGCGCACCGGGTTGCCGTTCTTGTCGCGCTCGATGAGCAGCATCTTGTCGGGGTCCATGCCGAAGAAGAACACGATGTTCTCTCGCGTCTTGTTGGCCGGGTCGATGGTGCCCCCGAAGAACTGCCAGGTCATGTAGTCGTCGGGCTTGACGTCGCCCTCCTTGCGCGCCCCGCCTCGGGCCAGGGGGCCCTCGTAAGCCGGCGGCATCTGGCTGGGGACCTGCCAGCGCTCGGTGACGATGGCCTTGAAGTCGCGGCTCTTTTCCGACGTCACCAGGTCCAGGAAGTAGAGCACCGTCCAGATCAACGTCACCACGAACACCAGCATGACGATGCCGACGGTCGTCAGCCCGGTCCGGATGACGTTGCGCCGCAGGCTCTTGACGATGAACTTGCCGTAGAACGCCCAGCGCTGGAGGTAGAGCACCGCCAGCACCAGCAGCAGGGCGACCAGCCCCGCGCCGATGACGTTCTCGGGGCGGTCCAGGAAGGAAAGCAGGCTGTCGTCCAGCGATTTCATGGGACCACCCCCCGGTCGCCTTCCTTCGGCTTGAACGCGTCGCTGGACGTGGCGCGGCCCTCTTCGCCGGTGAAGGCGCCCCGCGAGGGGAGCGGCGCCGCGGTGTCGTGGACGAGCTGGCCCTTCTCCAGGTGCAAGACGCGCTCGGCTCGTGCCGCGGCGCGCGGGTCGTGCGTGACCATGATGATCGTCTTGCGCAGGCCCTTCTGGAGCTCGACCATCAAGTCGAGGATCTCTTCCGCCGATTTCGAGTCGAGGTCGCCGGTCGGCTCGTCGGCCACCATCAGGGTCGGGTCGGTGACGATGGCTCGCGCGATGCCGACGCGCTGCTGCTGCCCGCCGGACAACTGCCCGGGGCGATGGCGCATGCGGTCGGTCAGCCTCACGAGGTCCAGCGCGGTGAGCACCTGCCGCTTGCGCTCCGCCGAGGAGAGCGAGAGCAGCAGCAGGGGCAACTCGACGTTCTCGTAGGCGGTCAGCACCGGAAGCAGGTGGTAGAACTGAAAGACGAAGCCGACGTGGCGCGTGCGCCAGCGGGCGAGCTGGCCCTCGCTCATGCGGCTGATGAGCTCGTTGCCGACGCGGATCTCGCCCGCGCTGGGCTGGTCCAGCCCGGCCACGAGGTTGAGCAGCGTCGTCTTGCCCGACCCGCTCGGGCCCATCAGCGCCAGGAACTCGCCCTCGGGCACGTCGAGCGTCAGGTCGTTCAGCACGTCGATCTTTTCGGAGCCGCGCTGGAAGTATTTGTGCAGCCCCGCCACGCGCACGATGGGCTCGTTGCTCATGCCGCCGACCTCCTTGGGGGCCCGACGCTTCTTCGAAGCGTCGCTAAACCGCCTCGCGCCAAACTACTTCTTGTCGTTGCTCGCCACGCGCTTGAACGACACCAGGGCGCCCATGTCCGGGCGGAGGTACTTGCCCGCCTCGTCGGGGGGGATCGACTCGCGCGGGATGCGCACGCGCACGGGCACGGCGCCCTTGGCGCGGTCGGCCGTCGGCATCAGGCGCGAGACGAAGCCGACGTAACCGTGCGGGTGCTTGGCCAGGAACCGCTTGTCGTTCTGATACGCCTCGGGCATGATGAGGCACTCCTGGTTCTCCTCCACGGTGGCGACGTCGCGCTCCTGGATGCTCAGGTCGATCTCGATGTCGCGCAGGTCGGCCATGTCGCACAGGCTGGCGGAGATCCCCCCGGCGCTGCCCGTCGAGAACGCCCCCGGGTTGACGATGTTGCCGCGCTCCGCCCGCTTGCTCGTGATGGTCCCCGTCACCGGGGCGCGGATGATGCAATTCTCCAGCCGCCACTGGGCCTTGGCCAGCATGGCGCGGTTCTGCCGCACCTCGGCCTCGCCCGCCAGCTTCTTCTCGATGCGCGGCCCATCGTACATCAGTTTGTACGACTGCCGGGCGCGCTTGAGCCGCTCCGAGGCGGCGCGGTACGTCGAGCGGATCTTGTCGTATTCGTTGGCGGCGATGATGGCCCGCGTGCGCTCGGCCCGGACGTGGTCGCGCTTGGCGAGGTCCATGTTCTCGTCGGCCTCGTCGAGCTCGGCCTTGGCCTGCTCGATCTCTTCGGGCCGGTTGCCGGCCTCCATCTCTCGCAGTCGTTCCTCGGCGGCCCTCAACGCGTATTTCGCCTGGTCGCGATCGGCGCGGTAATCGACGTCCTCGATCTTGGCGAGGACCTCGCCCTCCTTGAAGATGCGGCCTTCTTCCAGGCGGGGCGACACCTCCACGAGCATGCCGCCAACCTTGGGGCTGACCTGCACCGGGTGGACGGCAACCACGTAGCCCTTGGCCTGCAGCACCACGTCGCCCGTCGCGGAGGACGGCGAGCCGGTGTAGGTGCCCTTGCCGTCGCCCCCGCGCTCCTTGTCGCCCTCGGAGCTCCCCGCCGTCGAGCCGACCGGGCCGGCGCGATAGGCGCGGTAGCCGAAGGCCGTCGTCATCAGCAGCAGGATGACGCAGACGGCCCACGGCAACGCGCCGGAGCCAGTCTTGGGGGCGGGCCCGGTCCGCTCTGCCAGCCGCAGCGAGCGCACCCGATCGCCGAGCGTGGGGGTGGGGGCGCCGTTCTCCAGCGCCGGGGCGCGATTTTCCTTGTCGTGAAGCATGGTTCACTCCGGGGCGTGACCGGGAACGAGGGGCCCGGCTTTTTTCCTGCCGCGAGCCGGCTTGTCGAGGTGCTGGCCGATGCCGTTCGCGGTCTCCCTGGCAGGGAGGGGCGACCCGGGGGACGGGGGATGGCCGAGCGCATTCCCCAGCACGTGAAGACACAACGTCAGCATTTCCTGCCGATCGTAGGCCTGCGGATCGGCCACGCGCTGCATCGCCAGGCCGTGCAAGAGCGCCTGCACGAACGTCGCCAGGGTGCGCGACGAGATGGCGAGGCCCGAAGAGCTATTCGCCAAATCGACCGCGACGTCGCCAGCCATGTGCGTGCGCCACTCGTCGTACAGGCTGGCCAGCCGGCGCCGGAAGTCCTCGCGGTGGCTAATCTGCGAGAGGAACGTGTACTGGAGGGCGTGAAACTCGGGGACTTCCGGGGGCGTCAGCAGGAAGAACGTCAGGAAGTGGTGCAAGCGCTCCCAGCCGGGCGTCGGCTCGGCGCACGGGCCGCCCTTGCCGTCGCCGCTCTGCACGCGCTGGTGCATCATCTCCAGCAGGCGGTCGAACACCGCGAGCAGGATCTCCTCCTTGGCGGGGAAGTGATAGGTCAACTGCCCCCGGCTCATGCCGGCCTTCTTCTCGATGGCGGACAGCGATAGTTCCTGCAAGCCCTCCTCGGCGATGACGGCCACCGCCGCCTCGACGATCTGCTCGCGCCGGCGCTTGCCGGTCTCTCGCTTCTTGCTCATACAGGCCCCGTAGCCCGGCGACATTAGACCGAACGGTCTAGACTAACTATAGACTGATCGGTCTAGAGATTTCAAGAGGGATCGCGGAAAAATGGGGGAGATGAGCAGGAGGTGAGGGGCAATCGCGAAACGGCAAGCAAGAAGGGGCGCGAGCTCTCCCTCTTGCTTGCCGTTTCGCGCGTTTCACTCCGGCGCAACGTAGGGGCGCCGGCAGACGATGGGAGGGCCGGCGTGTTCCTTGGTGGGCGCGGGCGGGAGCGGCGGATTGCTCGTGCAGCAGGCCAGCGCGAGGAGCAGGCCGAGGGCGATGGCGCCGGCGCTGGCGACTTGCTGGCGCGCAGCGGCGCCGAACGCGTCGAGGAGCAGCAACGCCGTCAGGAGGGCGAACGCCGCGAGGCTCTGCGTCGGGACGGTGCCGAGGCCGAACACGCCCAGCGGGCACTCCAGCGTACCGTTCGCTTCGAGAGAGACGTGAAACCCGGCGACTGCCAGCCCGGCGTTCGCCAGGGGGAGCGCCATCGCGCTGATCGAGGCCGTCGGCGCGAGCTGCGCGATCAATCCGACGGCGAGCACGGCCAGCGCGGCCAGCGCAAAGGCGCGCTGGTAGAAGCAGAGCGGGCACGCTTGCAGCTTCATGCCCAGGCTCAGGTAGAGGCTCCCGGCACTGGTCGCCAGGGCCACGCCCAGCGCGAGCCAGGGGACCAGCCGCTGCAAGGCTGCGTTGTTCATCGGGCCCTCTCGGCGATCAGGTCGCCCGCACGACCACCACGGTGGCGTTGTCGGTGGCGCCCTCGATGTTGGTCAGGTTGACCAGCCGGCGCGCCGCCATCTGGGACGACTCCGCCTCGCGCTGCAACATGAACGCCAGGTCCTTGCCCGAGATGTGGTTCGACAGGCCGTCGGAGCAGACGACCACCCAGTCGCCCGGCTTGAGGACGCCCGCGTACACGCCTGGCTCGACGTCGGGTTGCCCGCCGATGGCCTGCTGGAGCTCGTTGCGGCGCGGGTGCGTCTCCGCCTCCTCCGCCGTCAGCGTGCCCAACTCGACCAGCCGATTCACCAGCGTCTGGTCGCGCGTCAACTGAACCATCTGGCCCTGGTGGAGGTGATAGGTCCGGCTGTCGCCGACGTGGCCGACGATGACGTTGCGGCCATCCACGTAGACCGCCTCCGCCGTGCAACCCATGCCGCGCCGCTTCGTCCCCGGGGCGCGGGAGGCGGCGAAGACCTGTTTGTTGGCCTCCCGGAGGGCGGCCTTGAGCGCCTTCTTGATCGCGTCCACGTCGGCGGCGGGGCCGGCGTGGCCCTCGGGGCGCGACATCTGCGTCAGCACGTCGGTGCCGAAGTGCGAGGCGCCGCCCAGGGCGTTGAACGGCTTTTGCGCCAGCAGCGTCTGGCGCAACACCTGGATGGCCAGGGCCGCCGCGACCTCGCCGGCCTCGTAGCCGCCCATGCCGTCGCACAGCAGGATGAGTACCGACTCGCCGACGTCGTCCTGGCGCGATTCGGCGCCGTGGTAGACGGCGAAGGCATCTTCGTTGCCGGTGCGCACGATGCCCGTCGTCGTCCAGGAGGCGACCTCGAGGCGCACGTTGTCGTAACTGCGCTTCATCACTTCGAGGACGTGCGCCAGCTCGGTGAAGCCGGTGGCGTCTTCCTTGCTGGCCTCGTCGGTGGGGAAGCGCACCTCGACCTCGCGGCGGAAGGTCTTGAGCAGGAGCCGGGCCAGGGCCGGGTGCAGGTCGGGGAACTTGGCGAGCACGGGCTTGGGATGGCCCGCCCCGGCGCGGTCGAACTCGGCCTCGGTCAGTTCGCGCCCCAGGTGCAAGGCGTAGATCATCGCGCCGAAGCTATAGAGCTCGGAGCGAGCGTCGGCCGTGGCGGGGGACGAGAGGAGCTCCGGCGCCGTGTAGAGCCGGCCGCGGATCGGCGCGTCGGCGGGGACGGGGATGGGCAGCAGATCGGACAGGTCGGCGATGCGGACGTGGCCATCGGTGCCGAGGACGACGACGTCGGGGCGCAGCCCTTCGAGCATGGCGTTGCCCTGGTGGAGGCGGTGCAGCACCTCGGCGAGCTCGGCGAGGTGCCCGAAGCGCTCCCCCGGGGCGGCGTCGGGATCGTCCCAGGCATCCCACAGCGATTGGCCGGTGGGGGCCTCCTCGACGAGATACTCGAATTCCTGGGCGTCGTCGGTGAAATAGGCCAGCTCCTCCGGGAGGGCGGGGTGCTCGAGCGTGCGCAGCAGCCGGCGCTCCCAGGCGATGCTCGGCCAGGGGGGCTGGCCGGTCAACACCTGCGTGACGGGCGAGGAGATTGCCTCATCGAAGGTGGGCAAGATTTCTTCGCTCCCGTCCTCTTCCACGGGGACGGCCTCGAGGACGGGCTCGGCGACGAACTCGGCGAGGGCCTCGACCGTGGGCGGCGGTAACTGCTGGCGCAGCACGAAGACCGGGACGGGCGGCCGCGAGCCGTCGCCGTGGTCCACGGCGCGGAAGCGCGTCACGCCCAGGCGGTCGCTGACCTGCTCGCCCAGTTCGTAGCGCTCTTGCAGGCGCATGCCGGGGGCGGGTGGGGCTGGCGCGGCCACGGGGCCGGCGGCGGCGACGGCGGCAGGGGCGCTCTTCGCCTCCAACTCCGCGGGAGAGAAACAGTAGCCGCAATCGCCACACCACGACTGCTTCTTGGCGTTGACCCAGTCGCAGACTGGACAGCGTACGTCGGGCGCGGGCGGCGCCTCCGCAGGCGGGGCTTCCGCGGCAGGGGGCGCCTCGATCGCCAGCGGGGCCTCCTCAACGGGAGGGGCGCCGGCGGACACGGGCAGGGCGAGCGGGACGGTCTCGGGCGGCAGGCCCTCACCGGCGGGGACCGGGACGGCCACGGGCACCGCGAGGGGAGGGCTCGTGTCCCAGATCGGCAGCACGTCTTCGGCGGCCGGCGCTTGGCCGGCCGTCGCCGTGGGGTCGGAGGGAGAGTTCGAGGACATGCGAATCTCAACCAGGGGTTAGTAGGTTCGTGTTTCGCCCGGCGAGCGGGGAGGTCAGCGTTGACGGTTGCCGCAGAAGACGCAGTAGCGGCTGCCCATGCGGTTCTGCTGTCCGCAGTGCTGGCATGGGGGCGTCGCGCCGGTCAGCGGCTCGGCGCACTTGGAGCAGTACGGCTCGCGCACCTTGTTGACGGTCTGACACTTCTTGCAGGCCAACTCGCTGGAGACGCGGCGCCGATCCAGGTCGCCCTTGATCTCCGCCGCCGAGAAATAGCGCTCGTTGATGTCCTCGGCGAGGTTGATCTTGATGAGGTCGTAGAACCACCGCTGATCGGCGGGGATCGACCCGTCGCCCAGGCGCGACTCGATCTCGCGCGCCGTGTGGTAGCCCTCCGGCGGCTTGCCCGTCGACAGGTGGTACATCGTTCCCGCGAGCGCGAACAGGTCGCTGCGCGGCTCGGGGCGGCCGATGATCTGCTCGGGGGGGGCATAGCCTTCGGTGTAGACGCGCGTCTTGGCCTTCTTCCAGTCCTGCGCCGTGCGGCCGAGGTCGCGCGCCGTGCCGAAGTCGATCATCTTGATCGACTTGCCGTCCGGCAGGAGCATGATGTTGTCGGGCTTGAGGTCGCGGTGGACCAGGGCCGGCATCTGCGAGTGCATGTGCTGGAGCACGTCGCAGATGGCCTTCGCCCAATCGACGACCTGCTCCATGTTGAACGGCTGGTTGTTGTTGGCCTCCATCAGCTTGAGGAGGTCTTGCCCGCGGATGAACTCCATCACGAGGTGAGCGCTCTGGCCCTGCTCGATCAGGTCCTGGATGCGCGGCACGATGGGGATCATTTCGAGCGAGCGCAGGATCTCGGCCTCGCGGCGGAAGAAGTTCAGGCGGATGGCGAACTCCTGCGGGTCGGTGCAGATCATGTCCTTGATCGCGACCTCGCGGTTGTTCGCCTTGGTGTCCTCGGCGAGATAGACCGCGCCGAAGCCGCCCATGGCGAGCTTCTTCTTGATCTTGTAGCGATTGTGCAGGACGTGCCCGGGCGGGTACGGGAGCACCTCGCTACAGCGCTGGCAGTAGCGCTCGCCCGGCGGGTTGGCGACGCCACACGCCGGGTTGGTACACATGCTGACGGCGCCGTCGGCCTCGGCGCCGGCCGCCTCCGACTGGATCAGGAAGCCGCAGTCCATGCAGGCGATGGCGCCTTCGAGCAGCGCCGAGCCGCAGGCCGGGCAGGCGGTCGGGCCCTTCGCCGTTGTCGTCGGGGGTGGGGCCACGGTCGGGGTGGCCGGCCTGCTCGCCGGGGGGGCGGCCGGGCGCGTGGCGACGGCGGCGCCCCCCGCGGCGCCAACGGCGGCGCCAACGGCGGCGGGGGCCGGCGCGCCGGCCCCGGCGGTGAAGACGTTCTGACACTTCGGGCAGCGGAACTGCTTGCCGGCCGAGTTGTCGGGCAGCTGCATCCCCGTCTTGCAGGTTGGGCACGCGATGACCATCGGCATGGTGAGTCTCGTTCGGGCGTCAGAACGCGGCGGCGGGCCGCGGGAACCAAGAGGGACTCGACACCGGGCGGAGGCTATTTCCTCTTTTGTCTCTCGCCGAACTCCAGCACACTCTTGCCGACGCGGATCTCGTCGCCGGACTTCAGCGCGGTGGGGCGGGAGATGGCCTCGTCGTTGAGGAAGGTCTGGCCCTCCTCGGCGATGTGACACAGGAGATAGCGATTGTTCTTGAGCTGGATGGCGGCGTGCTTCTTCTCGATGCCCGGGTCGCCGAAGAGGCCGAGGTCGCAGCCCTCCGCCCGGCCGATGACCGTCTCGTCCTTGCTGAGCATCAGCTCGCGCCCGGCCCGGAAGCCCGACGCCACCTTGACCCACGCCTCCTTGAGGACGACCTGGGCCAGCCCGATCAGCAGACCGATGCAGACGCCGAAGATCACCAGCCCCATCGTCAGGCCGCTGCGCGGGAAGAATCGGTTGCCGAGGACCAGCAGGCCGGCGAACGGCACGCCCCCGATGACCCCACCCAAAAACCCGCCGAGGACGCCGTTGATGACCTTCTTGATGGGGGCGCGCATGTCCTGACTGGTGGTGACGGCGCGGAAGAGGTCGTAGGCGCCGATCGACCCGCCAATCAGCACGCCGACGAGCACCCAGCCGAACGTGATCGGTATCCAGGCCAGGAGCAGGGGGAGGTGCTCGCCGAGCAGGGAGTAGAGCCCCTGGCCGACCAGCCCGCCGAACAGCCCGGCGAACAGCCCCAGCCCCATGCAGACGAAGACGCGGAGGAAGCGCTGCATCCCGACGGAGTTGAGCAGGGCGTCGATCAGGCCGACGGCGCCGGCGACGAGCATGCCGAGCACCCCGCCGATCAGCGCGGCGCGCAGCCAGAGCTGGTCGATGTTGCGAATGCCGACGCCTTGCACGAGGGCCCAGGCGAGGAAGGCGGCCCACCCGCCGCAGAGGGCACAGTAGTAGATGAAGAGCTTGAACGACATCGTGCTGTCACGCCTTCTTCCGGTTAGCCGAAGAAGCTCGACCCCTTGACCTGGACCGACTGCGTCGCCTTCTTGCCGCCCGAGGTGGCGTTGATCTGGGACGTCCCCTGGCCCCCGGCCCGGACGCGCCAGAAGACGCGCGCCTGTCCTCTGCCGGCGTCCTTGACGTCCTTGACTTCCTGCTCGGCCTTCTCGCCCGAGGCGAACGACAGCCCTTCGGGGAGCTCCAACTTGACCTTCTGCCCGTTCTTCGGGTTCCACACGATGCCGGTGACGACGAACTCGCGCCCCGGCTGGACCGCGGCGGGCACGCGCAGCGCCAGCAGGTCGCCGACCTCCAACTTGCTCAGGCCGTAGGTGAACGCCATGTGGCGCGTCTCGCCCGGCTGGAGCTCCTTTTCGTCCCAGTAGATCGCCACGCACGAGTCGCCGCTCTCTTCGTCGGGGGGCTTGATCGGCTGCGGCTTCCAGTCCCAACCGATCTCGGGGTTCCCCGGGTAGCGGCAGATGCGCAGCCGGCTCGGCTCGTCCAGCTCGATGTTGGGTAGGCCGAGCCCGCGCAGCCCCATCCGCACGGTCGTGCCGGGGTCGTACTTCTCGTCCTTGCCCTTGCCCTTTTCGGGGGCGGGGTTCTCGATGGCCTCGATGTAGACGGGCACGTCCTTGCCGTCGAAGTCCTCCATCGTATCGACCAGTTTGCTTCGACCGTCGATGGCGAACGGCACGCCGTCGTTGTTGCCGATGTAAGTGTCGAGCATCACGCGCAGGCCGACCTTCCGGGGGATCGTCCCATAGTTCTTGGCTCGGTAGTAGACCAGGATCGTGTCGAGCAGCCCCGTCGTTCCCGGCACGATCTCGACGTGCTGGCGCACGACGACTTGCTCGCCGCTGAAGTCGAAGTCGGAGGCCCAGCCGTGGCGCGGCTCTTTCAGCTTGAAGCGCTTGCGGTCCCTCTGCCAGCGATTCTGTCCGATGATCTTGCCGTACTGGTAGTCGTACCCGCCGATCTTGACACGCGTGTTGTTGGTCGCGCCTTGAGCGTCGGCCGTCAGCTTCTTCCCGCGCGCCTTGTTCTCCGGGTCGGCCGAGGCCAGCATCACCACCCCGAAGCGGTTGTCGCTGCTGAAGCTCACCCCAAGCACGGGCTTCTTGTCCTTCAGCCCGCTCAGGTCGAGCTGCCAGGCGTCGGCGCTCAGGTCGTCGCCCTTCAGGACGGCCGCCTTGGGCGGGAACGCGAAGTCGAAGATCACCACGCCCAGCACCGCGACCATCAACGCCAGGGCGGGCATGGCGTGGAGGAAAACGTTGGAGTCGTTCTTGGAGCGTCGGGCCCGCGCCACCGGGGCGGCGGCCACGGGCTCTTCGACCTCCACGTGGGCCCGCGAGGGCGGGCGCTTGGTGGCGACCGGCTCCAGCGCCTTGATTTCTTCATCGACGGGGGCCGGCGCGTTGAAGTCGAAGCCGCCCGTGACCCCCAGGGTAACGGGCACGACGAAGCGCTGGTTGCCGTTGGCTTGCACCGTCAGTTGGCCGTTGAGCGTCTCGCCGGGGCGGTTGGGCACCGTGGGCACGGCGAGGTTGATGGTGGCGACGCGGCCGTTGAATTTGGGGCGGCCGACCTCGAGCCAGGGGACGTTGCTGACGGCGTGGGCGTAGACGGGCCGCTTCTCCTGGCTGGTGACTTCGAGGCTCAGCCGGAGTTGTTGGCCGGGCTCGCCGCTGAGGACGATCTCGCGCTGGCTGATGTCCACTTTGGGCGGCTTGGTGACGCCGAGGGCCTCGAAGAACTGCTGCACGGCGGCGAGGCCCGAGGCGGCGGGGACCTTGACCGGGTAGGTCCAGCCGTTGACCTCGTACCACTTCTCGACCTCGCCGGCCTCGAACAGGGGGGCGGACTCCTTGGGGCTCGCCTGGCACTTCTCGGCGATCTGGCGCGGGCTCTTGGCGCCGGCGAGCGATCCACTGGGGAACGGCTTGACGGGGACCTCGGCGCGGACGACGACGGTGAAGGTCCCGCCGTTGGACTCGACGATGAGGCGCGCTTCGAGGGGCTTGTTGTTGGCGCGGAGTCGGTCGCCGCGCACGTGAACGGGCACGGTCAGTTCGTGGGTGAACTGGAAGTGTTTCTCAGCGGCGCCGGGCGCCTCGCCGAGCGCCAGCCAGACGCCATCGGTGCAGGTGATGGAGCCGTAGAGGAGGCGGGCGCCCTGGTTTTCGAGGTGCATCTCGAAGGAACTATCGTCGCCGACCTTGCGGACACCGAGGCTTACTTCGAGGGGGTCGATGCGCAGCCTTGGCTCGGCGAGGACGTCGCTGGGGAGCTTGGTGAGGAGCTGGTCGAGCCCGCGGTCGCGGTCGGGGAACTTGGCGGCCTCCTTGGCGGCGAAGGCGAGGTCGATGCGGCCGACCCCGCCGAGGAACGTCTCGAGGTAGCCCTGGTGGAGCAAGTCGCAGGCGGCCGACCAGTCCTCCTGACAGGCGAGGGCCAGTTCGTTGAAGCTGCGACAGGCTCGGCCGTTGGGGAAGACGAAGGCGTTGGTAAACGCCTGGGCGCCAACGGCGACGGGCCCGCCCTGCCGATTGTGGCCGGCCAGCGCGAAGCCGTCAAAATAGCAGTAGACGGCCTCGGTCGGGTTGGCGCGCGAACACTTGGTGCAGGTCTGGACCATGGCTTTGTGTCTGTCCGTTACCATCTTCGCCCGGAAAGGCAACCGAGCGCCATGCTATGACGGGAGAACGATCTCCGCAAGGGACGCGCGCCCGATCCGTCGAGCGATGCTTCGCGGATGGGCCTCCGTCCCACGAGCCCGCGAAGCGTCGCTCGACCGCCCGGTGGCGCTCCGAGGTTGGAAAAGGATGGGCGAGCGGGGGACGTAAGCTCCCTGTTCGGGGCCCGCAACAGGGGGCTTACGCCCCCCGCTCGCCTCGATTCGTTCCCCGCCTCTCAGGCAAGCACCTTCAGCTGCACGGTGCCGATCTGCACGATGTCGTTGACGGCCAACGGGCGCTTCCCGCCGGGGTAGACGCGGGCGCGGTTGACGTAGGTGCCGTTGGCGCTGTTCAGGTCTTCGATGGCGAGCTGGCCGTCCTCGAAGCTGATGCAGGCGTGCTGGCGCGAGGTCCAGATGCGGTCGGGCGGCTCCTGGTCTTCGAGATCGACGTCCACCGGCTTCTCGTCGGCGCGGCCGATGAAGTTGACCCCCTCGTAAAGCGGATACTCGACGTTGCGCTTCTGCCCGCGCAGCACGACGAGGCGGGGCTGGGCGCCGGCGGGCAGCGCGGGCCCGGCTGCGGGGGCAGCGGCGGCAGCGGCGGGCGCCGGCGCCGGCTCGGGAACGGGCGGCGGCGCGCTCACCACCGGGGCCGGCGTGGGCGGTGGGGCAGGGGCCGGGATGGCGATCGCTTCGACAACCGGCGGCGGAGCAGGCGCGGGAGGGACCGCTTCGGCGACCGGCATCGGCGCGGGATGCGCCTCGGCAGCGGGGAAGACCTCGATGGCCGGCTCCGCGGGCGCGGGGTGCGGGGCCGAGAAGTCGATCGGCTCGAAGCCGAGCGGCTCGAGGATCGGGGCCATCGGGAACGGCTCGCCGACCGGGCTGGCCTCGGCCACGGGGTAGGCCTCGACGGGCGTGCCGGGCGCCATCGGGATCGCCTCGGCGACCATCGGGGTGGCCGACATCGGGATCGCCTCGGCCATCATCGGGGTGGCCGACATCGGGATCGCCTCGGCCATCATTGGGGTGGCCGACATGGGAACCATCTCGGCGACCGGAACAGCCGGGACGACTGCGGGCGCATGTGCGGGCGGCGCCTTGGCCGGGGCCGGCATCGACGGCACACCGGCCAGGTCCGACTTGCATTGCTCGCAGAACAGGGCGCCATCCTCGTTGTCGAAGTGGCAGAACGGACACTTGATCATGCTCGACCTCGGAGTTGTGCGTAGAGAGTAGGGGCCACGGAGGCAGGTCGATCGCGGGCGAAGGAGGTTGTCCCCATTTAGCCGCCCCGCGAGCGGGGCGTGACGGGCGTCGCGGCCCCCGAGCGGGGGGGGGGAAAGCAAATACCGGGGGGCCGCAGGTCCGCGGGGCCCCCCCTTGCCAGGCCCCGTCCGCCCTGGCGGGTGGGGGGGTCGTGGGTTCCCGGGCCCC
>JBBSEZ010000104.1:0-24910 GCA_038239195.1 Gemmatales bacterium
GGAGGGGCGGTCGCGCAACCCCGTGTTTTCTGGCTCCCCCTCTCCCTCCTTGGGAGAGGGGGTTGGGGGGTGAGGGGAATGCGTCAGCGCGCCGCCACCCCGGCGAGCTCCTCGACCTGCGCCGCCAGGGCGCCCCAGCCGAATCGCTCGTCGAGCTTCTGCCGGCCGTTGCGGCCCAGCGCCTCGCGCAGGTCGGCGTCGAAGAGGACGCGCTCGACGCCCCAGACGACGCTGTTCTCGCTGGGGTAGACCAGCACGGCGTCTTGCTCGTGGGCGGTCAGGGCCGGGGCGTTCCCGTGGGTCGTCACCACGGGGCGGCGGCCGGCCCAGGCGGCCTGGATCGTCCACCACGGGGTCGATTCGCGGCTGGGCACCACGACCATGTCGGCGGCCTGGATCAGTTCGTGGAGCGGCTGGCCTTGCAGGTGCCCCACCATGCGCACCGCGTGTTCCAACAGCAGATAGCGGGCGTAGACCCGCAGCGACCAGAAGAGGTCGCCGTCGCCGACGACGACGAGGCGGGCCTGGGGATGGTTGCGCAGGATGGCGGGCATCGCCTTGAGGACCAGGTCGGGACCGTAGCGCTCGTTGAGGTCGCCGACGTAGAGGATTACCGGGTCGAGCGGGCCGATCTCATAGCGGGCCTTGATGGTGCCGGGGTCGAGGTCGGCCTCGAAGTCCCAGACCGGGAACAGTTCGAGTGCCTGCGTCACGCGCTCGGCGCACTCCGGGACCGAGGCGCGGGCCAGCTCCGCCGTCGCCGGGTCGTGCAGGAGGACCGACCGCGCCTCGCGCAAGGCGGTCTGCTCGATCTCCTCGATCTTCTGGGCCAGAGGCGAGCTCCCGTCGCTGCGCTGGCGCTCCAGGGCGTGCGTCGAGAAGACGTAGTCGAGGTTGCGCAGCCCGCGCAGGAGCGACAGCACCGGCGCCGCGGACCACTCGTAGCCGATCAACCGGACCGGGCCGGCGCCGGGGGGGAACGTCTCCAGAAAGGCGTTGCCGGCCCGGCGCACGTAGTCCTGGGCTTGCTCGACCGCATCGCCTTCGTCGGTCCCGCCGACGACGTGGACAACCGCGCCGGCATCGGCGAGGTCGAAGGCGTGGCGAGAGAACAGATGAACGACCGCGCCGCGCCGGGCCAGGGCGCGGACGACGTGCGCGACGTGTCCGCCGACGTAGCTGTCGGGCGCTTCGTGGCAGAAGACCGCCAGCGGGGCACGCGGCGCGGTGGGCGGTGCCTCTTCGGTGCGTTCCGGCGCGGCCGTGCCGTTGGTCGGGGCGAGGAGCCGGCCGATGATCTCGCGGGGCGCTGACTCGGGCTGCCCCACGGCGCTGTCGGCGGGGAGAGCAGCCTGACCGTTCACGTTGCGGGCCCGAGTAGTCGTTTCCATGTCAAACCTCGTTGGGCGGGAGAGCCAGATTTCTGGGGGCGCTGCTCGCCAAGCCGCAAGCGGCGAACTTCGAGGGCCCGCCGCTTGCGGCTTGGCGGGGGTCACAGCCTTTTCACGGTCAGTTCGGGGAACCAGGAGACGCACGCGCCCAGGTAGTGTCCCGCGACTTCGTCCCACTTCAGCGCGCCGCTGTCGTTGCGCCGGCCGTTCTGCCCCATGCGCTCCGCGTGGCCGGGGTCGCCCAGAACGCGGTCGAGGGCCCAGACCATCGAGCCGGGGTTGTCGTAGGTCACCAGGCCGTTCTCCTCGTGCCGGACCAGGTGGGCCGGCCCGCCGTGGGTCGTCACCACGGCGCGGCCGGCCTTTCGCGCCAGGTCGATGACGCAGTCGTCCTGGGGCTGGCGGTAGCGGGACGGGAGCACAATGGCCTCGGCAGAGCGCAAAAGCTGGGTCAGCCAGGGCCCGGTCACGTGGCCGAGGAGCCTCACCGCGTGCCCGACGCCCATCTCGCCGGCGCGGCGCATCAACGGTTGGTGCATGGGCCCGAGGCCGACGTAGGCGATCCGCAAATTGCCCCAGCGGCGCAGCAGCACGGGCAGCGATTCGACGAGCAGATCGACCCCGGCGGCGTGTTCGAGCGGGCCGACGTAGAGGAGCATGCGGTCCAGAGGGCCGAAGCCGGCGCCCATCTTGATCTGCCCCACGTCGAGCGGTTGCTCCCATTCGTTGGGCACCCGGCCCTCCATCGCGAAGGGATGGACGCGCTCCCAGCCGAGGCCCAGTTCGCCCGCGGCGCGCTCGCGGAGCCAGGCGGGGGTGAGGACGCAGCGCGCCGAGTGGGCCATCTCGCGCTCCGCCTGCTCGATGGCGCGCGAGAGGTCGTCGGGGCTGGCGCCGTTGCGGCGGGTCGATTCGAGGGAGCTGAGCGAGAGGACCGTCGGCCGGCCCGAGGCGCCGGGCACGAGGCCGGTCATCCATTCGTGCAGGTGGAGGAGGTCAAAAGGCGGCAATTCGGCGAGCTTCTCGCGCGCGGCAGCGGCGAAGGCATGGGCCAGGTCGAGCGGGGAGCTGCCGGCGACGCCGGGGAGCGGGTGGTAGGTGACGCCGTGCTCCTGGCGCTGCTCGGGGAGTTGCTCGCTGGCGGGGACGAAGACGTGGGCCTCGTGGCCGCGCGCCGCCTGGCCGGCGGCCAGCTCGGCGACGAAGGTGGCCAGGGTGCCGTCCTGCCCCGAGGCGCGCGAGGCGAAGGCGAAGGCAACGAGGCGGAGCGGCTGGCGCAGGTGGGGCCGGCGCCGCTCGCGCAGCTCGTGCTCCTGGTCCCAGACGTTGCCGATGGGCTCGAAGCGCCCGGGGCCGCGAACGAGCAGGGCGGCGTGCCCGCCCTGGCGCGACGGCGCGCTCGGCGCGAAGGGGATGGCAGGCGAGCGTGCGGCGGGGAGGAACTCGCCGTTGCGCAACAGGAAGCCGACCTCGGCGATCTGCCAGGTGCCAGGCGACGGGAGGTTGAAGAACGTCTCGCCGACGAGGGCGGGCAATGGGTGGTCCTGCATCCGGTGCGCGTTCAGGCCGGTGAATTCGAGATAGGAAACGTCGTAGAGGCGCAGCATGGGGCGCGCGCCGTCCCAGCCCTGGCCGCGAGCTCGGCCCATCTCCTCGGCCCAGCCGAGCAGGACGTGCCAGTAGGCAAAGCCCCGCGTGGGCCCGACCATCGCGAGGCCGACGTGGCTGGCCTCGGGGGAGTACCATTCCGCTGGCCGGCGCTCGCCGATCTCCCAGGCGCAGCGGCGCAGGTGCTCGGCATCGAGGCGCGGCCCGCGCTCGGCGGGAGCGACGGCGGAGGCGTGACCGTTGGCGCGCACGGGCGCCAGATACTCCAGGGGCCCACGGTCGAGAAGGCCGGTCGCGACGTCCATCTTCGCCTCGCGAGGTCAGGGGGGAAGAACTGATCGAGCCGGCGCGCCCTCGGAAGAAGGCGAGGCGGCCCCAATCTTGTCAGGCCACGCTGGCGTAGACCGCTTCGGTCTGGGCGGCGATGGTGTCCCAGCTAAAGGCGACGTCGACGGCGGCGCGGCCGTTGCGGCCCATCCAGCGGCAGCGGCCGTGATCGCCGAGCAGGGTGCCGAGGCCCCAGGCGACGGAGTCGGGGGTGTCGTCCACCTGCAAGCCGTTGATGCCGTGCCAGACGAACTCGGCCGGCCCGCCGCGCTTGGTGCTGACGACCGGCTTGAGCGCGCTCCAGCCTTCGAGGATGACGATGCCAAACGGCTCGTTGCGGCTGGGGACCGCGACCACGTCGCACGCCTTGAAGAGGTCGTGGAGGTCCTTGCCCCTCTTTTCGCCGAGGATGCGGACGGCGTGCGAGACGCCGAGGCCTTGCGCCAGGCCGGCCACGTCGTTGCGCATGTGCCCGTCGCCGGCGAAGACGAACTTGGCGTTCGCGTAGTAGCGCAAGACCGAGGGGATGGTGCGGGCCAGGATGTCGGGGCCCTTCTGGACGACCATGCGGCCCACGAAGAGGACGGTCGGGTCGAGGGGGCCGATGCCGTAGCGCGCCTTCACCTCGCCCGGATCGACCGGATAGTCGAAGGTGCCGGCGTTGACGCCGTTGTAGACGACGGCGGTCTTGTGCTCGGGGAGCTCGTAGAGCCAGCGGACCTCGTCGCGCAACAGGTTGGAGACGGCGATGACGCGGTCGGCGCAGAAGGTGCCGTGGCGCTCGTGGTCCTGCACGCGCGTCGATTGGCCGGCGAAGAAGCGATTGCCGTTGCGGCCATACTCCGTCGAGTGCATGGTCAGGATGGAGCGGCGCTGGCGGCCTTCCTTGATCCAGACGACGGCGTTGGAGGCGAGCCAGTCGTGGGCGTGAACGACGTCGAAGGCGCCGAGGATGTCCTCGACGGCGAAGCACTCGCGGACGAACGCCCGGCACATGTTGTTGATTTCATCGACGAAGTTCGGGCTGAGCGCGAATGGGCAGCGGTGGTAGTGGACGCTGTGGATGGAGTCGTAGGTGGCCTGGCCCGGTCCCTGACGCGTGAAGACATGAACGTCGTGGCCGCGGCGCTGGAGAGCGGCGGCCAGTTCCGTGACGTGGGCCCCGACCCCGCCCACGGGAATGGAGTGGAGCGTCTCCCACGAAAACAAGGCAATTCGCACGCGCGTTCCTCCTTGGCGACCGGGGGATGGTTGAGAACGTTGCGCGGGGACGACGGCAATGACGGTCCCTCGCGCCCTTGGCCGCGATCGGCTCGGGACAGCAAAATAAACCGGTGGGTGGGCGGAAAAGTGTCCGGGGGCGACCCGGCAGAGTCAGGTCCGGTCGTGGTTCGTACCACCGTCTTCGGACGCAATCAAAAGTTGTGCAGCTTTAGTGCCGATCTCCTTACGGCCAAGGTATCCTTTGCGTGCCCCTCTTTTTAGCAGCAGGGGACGGAGTCGGCCAGTCGTACCTCGGGAAAAATCGAGGAAGGTTTTGCTTGCAATCCGCGCAGTCTTGCCCATAGGATGGGCGAAGCAGACGAAAGACCCTTCTTTGCGAACGGCACGGGCCACGCGACAGCGCTTCCGGTCGTGTGCTCCGATCACGTGTCCTGATTCACGCGCTGCCTGGAATTGCTCGACAGGTCTTTGTTTGGGAAGTCCCAGGCACCCGCCTCTCCGCGCTCGGGGGGTGGCTTCGGGCCGGGAGGGCCGGTCTGGAGGGAACGGTCTGGCATGGAGATTGCCTTTCGGTAATCTCCGGAACGCACAACGACAAAACCGGAGGTGATGCATGTCGCAGAGAGCGTCAACACGGCCCACGCGAACGAAAGAGGACGCTTTGACGGATGCCTCGGACCGGATGGGCCGCGCGCTGAGCGCCCCCCTTTCCGGGCGGGAGCGGGAGTGGACGGAAGTGGTGGGGGCCGCGGTGGACGCGGTCGAGCAGGCCCTGCGGCTGCACAAGAGAAGCGCGGAGGCCCCGGAAGGGCTGTTCGCGGAGGTCGACGTGTCGTCCTCGACGAAGGCCCGGCAGATGGACGGGTTGCGGCGCGACCACGGCGAGCTCCTCGCGCAGTGCCTCGACCTGGAGGAGCACGTGCAGCAGGCGATCCGCGCCCTGTCCCCGATGCCCGGGCGGGCGGGCGGGCCCCCGGACTTCGGCACCCTCCGGAGCCAGGGGGAGAAGCTCCTGGCTCACCTCCGCCAGAACATGGAGGGCGAGACCAACCTCATCCTCGAGAGCATCACCACCGACATCGGCGTGGGCGATTGACGTCTCGGGCACCTGTCCGGGGCGCCTTCTGGGGCCCGGCAAGTCGCCGGGCCCCGATCGTTTCGTGCTGCCCGTTGGCAGAAGGAAGGTTGCGATGCGCGGCAAGATGGACTTTTTTGGCCAGACCGACGTCGGCAAGGTGCGCCCGGCGAACGAGGACCAGTTCCTCATCGCGGACCTGAATCGGTCGATGCTGATCCACCAGACGAGCATGGAGCAAGAAGACCACAGCCGGGTGTTCGGCCCCTCGCAGGGCCAGATGCTTCTGGTCGCCGACGGCATCGGCGGGGCGGCCGCCGGCGAGCGGGCCAGCTCCATCGCCGTCGAGGCGCTGGAGCGCTACGTGCTCAACACCATGTCGTGGTTCTTCCGCCTGCCGGAAAATCAGGAAGACGATTTTGAGGAAGAGATGAAGGCGGCGCTGGCGCGGTGCCAGAAGCAGATCGAGGCGAGCGCGGCGGCGCGCTCCGAATGGCGCGGGATGGGGACGACGCTGACGATGGCCTACGTCCTGTGGCCCCGGCTCTACGTGGTCCATGCGGGCGACAGCCGTTGCTACCTGCTGCGCGAGGGGAGGCTCGAGCAGATCACCACCGACCAGACGATGGCGCAGCAGCTCGTGGACCGCGGCGCGATGACGCCCGAGCAGGCCCAGAAATCGCGCTGGAGCAACGTGCTCTGGAACTGTCTTGGCGGCGGGTCGTCCGACCTCCAGGTGGAGGTGTCCAAGAGCACGTTGCGGCTCGGCGACGTGCTGTTGCTCTGCACCGACGGGCTGACGACCTGCGTGCGCGACCCGCAAATAGCGGAGATGCTCGGCCACAGTCGCCGGGCCGAGGATGCCTGCGGGCGGCTGGTGAGTGCCGCCAACGAAGCGGGGGCGCCCGACAACATCACCGTGGTGGTCGCCCGGTTTACCGATGCGGAACAGCAGGGAAAACAGGCGCACGAGCAGGCGGTCCGGGAGGAAGGGCCGCGCCGGGAACCGGAGCTGGCGGCCGTCGGCTGATGGGCCCTTGGGGGTGGGCAACGTGCTTCCCACCCCTGTGCGGAGGCGCCGCCCGCGGTCCTCTGCCCGGTTGCGGGGGCGAGGGCGGAGCGTGGCCGCGCTCCGCTTCGCGTCGCGGCTACACGGTCTTTGGCGCGCCAGTTGCGATCTATTCTGATCGGCGGTTTCCTTTACCCGATAGGAGGAGGCTCTCATGAACTGGGACCAGATCAAGGGCAACTGGAAGCAATTCTCCGGCAAGGTCAAGGAGAAGTGGGGCAAGCTGACCGACGACGACCTGACCCTGATCGCCGGCAAGCGCGACCAGTTGGCGGGCAAGCTCCAGGAGCGCTACGGCTACGAGAAAGCCCAGGCGGAGAAGGAGCTCGACGAGTTCAGCAACGCGCTCAAGCCGTGAGCCGCGAAGCGAACGGGGAGTGAAGCAACCGCCCCGGTCGAGGAACGCGGGACAATCCGCGCCCCTCGACCGGGGCGGTCGAGTTATCGCAGGCCCCGGGCGAGCGCTTGGCCGAGCAACTGGCGGAAGCGTACATTAGCGGAACAGCGAAACGATCCAAGGCGGATGCTTTCTGTCCCGGGAGGGACACCTCATGGCGATTCGTGCGGACTGCCCCGAGTGCCGGAGGTCGTACAACCTGGCCGACGAGCTCCTGGGCAAGACCATCCGCTGCAAGGGGTGCTCGCACGTCTTTGTCGTCGAGGAACGGCCGGCGGAAGGGCCCGACGAGTTGGTGGCGGAGGCCATCGCCAGCGAGCCGCGCCGGGCGCGGCCGACTTCGCGGGTTGCCCCGGCAAGAAGCCGAGACCGCGAGGAGGAAGAACCTCCTCGTCGCCGGCCTCGCGACGAAGACGAGGACCGCGGGAGAGAGCGGGAGGGTGGCGGGCCGAACGTGGCCTTGCTGGTCGGGCTGATTGGCGGCGGCGCGGCCCTGCTGCTCGTGTTGGGCGGGGCCCTCACGTGGGCGCTCTTCTCGCGTTCGCCCGCAGCGCCGGCGCCTGCGCCGCCTGGGGAGCTCGTGCGGGGCCCCAACCCGGGGGGCGTGCGGCCCGCCCCCGTCGTGCGCCTCGGCCCGGGGGGCGTGGAGCGCCCTCCCGCGGTGCGCCCCGACCCGAAGGACGT
The DNA here is from genome assembly GCA_038239195.1 of Gemmatales bacterium. GTDB lineage: Bacteria > Planctomycetota > Planctomycetia > Gemmatales > Gemmataceae > JBBSEZ01. Next base: position 7,776 of record JBBSEZ010000104.1, read on the forward strand.
CCGGCCCGCTCCGCTGGCCTGGAGCGTGCGGCCGGACCCGGGGCCTGTTCTGAAGGGGCCCGTCGATCCGAACGGCGTCATTCCCCTCGGCCCTTCCGTGCCGTTTCTGTACCCAACCCGGCCCAGCCCCTACGTGGCCATCGGGCAAAACGTCACCGAGCGGGACGCGCGCCAGGTCTGGGACCTGGAAACCATGAAGCAGGTCGGCACCATCGCCGGCAAGTTGGCGTCGAACTCGGCGCACGTCTTGAGCCCCGATGGAAAGTACCTGGCCGGCCGGGTGTGGAAGCCGACCGGGACGCTGATCGAGGTCGTGTTCGCGGACAACGGGCGAACGGCCCAGTTGCTGCCGATGGACAAGGGCTTCGCGGTCGGCGGCCTGATCGATTTCGCCGGGCCCGACCAGCTCGTCGTTACCGGCAGCCTCCTCGTGAATCCGGTGATCCAGGTCTGGAACTTGAAGACCGGGGAGCTCGTCCGGCAGATCAACTCGCCTCGGTTCCCGCCCGACCCCAAGACCGGGGCGGCGATGAGCCCCGGCGGGCGCCATCTCGCCTGGCTCGACGCCAACCGCGTCGTTTTTTGCGATCTGGCAGAGGGAAAAATTGTCGGCGACCTGCCGGTGCCGGCGGGCGCCGGGTTTCGGACGTCCAAGGGGCTCGCCTTTTCGCCGGACGGCACCGAACTGGCCGTGCTGTTCGAGGGGGCCCAACCGCAGGTGGTGCTTTTCGACGTGGCGAAGGGGAAATGGGCCAAGACCATCGACCTGGCCAAGGGCGTCCACAAGCTCGCCCCCACTTCGCGCCTCTACGGCGGGCCGGCCCTCCTCTGGCTCCCCGACCGCAGCGGCTGGCTGGCGTTTGGCCACTTCCTCATCGACAACCCCAGCGGGGGCGTGGTCTACGTGCTGCCCAACAACCTGGAGGTCGGCTTCCCCACTCAGCGACAGGTGCTGAGCAAGGACCACCTGGCGGTCGCGACCGGGAAGCTCGGCGCCCGGCAGTTGCAGATTTTGACGTTGCCGCGGGCGCAGATCGACCTGGCGGTCAAGGCGGTGCGGGCGGGGGGAGACCCATCCACGGCCTCGTTGCCGGGGCTCGTGCCGGCAGACTGGTCGGCGGTCCGGCAGGTCCCGCCGGCGAGTGGCGCCCTGGCGTGGAAGGCGGTGCCGGACGGGCTGCCGGCCCGGAAGCTGACGGCGGGGCCGATCGCCCTGCCGGTCAAGGGAACGGCCATCGAACGGGTCGTCTTCGCCGAGCGGGCGGCCCAGGCGGCGGTCCTCAGCCAGACGGCGGCGGAAGGGCCGACCAATCAGCGGCAGTTCCGGGTCGAGCGTTACGACCTGACCAACGGCGAGGCCCTGGGGGGCGTGGACCTGTTCAGCTCTCCCAAGGCCCCGTTCGGGGTGCGCCAAACGCTGGCGGCAGGCCTGAGCCCGGACGGCGGGCTCTTCGCCGCGGTCGAGCCAGGAAGCGGGCGCCGGATCGACGTCTGGTCGTTGGCCGAGAAGAAGCACCTCGTCGGTTGGGTGCCTCACCCCAAGGACAAGGAGGTCAAGATCGAGTGGGTCGGCTTTGCCGACGACAAGCGACTGCTGACGAGCTTTTCGACGGGCAAACTGGTGTTGTGGGGCCTGCCGAAGTGCCGGGCCACGTACGCGGTGAACGGTTTCAAGGGGGCCGTGGCCCTGAGCCCCGGGCGGAAGTACCTGGCGGGCTTCGAGGGTGGGGGCGTGACCTTTCTGGAGGTGGAGAGCGGCGAGCGGCGCGGCCGGTTGATGGGCCCGGCGGGGACCGCGCTCGTCTCGTGCGTCGCGCTGGCCTTCCGCCTGGACGGGACCGGCCTGGCCGGGCTGTTCGTGGCGGCGGGCTCGGGGCCGAAGTTGGTGTGTTGGGACCTGAAGCGGGGCGAGGCGATGGGCGACGCGCCCGCGGTCGGCAACCGGGGGGCCGTTTCGTGGGCCGGCGACAAGCACCTGCTGCTGGACGGCACGCTGACTGACCTCGCGCTCAAAGCGGCGATCTGGAACTACTCGCTTCCGGGGGCCGGCAAGCGTGCGGGACAAGGGCCCGACGGGCGGCACTGGTTCGCGGCGGGCCAGGGGCAGGAAGGCCTGGCCCACCTGACGGCGCAGACGTTGCCCGACGCCGCCGTCCGGGGCCTGTTGGCGTTGCTGGCCAGGCCGACCACGCAAGTGCTGCTGCGCCCGGGCATGAGCCTGGGCGTTCAAGTCGAGGTGAGTGGGGGCGGGGGCGACGCGGCTGCCGTGCGCCGCAGCACTTTGGATGCAGTCGCGCAGCGGCTCCGCAGCGCGGGGCTCGAGGTCGCCGACGGTTCGCGGGTGGTCCTCCGGATTCAAGTGACGGAGCAGGCCACCGGGAAGACTCGAAGGTACAAGACGGTCGGCGGGGGTGGGGGAACGTTCGCGGTGGCGGTCAAACAACTCACTTGCCAGGCGACCCTCTCCGGGCCGGGCGGGGTGTGGTGGCAGAATCGCCAGGCGATCCAGACCCCGGACGCCCTGATGGTCCGGACGGACAACGCGCAGCAATATTTCGACCGGCAACTCTGGGGCCAGGCCGCAGGCTGGGCGTCGGGGGTCGGGATGGCGCCGACGTTCCTGATCCGCGTGGGCGGCAAGCTGGAGGCGCTGCCCAAGACCTCGGTCCTGGCGGGCGATCGGTGAACCGCCCGCGGGACGATCTGTCACGGGCAACCGGAGCTCGACTCGGGCCGGCCATTTCAAGAGACCGCGCGGAGGGACAGACATGGCACCAATGGGCCCCCCGCCCGCGATCCCCGAAGGAGGCGCCCCGGCCGAACCGCCTCCCGCCGAGGCGCCTGCCCACGCGCTCGTGACCATCGACATCGGCGGGCTGACGACCGGCCCCGCCATCGTCGAGGCGGCGCTGGGCGACCTCTACTTCGGCCCGGCCCCTCCGGCGCTCGCGCCGGCCGCGCCGCCCCCAACCTCAATTCCCCCTCCTGAAGAGCCTGCCGAGGAGGCCCCTCTCGCGATCCCCGCCGAGGCTGCGCCGCGGGAGCAGCCCCCCGAGGCGGCAAGCCCCGAGGCGGTGCAAGACGAGCCAGCGGCGCGGCCGGCCGGCCCCCCCTCGATCCTGACCATCGACGTCGGCGGGACGAAAGTCAAAATTTTGGCGACCGGACAGACGGAGCCGCGCAAGGCCCCTTCCGGGAGAGACTTCACGCCGTCCCGGCTGATCGAGACGGTCCGCTCGCTGGCCCAGGGTTGGGACTACGAGGCCATCTCGATCGGCCTGCCCGCGCTGGTGGGGCCCCAGGGGCCGCGCTCGGAGCCCGGCAACCTGGGGCCGGGCTGGGTCGGCTTCGACTACGCGGCCGCCTTTGGCAAGCCCGTGAAGATGGTCAACGACGCGGCCATGCAGGCGTTGGGCAGTTACGAGGGCGGGCGCATGCTCTTCCTCGGCCTGGGCACCGGCCTGGGCTCGGCGCTGATCACGGGCCACGTCGTCGTCCCGCTGGAGCTGGGGCGGTTGCCGTACGACACCACCCGGACGCTCGGCGAAGTTTTGGGGCGGCGGGGACTGGAGCGGCTGGGCAAGGGCGAGTGGCGCAAGGCGTGTCTGCGGGCGCTGACCGCGCTGATGCACGCCTTCGTGGCCGACTACGTGGTGGTCGGCGGCGGCAACGCCAAGAACGTGAAAGAGCTGCCGCCCGGCGCCCGCCGAGGGCACAACCTGACGGCGTTCCGGGGGGGCTTCCGCTTGTGGAGCGCGGACGACGTCTGGGTCCTCGCCGCCAGTGGCGGGGAGTCGCTTCACCCGACGGCTCAGGAAGCGCTGCGGATGCTCTGACGCTCGCAGCCGATCCGGCAAGGAGGTTGTGGGACCGTTGCATTCTGCCCTTTCGTGCGTCGTGCGCGCGGAAAGGCCTCTCCGGGCGGGAAGTGGTTTTGCTCTGGCCGCGAGGAAGCCTTACAATGCAGGAATGGGGAAGGGGGCGCCCGCAGGCGCACCGCCCCGAGCGGGAGAGCCGAGCCATCTATTCGAGGCCCGCCATGAGTCGCGAACTGCTGGAGCTGGTCCTGCCTCGCCTGGCGAAGCGCCTCAACCGGCAGTTGCGCCGCTATCGGGCCGGGGAGCTCAGCGAGGACCAGTTCTCGCATCGCTTCGAGGCCCTTCTCCAGCAGCAATACTCGTGGCTCGCCAACCGCGGCATTCCCGTCGTCGATGCCGCCGTCGCCGTTCACGCCGCCGTCATCATCCTCAGCGCCCCGGGGCTCGAGGCCGAAGCGACAGAGCAGTCGGTGCCGCTCGAGGTGATCGAGTGGCGCGCCGTGGCGGCGGCGGCGGCCGACGTCGCCGAGAACTACGGCCTGAGCGAGCGCCGGGCCTCCCGGCGGATCAGCGCGATCGTGGCGCTGTACGCGGAATGAGGGGCGACGGACGCGCTCCGCTATCGCGTCGCGGCAACGCGGTTGGGGCATTCATACGCGCCGCCCTCTCAGCGCTTCCCGATCACCTCCTCCGCCTCGGTACGGAACGCCTTCAATTCCTCGTTCTGCCCCGCCGTCCGCCGTGCCGCGTTGGCCTGGATCTCGCGCACCGCCTGGGCGAGGCTGGTTCGCGCCCCCTTGTCGTCTCCGAGACGGTGCTGGCACATCGCCAGAAATAGTCGGTCGATGGTTTCATCCGGGGCCCGGCGACTTCAGGTTCTCGGCGAGGTGCCGCCGGGCCTCCTCGTAGCGCCCAACCCGATAGAGGGCCACGGCGAGCGTGTTCCGATACACCGGGCGAGGCTCGCGGCGCATCGCCTCCTCCGCCAGCGCCAGGGCGGGCTTCGGGGCGCGCCGGGCCTCGGGCCCGGTCACCAGGTGCCAGGCCAGGTTGTTGTAATGCAAGGCCCCCGCCGCCTTCCGCTCGATAAGAGCTTGCCAGTCCGCCGCGGCGAGGTCGTCGCGCCGCAGGCGCAGCGCCAGCCGCCAGCGGGGCTCCCGGTAGGCGACGACGTCCGGGGCCAGTTCGACCGCGCGCGAGTAGTCCGCCAGGGCCTTCGCCACATGGCCCAGCCGGGCATGTGCCAGCGCCCTCTGGGCGTACACCTCGGGGATGGGGCCGAACGGGGAGCACTCCAGGGCCGTCGTGCAGAGGTCGATCATGGCCTGGGGGGCCAGCGGCAGGCTGCCGTATTCGACCCGGACGGAAGGGAGGGGGCCGGCCTCCCCCGCGGGCGCGTCGGGGTAGGCGGGCGCGTCCCAGTCCAGCCCGAGCGTTGCCAGCTCCCGACGGAGCAGGCGCAGGTCCCAGACGTGGGCCGCCATGGTCGGTCGGAAGCTGATCGTCATGAGTTGGGCGCCATCGCGCGCGAACGCCATCGCCGCGGTCCGGGGGGGGACGAGGTCCTGGTTGGGGTCTTCGAGGGTGGCAAACTCGTGCCCCGTCCCCGGCTCGATCAGGCGCACCTTGCCCTCGCCCGTCTCGACCGCCTGAAGCGGCCGGTCGGGAGCGAAGGCGCTGGTCGTGCCTTGCAAAACGGGCGCTTCCTCCCACGAGCCGGTGTCCCAGGTGCGGACGCGGCCCCCGCGCGTCGCGGCCGCCAGCCAGCGCCCGTCGGCGCTGAAGCCCTGAAGGATCATCGCCGGTTCCGCGGGCAAGTCGCGTAGGCGCCGGCCAGTCTTCGCGTCGAGGAAGAAGACGGAGGGAAGGGTGGCGGACGCGGCCGCCGCGAGTTGCCCGTCCGGGCGCAGCACGGGAAAGTCCCCGGCGCCGGCCTCCAGCGGCACCCAGGCCGGGCGGCCGGCCGGGCGCAGCAGCCGAGGGCCCAGGGGGGTACGCAGCGCCAGCGACCGGCCGGCGCGGTCGATCGAGAGCGCGTCGCGATCGAGGTTCCGCGCCAGGTAGCAGCGCGGCGGGCCGACCTTCCAGGAGCCTGCCGCCTCCTGGCGCCAGGGCCACCGCCACAGCCCCTCGGGGCCGTAGGCCCACAGCGCGCCGTCGCCCGCGAAGGTCAGTCCGTGGACCTCCCCGAGCCGCTCGAGCGTCGCGACGTGGTGCCCCCGGGCGCGGTCGAAGACGGCCACCTGTTTGATCGTGGCGACGGCCACCCAGCGGTCGTCGGGGCTGAGCGCGAGCGTCAAGGGAGGGGCGTCGTTCCGCGCCGGCAGGTGGCGAAATCGCCGGTAGGCGGGCCTGGGCACCTCCCAGACGCGCAGGTCGGTCGTCTTCCACACGCCCCCCACCAGCCGGGTGCTATCGGGGGAGAAGCGGAGGTCGGCCAAGTTCGTGTTGGCCTTGAAGAGCAGGGTGCCGGTATGCGGGTCCCAGAGCCGGGCCTCCCCGTTCCAGTCGGTGCTCGCCAGCAGGTCGCCCGAGGGGCTGAACGCCAGCTGCGTCCCCCCGTGTGCGTCACGTGGGCCGCCATCGTCCACACTCGCCGAACGGTGTCGTACACCCGCAACTCGTTATCGTCGGCGACCGCCAGCAACCGCCCGGCGGGGTGCCAGGTGGGGGCGAAGCAACGCGTGCCGGCCCCCCGCAGGGTGTCGAGGACCTCCCCCGTCACCGCATCGCGGATCAGGACCACCGGCTGCCCGCGGAGGCGGGCGGCGACGGCGAGGCGGGCGCCGTCGGGCGACCAACCCAGCCCCGCCCACTCGCAGCCCGGGGCCTCTTCAACGGGCGGCAGGGCCCTTCGGCCCCCTTGTTCCGGGCCCGCGATCTCGATGGTCCCGTCGGGCCGGGCGAAGGCCAGCCCGCCCGGCCCAAAGGTTGCCGTGCGCCAGGGCGCCGTCGGCCGCTCCCAGACGAGCGCGGGGGGCGCGGGCCCCAGGCGCCAGAGGCGAAGGCTGGCGCTCGCTTTCCGCCAGGCGGCGAGCCAGCGGCCGTCGGGGCTGAAGAGGAGTTGCCCCTCGGTGAGGCCGCCGAAGCCCTCGAGCCGGGCGAGCTCGGAGTCGTCGGCCACCCGGCGGACGGTGAGGGCCCCGTCGGGGAGCATGCGGGCGTACTGGTCGAGGGAGGGGGAGAAGGCGACGACCACGCCGGCGTCCGAGGGGCAGGGCCAGCGGTGGAGCTCGCGCAGGTCGTGCAGGGCCAGGGCGCCGACGGCCTCGTTGCGGAGGGCGAGATAGCGGTCGGCGGGCAGGTCGAGCTCGCGGGCCAACTCGGCCGCCTGCCGGATCGTGTCGAGGGCCCCGAACCGTTGCCCTGCCCGCTGGCTGGAGCGCTGGGCGCGGGCCTTTTCCAGATAGCTCTCGAACAGGCGCACGCGCGCCTCGCGTTTGGCTTCCTCGGCGCGGTGAAGGGAGGCCTGGAGCAAGAGGGCGGCGACGGAGGAGCCGATCGCGACCGTGAGGACGAGGGCCAGGCAGGCCACGAGGCCGACGGCCCAGCCAGGGCTCCGCCGCGCCCACTTCCCGGCCCGCTCCAGCCGTCCTACCGCCCGGGCCACGATCGCCTCGCCCGCCAGGAAGCGGCGCAGGTCCTCGGCGAGGGCCTCGGCGGTGGCGTAGCGCCGGGCGGGGGCCTTGTGCAGGCACTTCAGGCAAATAGTCTCCAGGTCGTGCGACACCTTCGGCTGCAACCGGGTGGGCGGGACCGGCTCGTCGTGGACCACCTGGACGAGGGTGTCCACGGCGGTCGCCGCCCGGAAGGGCGGGCGGCCCGTCAGCAGTTCGTAGAGGATGGCCCCCAGGGAGTAGACGTCGGCCGCCGGGCCCACCTCGCGGGCCTTGCCGGCGGCCTGCTCGGGCGCCATGTACGAGGGCGTGCCCATCACGGCGCCCGTGGCCGTTAGCCCGCCCTCCCCCCGCCGGGCCAGCCCGAAGTCTGCCACGCGAGGCGAGCCGTCGGCCGCCAGGAGCACGTTGCCCGGCTTGAGGTCGCGGTGGATGATTCCCTGCGCGTGGGCGTGGTGCAGCGCCCGGGCCAGCTTCTCGGCCAGCGCCGCCGCCCGGGCTGGGGGCTGCGGCAGGCCGCCCAGTTGCTTTTCCAGGCTGCCGCCGGAGAGGTATTCCAGCGAGAAATACGGCAGTCCGTCGGCCTCGCCGACCTCGTAGATTTGGACGATGTTCGGGTGCTGGAGCCGGGCGATGGCGTCGGCCTCCCCCAGGAAGCGCATCCGCTCCTCGGGGCTGGCGTGCCCCCCCGCCAGGATCATCTTGAGGGCCACCAGCCGCTCGGGCCTGGCCTGTCGCGCCAGGTAGACGACGCTCATGCCGCCCCGGCCCAGTTCGCTCAACACCTCGTGCCCGTTCACCCGCGCCGGCAGGGCCCCCTTGGCTGGGCACACCCCGAACCAGGCCGTGTCGCCCCCCGCGGTCGGTCGCAGGACGCGGCGGAGGGAGCGCACCAGGTGGTCGGCCGTGTCGTCGAGGCGGGCGGCGGACGCCTCGCAACCGGGGCAGTTCGCCAGGTGGCGGGCGACGGCCTCGGCCCGTTCCGCGGGCAGCTCCCCCAACAGGTAGGCCCGCAGGCCCTCTTCCTCGACGCAAGGCCCCGCCATGACCGCCTCCTCGCTCGAACGGGCGCAGGCGCGGGACGCGCCCGGCCCCCGAGGTGGGTGGCGCCCGCGGCCGTCCTATACTACCTGTAATGCGGCGCGCGTGACAGCGCCTGCCTCCCTTGTCCTGGAGGGCGCCATGGCCGAGAAGCCTGCTGACCGTCCCTCCCCCCTGGGGCCGGCACAACCGACGTCGCTGAGCCTCCTGGAGCGGGCTCGCGCCAACGACGGGGGGGCGTGGTCCTCGATCGTGTCGCTGTACGGGCCGCTGGTCCGGCTGTGGTGCGGGCGGGCCGGGCTGGGCGCCGAGGACGCCGAGGACGCGGCGCAGGAGGTGTTCGCCTCGGCGGCGGCCCATCTGGCCGGCTTCCGCCGCGACCGGCCCGGCGACAGCTTCCGCGGCTGGCTGCGGGCCATCGCGCGCAACGCGGTGCTGGCCCACTTCCGCCGCAACAGCGGCCAGGCCCGCGCCCAGGGCGGCTCGGACGCCTGGGCGCGCCTCCAGGAGGTCGCCGACCCGCTGGGCAGCCCGCTGCCGGAGGAGGCGCCCGAGGTCGATCGCCTCTACGTGCGGGCGCTGGAGCAGGTGCGCGGCGAGTTCGAGGAGCGCACCTGGCAGGCCTTCTGGCTCACCGTCGCCGAGGGGCGCGCCACCGCCGACCTGGCCGCGGAACTGGGGGTCACCCCCGACGCCATCCGCCAGGCCCGGTCGCGCGTCCTGCGCCGCCTGCGGGAGGAGATGGGGGAACTGCTGGCCGAATGAGCCCCCCGCCAGGCCTCCGGCGTACGGGCTGTGGGCCGGGGCACGCCTCGGCGCATGGCCACAGTCCGCCCCTCGGCCAACTCTCCACCACCCCGTCGCTCTTTCCACCTTTTTCCCTGTTGCTGTCACGCGCCGCGCATTCTTGAGATAGGGAACCTGCGGGAGTACCCGATCTCGCCTCCCCCCAGCCCGCCGGCCCAGGCGCGGCGGTTCAGCCATCCGAGGTCGTTACTCCCCGCAGCGCCCCGCGGGGAACTGGTGCGCAGGGCCGAGCTTATCCTTTCAACGACCCGCTCAGAAGCGAACGGCGCCGCACGCCCCTCGGGTTTTCAACGGAAAGAGAGGGCTATCCCGAACAGCCGATCACAGCTTCTTGGCCTGTGAGCGGGTCGTTGAAAAAAAGTCCGTGAGGTCAGATTGATCCTGCTCGCCCGCCCCCGCGGCGCGAGCCTACTCTCCTATCGCCCCCCCCTACGCGAAACTCGGCAACGCAGGCCGGGCACACTCTTCAGGAGGCCGTGATGTTCTCGCTGTTCACCCGCAAGCACACCAACCCCCCGGCGAAGCGCCCCCGGGCCCTCCCCACCCTTGAGGCCCTGGAGGACCGTACGCTGCCGGCCGTGACCGCCCTCCCCGTCGAGGGCATCGGGAACGGTCAGGGCGAAGAGAAAGGGCCGCCGATCGTCAGGATCGAGCCCGAGCAGGCGTTCGCGGACCTCACCGGCGCCGTGAACAACTTGAATCTCGTGGGCGCCGAGGCCAAGGTGCTGAAACGCGCGGTGGTGCGGGCGCACGACGACTACATGGTGGCGGTGCAGCGCGGCGAGTTCGGGGGGATCAAGGATTCTTTCGACGACGTGCATGCCCTGGAGAGGATGGTCTATCACCTCCACAAGGCCGGCAGGATTGCCGCGGACGGTGAGAAGATGGTGTTCGATGAGGCCAGCATCGCCAAGCGCAGCATGGTGGCCCACGTGAAAGCGCCGGGGCTTTCGGACAAGGTCCGGCTGTTGATGGGCGACATCATTGCCAAGGTCGATTCCCAGGAGGTCGAACTCTTGACACAGGAGGCCCCCAAGGTCCGTCGCTTGAACGCCCTGGAGGGCGAGATGATCGAGATGGGGGAACTGATCCAGGTCGGGAAAAAGAAGGCGGGGGCCGGAGAGATCGCCGAGATCTCCGAACGCGACACGAGGCTCCTCAAGGCTGGCCTGCTGACCCCGGACCAGGTGGACTACGTGTTCTTGGCCCTGGGCGAGATCAAGGCAGCGATGGCAGGCACCGTGACGCCGCCTCCCGACAAGCAACCCTGAGGGTCAGGCACGGCCCGGCGAGGGGCCTACGGCCGGGCCGTGCCGTCCTGTCCATTGTGGGGAAAGATCGAGCGGCCCACGACGCCTCGTTCGTCAGGCGCTCGTGTAGCCGCGACGCGATAGCGGAGCGCGTCGCTGCTACACAACTGGGTACGGCGCGGGCACGCGCGGGAAACGTGAGCTAGAGTTCCTGTTGCCGTGCCAGACTTGGAAGGCGCGGTGCAGCGGGCCCTGCGGACTCGGGCCCACCTACCATCGCTGGATGGGCCTCGGGCCTCCTCCATGTCGATCGACACTCTCGAAACTTTGCTCTCCGTCCTTCGCCGGGCGCAACTCCTCACGCCCGAGCAAGCCGGAGAGGTCGTGCGCGAACTGGGGCCTCACTTCTCGAGCCCCGAACGGCTGGGCGAGCACCTCGTCGAGATCGACTGGTTGACGGCCTATCAGCTCCAGCTCCTGCTGGCGGGGCGCTGGGACGAGCTCACGGTCGGGCCCTACCAGATGCTGGACCGTCTCGGCGAGGGGGGAGTCAGCGAGGTCTTCAAGGCGTGGGACACCATCAAGGGCCGCGTCGTCGCGCTCAAGGTGCTGCACCCGCACCTCGCCGGCAGCTCCGATGCCGTGCGCCAGTTCCAGCGCGAGCTCCAGGCGGTCACGTGCCTGTCGCACCCCAACATCATCAAGACCTACGACGCGCATCAGGACGGCGAGCTCCACTACTTCGCCATGGAGCTCGTCGAGGGGATGGACCTGTACAAGTTCGTGGAGCAGGTCGGCCCTCTGCCGGTCGAGATGGCCTGCGAGTATGCGCGGCAGGTCGCCCAGGGCTTGCAGCACGCGCACCAGGTCGGGCTCGTCCACCGGGACGTGAAGCCGGCCAACCTGTTCCTGATCAACCCGCCCCTGCCGGCGGCGCCGGGCGCTGTGCCGCAGCGCGGCCCAGGGCCCGTGGTGAAGATCATCGACTGGGGGCTGGCGCGCTGTCTGCGCGAGCCGGTCGAGAAGAGGCCCGAGACGAATGGAAAAGGGCTGCGCAGCGGCCCGTATCGGGTCGTGGCCGCGTCGGCGCTCGAGTTGGCGGCCGAGAAGGGGCTCCTGATCGGCACCGCCGATTACATCGCTCCCGAACAGGCGCGCGACCCCACCCTCGTGGACACGCGGGCCGACATCTACAGCCTCGGGTGTACGCTCTATTTCTTGCTGACGGCCCAGCCGCCTTTCCCGGGCACCCTGATGCAGAAGTTGCTCCAGCACCAGGAGGCGCCCCCGCCCTCCGTCCGCGGAGCGCGGCCCGACGTGCCGGCAGAGCTCGACCACATCCTTCAGAGGATGCTGGCCAAGCGCCCGGCGGACCGCTATCAGATCCCGTTGCTGGTGGTCGCCCCGCTTCGGCGCTTCTGCCCTGGCGGGCTGATGCAGGCCACCGACAACGGCGCCTTCCGCCCGGGCTCGGTGTTCACGAAGCCTTCCAGTTCGGCCAGCCTGCTCCGCCCGGGCAGTTCGACCGGCATGCCCAGGCCGAGCAGCCCTTCGACCCTGACCAGCATTCCTCGGCCGGGCAGTTCCCTCGACATGCGGTCGGGGGAGGGCGGAAGCTCGGCGGGGAGACGGAAGTAGTTCGCGCCCGTTCTCACGCCTCCCGGACGGGTTGGAGGGGATGGCCGTTGTCGTCGTAGAACGCCTCGTGAAGCAGGAACACTTGATGGGCGTTGAGCTCCAGGGCTTGCAGCTGGCGCGACAGACGGCGGAAGGCATAGCGGTCGAGCTTGCGGCCGAGCAGCCCGCGGAAGTGTTCCGGGCAGAGGTCGATCTCGAGCGGGCCCTGCGCCCGCAGCGGGTAGGTGAGGTAGGGGACCGTGCCGGTGTGCGGGCACAGGATGCAGCTGCGCGGGCGGAGGCGCTCGACGAGCGGTTCGCCCTCGCCCTGCGCCAGCATCTCCTGACAGTCGGGGCAGACCGGGCTGTCGCCGATGCGGTCCCACGGGCAACCCGTGGCGCGGCATCGGCTGCAAGGGGACCGCGGTGTCAGCCCTTCGCCCGCCACCCAGCGTAGCCCATCCATGTGTGTGTCTCCCGGCTCGTGCTTGCAGGCCCTGCGCGGATTGACCATTCCCCCTCTCGTTAGTTCGGCACGCGCCGCCTCGCGGCGTCAGTTTTTCCTCCCTTCCGCGAGCTCGCCCGCGTTAGCGGGACGTCAGCCCCGATAATCTTTCGCAACACCGGGCGCGGTAACCTTGCCCCCGTCGAAGGAGCGCGCGATGGCGGGCGGTGCCGCAACCGCTTCCCACGCTGAGAGATCGGCCGATGGCGAGCGCGGGGGCCTTTCCCTTCCAGGCGTGGCACGCAAACTGCATGGAAGAAATCAACCCCCTTCGGGACACGCTGACCAAGAGGCTTGCGGGACCGGCAAGGCCGGTCCGCCCAGCAGAGTGAGCGGACCATGACAACAACCATCCGACCCGACCTGAACATTCTGCGGACCTTGCCCACCATCCATCAGGTCGCCGAGCCCTGGGGCAAGTTGGAGCTCAAGCTCGAGACGGACAACACGCGCTACTGGCTGACGACCGAGGGCATGTCGCGCAAGACTGGCGGGGCGCCGATCAATTACGTTCTCGACTACGTCACGGTGGAGCGGCGCACCGACGACGGACACTGGGACCTCAAGGCCGTCTACAGCCCCGAGGCCTGGAAGCTGTCGCAGGGGTTCGACTATTGCCACCTGCTCTACCAGGAGCTCGCCGCGCTCCAGGCAAGCCTCGAGCAGGAGTTCCGCTGGGAGACGGTGCGCCAGATCGAAGAGATCGAGCGCGAGCTGGAGGTGGTCAACCGCACCATCAGCCAGCTCTCGGAGAAGGTGCGCGGGCGCTGAGACAAGCCCCGGGCGGGGTTGACGGGCCCTGGGCCTGGCGTAGACTGAAAGGGAGCGAACGCCTTCCGGGAGGCGCTCGCTCCTTTGCTGTTTGCGCCGGGGTGGTGGAACGGTATACACGGTGGTCTTAGGAGCCACTGCCCGAAAGGGCGTGCGGGTTCGAGTCCCGCCCTCGGCACTTCGCCTGGGGCCGTCCGGGCCCACGTCTCTCCCTCCGCCTGTACGTTCTCATGCTCTCCCCTCCCTTCCCCTTGCCTCTGCTCATCACCGGCATATCCGGCGTCGCCGGTTACAGCGCGTTCAACTACTTCCAGCGCCGCCATCCGGGGCAGGTGATCGGCATCCGCCCGCGCCAGACCAGGCCGCTCGTCGGCGCGGGGATCGTGCCGCTCGAGGCCGAAGACGCGGAAGGGCTGCGCGCCCTCTTCGCTGTCCATCGGTTCCGGGCGGTGCTCAATTGCGCCGGCAACTGCGCCTTGAAGCCGTGCGAGCTCGACCCGGCGATGGCGTGGCGGAGCAACGTGGCGAGCGCCGACTGCCTTGCCACGTTGGCGCGGGCGCACGGGGCCCGACTGGTCCATCTGTCGTCGGACCTCGTCTTCTCGGGCGCGGGCGCCGGGGGGTACGTCGAGACGGACGCGGCCGATCCGGTGACGGTCTACGGCAAGACGATGGCGGAGGGCGAGGGCGTGGTGCGCGGGCTGTGTCCCGAGGCGGCCATCCTGCGCATTTCCCTGCCGATGGGCCCGAGCTTCAATGCCCACGCCGGCGCCATTGACTGGATTCAGTCGCGGTTCCGCGCCGGCCGACCGGCCACCCTCTACTTCGACGAGGTGCGCTCCTGCACCTACACCGACGACCTCGATCGGGCCTTCGAGCAGTTCCTGGCGAGCGACGCGGCGGGGCCCTATCATCTCGGCGGGCCACGGGCGCTGGCGCTTTACGAGATCGCCCAGATCGTCAATCGGGTAGGAGGCTACGACCCACGGTTGCTCTTCGGCTGTCCGCGCCGCGAGGCGGGGCCGATGCCGCCGCGGGCCGGGAACGTGAGCATGAACAGCGGGAAGCTCATCGGGCTGCTGGGCGGCAACCCTTTCCGGCCGTGGCCGGTGGGCGAGGAACTGATGCCGACGGGCCGGGAGTGGCACTTCGAGCGGCCCGCCGGGGAGGGGGGCGGGGCGGAGTTGTTGCGGCGGCGACTGTATCATTATCCGGGGGGCGACGGGGCGTCAGCTTGAGGTGCCCTCGTCCGGGGGCGCCAACAGGGCGCGGAACCGAGCCAGTTCGGCGACCGCCTCGTCCGCGCGTTTGCGCTCGGCGGCGGCCAGGCGCTCGGCCTCGTCGGCGCGTTTGTGTTCTTCGGTGGCCAACCTGTTGGCTTCGGTGGCCAGCCTGCTGGCTTCGGCGGCCACCCTTTGTGCCTCTTCGGCCCGTTTGTGCTCGTCGGCGGCCAACCGCTCGGCCTCGTCGGCCCGCTTGCGCTCGTGGGCAGCCAACCGCTCGGCCTCGTCGGCGCGTTGGTGTTCCTCTTCGATGACGCGGTTCGCGGCCTCTAGCTGGGCCTGCGTCTCGCGCCAGAGGCGATGCGTTTCCGGCGGGGTGGGGAGGCGCTTCTGGGTGACGGCGTCGTAGAGCGCGAGCTCCCGGCCCTCCGGCCGCAGCCGCAGCTGCAACTGATTGCTGAACACGCTGCCATCGGCCGCCTGCATCAAGGGCTCGTACGTCCCACCCGGCATGAGGACGTAGCCTTGCAGCCTCGGCTCGAGGTATTGGTCGAGCGGGTCGAAGAGGAAGTATTCCTTGATGCCCAGCCGCTGATACAGGTCGAACTTCTCCGAGCGATCTTCCTCGGCCGTGCTCGGGGACGTGAGCTCGAAGATGGCGCAGGGGACCGCGCCTTCTTCCCAGGTCTTGAACGACAGCCGATGGTCGCGCGGCTCGACGCCCTTGACCACCATCACGTCCGGCGCCTTGCGGGCGAGGGGGTTGCCTTCCTCGTAGTAGAAGAAGACGTTGCCGACCACGAAGACCGTCGGGCGATCCTCGTAGCGCAGCCGCAGCGTGGCGATCAGCCAGAGCATGGCCAAGAGGTGGGCCTCGGTCTCGGCCATCGGTTCCCCGTCAGAGGAGGGGTAGAAGTCCGCGGGCGCGGGGCCCAGGGTTACGATCGAGGGAGGGATTCCGTTCACGGCAGTCTCCACGCGCGAAGAGTCGTCCAGGCGGATTCTACGTGTTCGGGCGGCTCGCTGGGAGGGGGGCAAGGACCGGCGCGATTGCCGATGCCTCCCCCAGTCGCGAAACTAGAGGAACGTGACCGGACGCTCTCCTTGGCCCGCGCAGGGTTGCTTGCATGAAATACGTCATCGTCATTCCCGATGGCTGCGCCGACGAGCCGCAGGAGTCGCTGGGCGGCAAGACGCCGTTGCAGGCCGCCCACGTGCCGAGCATGGACCGCATCGCCCGCATGGGCATCGTCGGACGGGCTGACAACGTGCCGCCGACGTTGACGCCGGCGAGCGACGTCGCCACGCTCAGCCTGTTCGGCTACGACCCGCTCATTTACTACACGGGCCGGGCCCCCCTCGAAGCCGCCGCGATGGGCGTCGCGCTCGGGCCCGACGACTGGGCCGTGCGCTGTAACCTCGTCACGGTCGAGGACGGCCGCATGCGCGACTTCACCGCCGGCCACGTGAGCAGCGAGGAGGCGCGGGAGCTCATCGCGGCGCTGCGAGGAGCGTTTGGCGACAGCGCCCCCTCCGGCGACGGCAGGCAGGCGGGGCGGGTGGGCATCGAGCTGCACGCGGGCGTGCAGTATCGCCACCTCCTCGTCAGCCGCAAGGGCGAGGGCGCCGTCCCCTTCAGCGCCCAGACGCGGACGCAGCCGCCGCACGACATTCCCGATCGGCCCGTGGCGGACTACCTGCCGGCGGGACCGGGGGGGGGCCTGCTGATCGAGCTGATGGAGCGCAGCAAGGCGGTGCTGGCCGATCATCCGGGCAACCGGGCGCGCCGGGCCGCCGGCAAGCGCCCCGCCACGCAGGTCTGGCTGTGGGGGCAGGGGAAGGCGCCGGCCCTGCGGCCGTTCCTCGACGTGTACGGCAAGCGCGGGGCGATCGTCAGCGCGGTCGATCTGGTGCGCGGCGTCGGCACGCTGCTCGGCTGGAAGCGCATCGACGTGCCCGGGGCGACCGGCTACCTCGACACCGATTACGCCGCCAAGGGGCGGTATGCCGTCGCCGCCCTCGCCGAACACGATCTCGTGTGCGTCCACGTCGAAGCGCCCGACGAGGCCTCGCACGAGGGGCGGGCCGACGAGAAGGTCAAGGCGCTGGAGCAGATCGATCGGCACGTGGTCGGCCCGCTGTTGGAGGCGCTGCCGGCGCATGGGGAGTGGCGCATCCTCGTCGAGCCGGATCACCGCACGACGCTGCGGACGCGCGCGCACGCCTACGGGGCGGTGCCGTTCGCGCTGGCGGGGACGGGGATCGTTTCGAAGGGGCAGGAGGCGTACGACGAGGACGTGGCAGCGCGGAGCGACGTGGTGTTCGAGAAGGGGTGCGAACTGATGCCGCGCTTACTGGGCTGAACGAGCTTGCCGTTTGGGGGGGCCCCGCGCGCGCACACGCCCCCCACCACGGGGGCCCCACCAAACCCCGGGGGGGGGGTAACCCCCCCCGGGGGGTCCCCGAGCCCCCCCCGCGGGGGCCCC
>JBBSEZ010000105.1:0-24876 GCA_038239195.1 Gemmatales bacterium
ACGCCCGGCATGATGGGGAGTACGGCCAGCTTCACCACGTCGTCCCTGGCGCTGGGAGATCACCAGATCACGGCCATCTACAACGGTGACGACACGTACGTCGCCAGCACGTCCACGCCGCTAACGCAGGCGGTGCAGCAGGCGGTGACGATGACGTGGGCCTCCTCCAGCCAGAACTACTCGGCGCCGGGGCAGGCGGTCACCTTCACGGCGATGGTCTCCGGCATGATGGGCGGGGCACCGACGGGGACGGTCAGCTTCTACGACGGGGACGTCCTGCTGGGCACCATCACCCTGACGCCCGGAATGATGGGGACCACCGCGAGCTTCACCACGTCGGCGCTGGCCTCGGGCAGCCATCAGATCACGGCGGTCTACAGCGGGGACGACACCTTCCTCGGAAGCACGTCCTCCCCCCTGACGCAGACCGTTGGGGCCTGACGCCAGCGAGCATCGGATGTGCCACCTGGTGCAAGTAGAAAGGCCGGGCAAGCCATCGGGAGACACCCAGGGCCGCTGCCTGGCTTCGCTTTCGGAGACAGTGGGATGAATGTGTCGGTCAGAGGCCCGAGGAATGTCTCGCTCCCGACTCCCGACTCTCCGTGGGCTCGCCCCCGAAGGTTGGGAGGGGTGCCCCCCGCCGTGAGTGCTACCCTGTTCCTCAGCGCGGCGCTGTCTCTGCTTGCCCCCAGCCCGGCCGAAGGGCAGGTGTTGCGCGAGACGACCTTCACCAAGCCCCACGGCGACGTGCGGCAAGTCGCCTTCTCGCCCGACGGCAAAACGTTGGCCAGCATCGGGATCAACCACGCAGGGAAGTTCCCTCATGTCCGACTGTGGGATGTCGAGACGGGTAAGGAAAAGGCCCTGCTCCGTCTCCAGGCCCCTCACTGCGGGTCCCTGCTGGCGTTCACCCCCGACGGAAAGTCGCTCGTCTCCTCCTGTGGGCAAAGCCCGAGCACGACAGCCCCCGGCTTCACGATGATCGAGGTCTGGGACGTCAAGGCCGGCAAGCGACGCTTGGCCATCAAGACTAGCGGGCGCGGCTCTCGGGGCGCCATCGGTGGCGACGGCAGGGTTCTGGTGGTCACCGCCCGCGACGCCTCGGCGGCGCTGTACGACCTCCAGACGGGCAAGGAGCTCGCCGTCCTCGCCGGCCACAACGGCGCGAACCTGCTCGCCCTCTCCCGGGACGGCAAGTGGCTTGCCACGGGCTGCAGCAAGGGCAAGTTGGGCATCTGGGACCTGGGCAAGCGCAAGCTCCTCCACCTCTTCGACGCCCAGAAGCGCGGGGTGACCGCGCTGGCCATCAGCCCCGACGGCAAGCGGGTCGCCTCCATCGGCGACGACGTCGTCCTCAACGTCTGGGACCGGGCCACGGGTGGCCGGGAGGTCCGCCGCGACCTGGGCGGGCGCGTCGGGGAGATCACCATGCTCCGCTTCACCCCCGCCGGCGACGCCCTCGTGCTGGCCGGCCAGGTGCGTCGGTCGGGCGTCGGCTGGTGGGAGATCGCCGGCGGGCGGCTGCGCGGCGACCTCAACGCGCCTCGCTCCGCCCCGTCCGTCAACCTGCGCGGCGCGGCGCTGTCCCCCGACGGCAAGCTCGTCGCGGGGATGAACAACGCGACCCTGCAACTCTGGGACCTCCGCGAGAAGCCCAAGAAGCCGTGAGCCCCGACCAGGCCACGGTTTTTGCCGTCCGCCCACGCCGCTGACGCAGGCGGTGCAGCAGGCGGCGACGATGACGTGGGCCTCCTCCAGCCAGAACTACTCGGCGCCCGGGCAGGCGGTCACCTTCACGGCGATGGTCTCCGGCATGATGGGCGGGGCACCGACGGGGACGGTCAGCTTCTACGACGGGGACGTCCTGCTGGGCACCATCACCCTGACGCCCGGGATGATGGGGAGTACGGCCAGCTTCACCACGTCGGCGCTGGCCTCGGGCAGCCATCAGATCAGGGCGGTCTACAACGGCGACGTCGATTACGCCAGCAGCATGTCCGCGCCCCTGACGCAGACGGTTGGAACCTGACGCCGTCTATCATCCGATGCCCGTTGTGCAAGCAGATGCGCTGGACGAGCGCTCGGGGGTGACCGAGCGGCCCCCCGAGTTCGCATTGGGAGGGAGTGGGATGCGTTTTGCGATGACAGGCCCCAGAGAGATTGTGTCCCAGCCTGCGTGCTGGCCGAGAGTTCGCCTCAGCCGCCCGAGGGGGCTGCGAGGGATGGCCGGAGCCGTGGGCGCCCGCCTGTTTCTTGGGGCGGCGCTGTCACTACTCGGCCCGAGCCCGGCCGAGGGGCAGGTGCTGCGAGAAATCGAGTTCAAGGCCCCCAGCGGGAGTGTCAACCAAGTGGCGTTTTCCCCGGACGGCAAGACGCTGGCGAGCGTCGCCAGCGACAACGACCGCCCCGGCGCGGGGGCCTACGTCCGGCTGTGGGACGTGAAGACGGGCAAGGAGAAGGCCAAGTTCCGCTTGGAGACACCCTCGCCCGGTTACCTGCTCGCCTTCACACCCGACGGCAAGACCCTGGTGTCCTGCTGCGCCAGCAGCGGCCCTCTGCCCGCCCAAGAGGGCCTGACCTACATTGAGGTCTGGGACATCAAGACGGGCAAGCGCCGCCTGCTCATCAGGCCGAAGCCCGCGCAGCGTGGCCATAAGGGCTGTGTCTGCCCGGACGGCAAGACGCTGGTCGTAACCGCCGGCGACGCCTCGGTGGCGCTGTACGACCTGCAGACGGGCAAGGAGGTCGCCGTCCTGTCCGGCCAGAAGGACGTGCTGCGCGTGGTGGTGTCCAGGGACGGCAAGTGGCTGGCGACCTCCTGCGCGAAGGGAAAGTTGGGCATTTGGGACCTGGGCAAGCGCAAGCTCTTGCACCTCTTCGACGCCCAGAAAGCGGCCGGCTTCGGTATGGCCTTCCGGCCCGACGGGAAGCAGGTCGCGACGGTCGGCGAGGACGGCGTCCTCAACGTGTGGGATCGGGCGACGGCTGACCGCGAGGCCCGGGTCGATCTCACCGCGAACGTGGATCTGAGGCAGGCCCGGTCCGTGCATTTCACGCCGGACGGCGGAACGCTTGTCGTCAGCGGCAGAGCCCTCGGCGACGCGATCGTGTGGTGGGAGCTCGTCGGCGGCCGGCTGCGCGGCTCGGTCGATCCGCGCCGGGCTAAAGCGCAAGACCACCGCCACGGGGCGCTGTCGCCGGATGGCAAGCTGCTGGCGACGGTCAACCAGAGGACCATCCAGCTCTGGGAGCTCCGCGAGAAGCCCAAGAAGCCGTAGCCCCGACCAGGCCACGGTTTTCGCTCTCCGCCCCCGAGTGCCCTGCGCGCTCACGACGGGGCTCGCCGCGTCCCCGCGCGAGGGGCCGCGCCACTCGTCGCGCCAGACAAGGCGCGCGGCCTCAGGCCAGAAGGCGCCCCCTCAACTTGGCCAGCAGCCGAGACAGTTGCATCCTCGTCGAGCCGTCCGTCTTGTTCATGGCCTCCGCGATCTTCCCGAGGGGCAGCCCGTCCCAGAAGCGCATCCGCAGGAGGCGCTGTTCCTCCTCCGGGAGTTGCCCCATCTGCGCTTCCAGGTCCGAGAGGAAACTACCTCCGGCGGCCGGGGCCGGCTCGTCCTCGAGGTTCTCCGCCAGGGCCTTCAGCAGGGCGGCCCCGGCCTTCTCCTTGCGGAAGTGATCGCACACCGCGGAGCGAATGATCCGCTTGACGTAGGCGGCGACGGGCCCTTTCGCGGGATCGAGGGTAGCGAGGGCCTCGAGCAGGCCCATGAGGGCGCACTGGACCACGTCCTCCCTGTCGGTGGACGACAGGCCCTCCACGCGCATCGCCGCCACGTAGGCGGCGATGCGCCCGTGCGCCGCGGTCCACAGGTCTGCATCGGGCGGGGCCGCTTGTAGTTGGGCAATCAGCAATTCCCACGCGAGGTCCTGGTTCCTGGCCTGGTCGTTCATGCGAGCAATCTCAATGAGGTCGTGAACGTTCCTCTCGCTTCGAGCGTTCTTTCATCGAACGTGTCGAACGCCCTGACTATCTAAATCGCATTTCGCGCGCGCAACTGGACAAACTTTTCCAACTTTTCCTGCAAACGCGCGCGGAGAGCTCGGCGGCGTGACGATTTTGAAGAAAAAGGGGCAGGCCAGCCGGCCCGGTCTTCAGAAGAAGCAACCCGTCACGGGCTCGGGCGAGGGAAATCGGAGCAGGGAAGAGGAGAGAACAGGGTGGCAGGGACCAGCGCTGGGCTGACGGAGGACGACGTCTTCGGGCTGTTCGACATCCAGGCGCGGCCGAGGCGCGGGTGAGCAACCTCACGCCCCACGCCCCCGCAACTGCTCCAGCACCCGCAGGTCGTCGATCACCTCGTCGATCACGCGATCGAACTGCTCGACCGCCTGCCGGCGCATGGCGGCGAGCGCCTGGCGCAGGTCGCTCGACAACTGAGCGGTCGCCGCGTCCTTGCTCTCGGCCAGCTTCTGGCGCAGCCTTGCCTCCGACAGGACGGCCCACATGGCGCGGAGGTCGCCCTTGAAGGGCCAGTTGCCCCAACGATGGGCCTTGATGATGTGGTGCGCGCCGCCCAGCCCGACCACGGCGGCGGCCGCGCCGATCAGCCCAATCACGATCCCGATCGGGTTGAGCAAGAGGGGCAGCATGGTCCCGAGGATCGCCGCCTTGAGGACGAGCGTCACCGTCACCACGAGCGCCGCCAGCGCCCCGGAGAAGGCCAGCGCCAGCGGCTCGGCGACCTGTCCCGTCACGCCCTGCCCAACGCCCGCCCCCTTGACTGCGTCGCCCAGTTCGGCAGGCAGGAAGGCGTTCACGTCGCGCTCGATGGCGTGCTCCGCGAGCCACTGGCGCAGGTGGTGGCGCATCAGGGCCAGGACGTCGCGGCCCAGCAACTCCGCCTCGCGCTTGAGCAGCGCGTCCAGCGCGGGCCCCGCCGCCTGGCACACTTGCTCGACCTGCTTCTCGACCTCGTCGAGTGACCCACCCTCGTTGTACCAGTTCAGGAAGAGCGGCTCGACCTCGGCCATCAGCGGGGCCAGGGCGGCCTGGGGCACCTCGGTGACGAAGTTGTCGAGGCGCTCGTCCAGGGCCTGCTCGAACTGCTGCCGGCGCGTCGGCTTGTGACCGCGCAGCAGGTGGCGCGTCTTCTCCAGCCGGCGCTGCAAGGCGTGGTAGAGGGCCAGGCCCGAGCCGATGGTGAGCTCGGGCTGCTTGGAGCGCAGGACGTTCTCGGGACGTACTCCGAACGCCTCGGCCGCCAGCGGGCGCATGAACGGCCAGTCGGAGCTGCCGCCCGTCAACAGCACGCGGCGGAACGTCAGCCCGCTCGCGCCCGCATTGAGGACGGCCCGGGCCCACTCGAACAGGTTGATGGGGGAGAGGCCGAGCTGCGCCAGGTCGCCCCCCACCTCGTGGAAGTGAGCGCGGGCCTCGCGGCTGGGCTGGTAGTGCTGAGCGCGGCGCTCGAATTCCGCGACCGTGGCGTTCTTGAACGGCACGAGCCGATCGACGAGCGGCACCATGAACTGGAACTTGCTCCCCGGGCCCATCTGCGCCCAGTGGCGCGAGAACGCCTCCTTGAGGGCCCGGCAACTCGACGTCCAGACGTAGAGCCAGTCGTGCGGCTTGACCGTCAGGCCTGGGCTCTGATCGAGCAGCCACTGATAGAAGAGATCGTCGAACAGCCGCCCGCCCAGCAGCGGCTCGCCCCAGGGCTGGCGCAGGCCGGTGTCATCGACCACGGCCACGTCGAGCGTACCGCCGCCGAAATCGACCACCACGACGCCCTCGCGCGCCGCTTGCAGGTTGAGGTCGTTGTTGGCGAGGTGGTAGGCGAGGGCGCCGAGCGGCTCGGCCACGCACGTCACGCTGCCGAAGCCCGCCTCGCGGGCGAGCTGGCCCGTCACGGCCACGTGTTCCTCGCCGATCTCCGCCGGCACGCCGATGACGACAGGAACGCCGGCCGTCGCGCCGATCCCCTTGACCAGGCCCCCCTCCGTCATTTCGAGGTAGGCCTTGCGCAGGAAGGCCAGGGCGCTGCGGCGGGCCGCCTCCGAGGCGACGAGGTCTGGCTTGAAGCCGGCGGCCAGGACGTGCAGCGCGCGTTCGTCCTCGTTGAGGACCGACCACTCCTGGAGGGCCTGCGTCCCGTAGGCGACGACTTCGTTCTCGCCCAGGCAAGGTCGCTTCCACAGGACGCAGGTGGCCTGCGACGAGGCGCCGCCCAGGCGGATCGGCTCGGCCTGGAGGGCCTTCACGTCGCAGTAGGCGAAGTGGGAGTTGCTGGTGCCGAAGTCGATGCCGACGTAGCCGATCGGATCGATCTCTTTCAGTCCGGCCGGGAGAACGGTCATGGGGAGTGGTCCCTTGGGCGCAGGAAGCGATTCAGGAGAGGAGGCGGCGCAGCAGGCCGCGGACGACGGGCTCGCCGCGGTAGAGAATGGCGGGGCGCAACGTCTCGACCGGCTGGCCGGGGGCGATCAGGGCGAAGCGGTCGAAGGAGTGCGTCATCGCGTCGGCGTAAGGGGCGCCGCGCTCGACGACGTGCCAGGCGTAGCCCTCCTCGCGGAGGCGCTGGAATAGCGCCCCGGCGGCGTCGCGGACGTGCTCGGTTGAAGCGGGCGTTGTTTCGCAGGCGGTGCGAAGAGCATCGAGGGCGGCCAGCACCTCAGGGGAGGGCCCGGCGTTGGCGCTCGGTGTCGGGGGCGCCTCGCTTTGGGGCGCAGAGGCGGAGCAGGCGAGGACGAAGTCGGCGTGCTGACGCAGCAGGGGGGCCAGGTGGTTGCGGAGGCGCGTGCGCTGCTCCTCGAGGGAAGGGGTTGGCGCGCGGGGGCGCAGCGCGTAGACCAGGGCGACCGCGCCGAGGGCGCCGACCAGGAAGATGCTGCTGCCAGCGGCCACGGCGGGCGTGAAAAGCTCGGCGCCCTGTGGGCTGTACCAGTGGTTGAGCTGGGCCAGCCCGAGCGCCCCCGCCAGGGCGCTCAGGCCCGCCGGCAGGGCCCAGGCCCACGGGCTGACGTGGGCTGGGGAGGGCAAGAAGGCGTCGGGCAACGGGAGCTCGGCGAGCGCCGCCGTCAACGCCGGTTCGGCGGCGGGAAGGGCGGCGGCGCGCTCCCAGCAGCCGACCGCCGCGAGCCAATCGCGACAGGCCGCCACGAGCTGCGCGGAGGCGGCGCGCAAGCGCTGCCGGAGGGGCTCGCAGGCCGGCGGCCCCTCCGCGGTGAGGTCGGCGGCGATTTCCGCCACCACCTTCTCGACCAGCGCGCCGGAACCTTCCCGCCAGCGGGGAGCGAGCTCGCAGAGCGACGGGTGGCGTTCCATGAGGTTGCCTGGTTGCGGGCATATTTCGCGGATGGCGCTGCTCTCATGATCGCGGGCGAGCGCCGGGTGTCAAGGGGCGGCCGGCGGCGCGATCAGCTTCAGCGACCGCTCCACCACCTCGTACGCCGCTCTTGGCCTGCCCACGCGAACCGCGTTGGCGCGCAGCGCGCTCAACCGCTTTTCATCATCGAGGAGCGCCCCGACCTTGTAGCCGAGCGTCGCGATGTTGTTCGCCTTGATCGCCACGCCGCTCTCGAGCAGGAAGTCGGCGTTGCGCGTCTCCTGGCCGGGGATCGGGTTGACCACCACCATGACGGCCCCGCGCGCCAGCACCTCCGAAGTCGTCAGCCCGCCCGGCTTCGACACCACCAGGTCGGCCACCGCCATCAGCTCGTCGATCTGATCGGTGAAGCCCAGCACCTTGACGCGGTGCCGCGGCGGCGGCGTCAACTTGTTGAGCTGCGCCTGCACAGCGGCGTTGCGCCCGGCGACGACCACCACTTCCAGCGGCCGTTCCACCGAGAGAAGCGACTGGTAGATCCGCGCGATCGGCCCGACGCCGAACCCGCCCGCGAGTTGCAGGACGATGGGGCGGTCGCCGACGAGGCCGTTGCGCGCCAGGCACTCCGCCCGCGGTTTCGGCCTGGCGAAAACGGGGTGGATGGGAATGCCGGTGACGGTGGTGGCACCGGGCGGGACGCCCCACGAGTGCAGGTAGCGGGCCCCTTCCTCGGTGGCGGTGAAGTAATGGTCGCAAGGCCGGTTGACCCAGAGGCGATGCGTCTCGAAGTCGGTAGTGGCGGTCACGGAGGGCGTGCGCAGCCTGCCGTCGCGCCGCAGCGAGGCGATGATCTCGGCGGGTAGGAAGTGGGTGTTGAGGAACAGGTCCCAGGGCTCGTCGAGGAGCAGGCGGATGAGGAGGCGGAAGTTGAGCTTTTCGAGCACCAGACGCAGGCGGTCGCGGAAACTGCCGGCCCGGCGCGGGCGGTCGAGCAGGTCGTAGAAGTAGCCGAGCACGTGCGGGGCCTTGTTGACGAGGTCGAGGTAGAGCTTGCCGTAGACCTGGCGGAAGCCCCGGTTGGTGAGCTGGAGCACGTCGAGGTTGCGCACGGTGGCGTGGGGGACGATCTCGCGCGCGGCCAGCTCGACGGCCTGGGCGGCGCGCAGATGGCCGGCGCCGACCGACGCGGACAGGACGAGGATGCGCGGGGCGGTGGTCATCGGATGGTTACTCTGGTGCCGAGGTTGCTCTCCCCCTTTCTACGTAAGAAGGTGGGCTCACGGCGCGGGGGAGGAACGCAAAGCCGCACGCGGCTGGCCCAGTCGGTTCGCCGCTTGCGGCTTAGCGTTCCTCCCCCGCGCCGGCACGAAACTTCTTGCTTGCCCCCCGCAGGCGCCAGTATGATCCATGCTCTCTTGTCCGCGTTCCGTCCCTGGCCGTGTCCCCTGGAGGTTGTCGGCGATGTCTCCAACGCAGCCCGTGCGTTCGTTGTTGGTTCGCGGCCCGGCGCTTGCCGTCCTCGGCCTGGCGCTGCTGGCCTTCGTTCGCCCGGCGAGCCGCGCCGACGAGAAGCCTGCCAAGTTGACCGCCAAGTCGGTCGAGGCGATCCTCACCGCTTACAAGGCGGAGCGGGCCGTCGCCGACAAGGACGAGCTGGCCAAGAAGTTCGCGCCGGCCTGGTTCGAGAAGGCCGACGCCCTCGCCAAGCAGGGCGCCGACGCCATCAAGAACGGCCGGCTCATCGAGGCCCGCGACGCCCTCCGCCGCGCCCGCCTGTCGCTGCCGTCGCTCCCCGCCTCGCTGCCCGCGCACGTCGCCCGCATCTACGGCGATGGCCGGCTGCGCCACGGCGGGATCGTCCACGCCATCGCCTTCAACAAGGACGGCACGCGCCTGGCCACGGCCGGGGGCGATGCCCTCGTCAAGGTCTGGGACGTGAACACCGGCAAGGAGGTGGCGTTCTACTCCGGCCACGTGGACGCCGTGCGCGCGGTCGCGTTCAGCGCCGATGGCAAGTGGGTCGCCAGCGCCGGGACCGACAAGGAAATCAAGATCTGGGACGCCAAGGACGGCAAGGACGTCAAGGCCCTCACCGGCCACACCGAGACCGTCAAGAGCGTCGCCTTCAGTCCTGACGGCAAGTGGTTGGCCGCGGGCGGGCTCGACAAGATGGTGCGCATCTACGACCTCGAGGCCGGGCGCGTCAAGTTCGACCTCGCCGGCCACACGGCCCTCGTCAACGCCGTCGCGTTCAGCGGCGACAGCAAGCTCGTCGTCTCGGCGGGGGGCGATCAGACGGTGCGCATCTGGGAGGCCGCCACCGGGTCGGTGCGCATCGGCGAGAAGCGCTTCAACGGCAACGCCTTTGCCGCCGCCTTCCACCCCAACAACCGCGACGTGGTCGTGGGCGGGGCCGACCCCAACGTCGGCAAGTTGCTCACCGTCGCCGACCTCGCCGAGCGCCAGGTCTACGAGGGGCACACCTCGCCCGTCACGTCGATCGCCATCACGTACGACGGCAAGACGGTGGCGACCGGCAGCGGCGATCACTCGATCAAGTTGCACGACGCCGCCAACGGCACCTGCTACCGCACGCTCCAGGGGCACACGGAAGAGGTCAGCGCCCTGGCCTTTAGCCCCGACGGGACGCGCCTCGCTTCGGGCAGCGCCGACCAGACGGTGCAACTGTGGGAATTGGGCAGCACCGAGCCGTCGCGCCTCCTGGGCGGAGAAAAAGGAGCGCACGCCGGGCCTGTCTGGTCGGCCCTCTACAGCCCTGACAATCGCAAGGTGCTGACGGCCGGGCGCGACAAGGTCGTGCGCGTCTGGAACGCCGACACCGGCGAATTGGAGAAGGAGATCAAGGGCCACAAGGCAGTCATCACCGCCGCGCTCTACAGCCCCGACGGCAAGTTCATCCTCTCCTGCGGCGGCGACAAGCAGATGAAGCTGTGGAGCGCCAAGACGGGAGACGAGGTGCGGGCGTTCAAGGGGCACAAGGGGGCCGTGACCTCCGCCGCGTTCAGCCCCGACGGCAAGCTTGTCGTCTCGGGCTCGTCGGACCGGCTGGTGAAGGTCTGGGACGTCGAGACCGGCAACGAGCTGTTCAACCTCGATGGCCACGTGTCGGTGGTCAGCGCCGTCGCCTGGAGCATGGACGGCAAGCGCGTGGCGTCGGGCAGCGGGGACCACAACATCAAGCTCTACGATCCCGCCGACAAGATGAAGGAGGTGCGCACGCTCGACGAGCACACCGGCGCCGTCAGCGGGCTGGCCTTCAGCAACGACAGCGAATCGCTCGTCTCCTGTGGCGGGGACATGAAGGTCCTCCTGTGGAACCTGCGCACGGGCGGGCCGGCCACGCCGTTCCTGGGGCACAAGCACGTCGTCAGCTCGGTGGCGATCAGCCCCAACGGAAAGGTGCTGGCCTCCGGCGGCGGCGATCAGGTCATCAAGCTGTGGGACGTCAAGACCAAGCAGGAGCTCCACAGCTACCGCGGGCACAAGAACTGGATCACCTCGGTCGCCTTCAGCAACGATGGGCACTACCTCGTCTCGGCCAGCGTCGATAGGACCGTGCGCATCTACGAGCTCGGCGCGCAGACGGGCAACGCTGGCTACGGTCATACCAAGGAGGTGCGCGCCGTCGCGATCAGCCCCAACGGCAAGATGGTGGCGACGGGGGCGGGCGACAACTCAGTGCGGCTCTGGGACCTCGCTACAGGCAAGGAACTGTTCGTGCTCGCCGGCCACGAGAGCCCGATCACCTCGCTGGTGTTCGCGCCGAACAGCCAGCTGCTCGTCTCGGCCAGCGAGGACAAGATCCTCAAGGTGTGGGACGTGGCGACCGGCACGGAGAAGGTGACCGTGCGCGAGAACGGGCCGTCGAACGAGGTGCCGGTGATGGTGGCGGTCCCGGGCAACAAGAAGATCGTCGCGTGGGTGGCGACCAACTTGATCGAGAGCTACGACGTGACCACGGGCAAGCAACTCGCCTCGTTCAACGTGCAGGAGAAGGAGCAGCAGATCACCGGCCTGGCGTTCAGCCCCGACGGCACGCTCGCGGCGGTCGGCTCGGCCGACGGCAAGGTGCGCCTCTTCGACGTGGCCAAGGAGAAGCAGGACGGCGGGGAGATCGAGGCCCACAAGGAGGCCATCGCCGATCTGTGCATCACGCCGGACAAGAAGACGCTGGTGACCGCCGACAAGACGGGGCAAATCCGCATCTGGGGCCTCGCCAACCGCAAGGCAGCCCAGCACACGCTGGCCGCCCACAAGAAGGGGATCTACGGCTTCGCGATGAGCCCCGACGGGACGCGCTTCGCGAGCATTGGCTCGGAGAACGTCGTCAAGCTCTGGGACGTTGCCTCCGGCAAGGAACTGCGGACGTGGGACTTCAAGGTGCCGTTCCAGCAGAACAAGCCCTACGTGCGCGGCATCGCCTACTCGCCAGATGGTAAATACGTGGCGACGGCGAACGGCGATTCGACGGCATATCTGCTGGAGTGCCCGTAGGCGGAGAAGGCGGAGTGCGCCCACCACGGAAGAAATTTGAACAGAAGGTAACGAAGGCAACGAAGGAAGAAGAGGAAGGACACTCGCCGAGGCGCTTTTGGAGTGCGGCGATTCATCGGCGCTTTCTTTTGCCTTCGGGGAGGCGCTCGCGCGGGGAAGAGCGTCACCCCTTGGGAGAGGCGGAAAGCGAGGAAAAGAAAGCGCCGATGAATCGGGCGCACTCCAAAAGCGCCTCGGCGAGTGTCCTCCCTCTTCTTCCTTCGTTGCCTTCGTTTCCTTCTGTTCAAAGTTCTTCGCAGCGGGGTTGGGCGCGACGCCATCCCGCTCGCGCAGTCGGTCCGCACGCGGCCTTGTTCCCACACCCGACTATTGAGATCGGAGAATAATTCGTTTGTGGCCCGCCCGCGCGGGGGGTACAGTAGTTGGCACGGCTGGAGATCAACGGCGCTCCCCAAACCATCGCCTGGCCCGGAACGCGGGGCAGGGGGGAGCGCCCACGGCCCCCTGACCATCGAGAAAATCGCTCATGTCCGCCTTCATCCCGCAGTACGACCCCCGCGCCGACCAGCGCGCCGTCCAGCTTGGCGCGGCCCGGAAATATTATCAGTTCAATTACGAATATGTCTCCCCGCTCGGGATCCTCGAACACCTGCCGCTGCACGACGAGTTCTCGCACGCCTGGCTCCGGCGCGTCGGGGAGCGAACGCTTCAGGTGTTCCACAACCGCATCGAGCTCGAAGGCGACACCCTCTTTTCCGAGTTCCTGCGCGGCAAGCACAGCATGCTGGCGCGGGTGCTCGAGCACGGGGTTGAGTTCTTCGCGAGCGTTCTTCGCAAGATCGTCCACGAGGCGCTTCAGTTCACCGGCCGCATCAGTGCCACGCCTACCCGAGCGACGGACCTCGAAGAGTTCGGCAAGCTATTCCGGAGCATCGGCCTCCCGCCGATCTCGCGCACCTACGCCGACGATCGCTCGTTCGCCGCCCTGCGGCTCGGCGGGCCGAACCCGGTCGTCCTCGAGCGCGTCCTCAAGCTCGACGACCGCTTCCCCGTCACCGAGGAGGTCTTTCAGTCGGTGCTGCCAGGCGACTCGCTGGCGGCGGCGGGGGCGGAGGGCCGCCTGTTCGTCGCCGACTACCGCGCCCTCGACGGGGCGGAGCGCGGGGTCTTTCCTCACAACTTGCAGAAATACCTCTACGCCCCGCTCGCGCTCTTCGCCGTGGACCGGGTGACGCGCGAGTTGCGGCCCGTCGCGATCCAGTGCCAGCAGGCCCCCGGCGCGGACAATCCGATCTTCACGCCCGACGACGGCTACAACTGGCTCATCGCCAAGACGCTCGTCGAGATCGCCGACGGCAACGCCCACGAGACGATTACCCACCTCGCCCGCACGCACTTGCTCATCGAGCCGTTCGTGATCTGCACGCACCGCCAGCTCGCCCCCAACCACCCGCTCCACGTGCTCCTGCTCCCCCACTTCGAGGGGACTCTTTCGATCAACGACGCCTCGTGGCGGCACCTCGTGGCGAACAAGGGGGCGGTCGACAAGTTGTGCGGGGGGACCATCATGACCTCGCGCAAGCTGACGGCCTCCGGGGTCCAGACCTACCTGTTCAACGAGTCGATGCTGCCGCGCGCCCTGACGACGCGCGGCGTGGCCGATTCCGAGTGGCTGGCCAGCTACCCCTACCGGGACGACGCGCTCCTCTACTGGGCGGCCATCCACCAGTGGGTGGCCGACTACCTGGCGCTCTACTATCCTTCCGACGCGGACGTTCGGGGCGACCCGGAGTTGACCGCCTGGCTCAACGAGATCAGCGCCCAGAACGGCGGCCGGATCAACGGCTTCGGGCCGGGCGGCGATCCCACTCTCGGCTACCTGACGGACGTGGTGACGATGATCGTCTTCACCTCCAGCGTTCAGCACGCGGCGGTCAATTTCCCGCAGTACGACGTCATGAGCTTCATCCCGGCGATGCCGCTGGCCGGCTACGCCCCCGCGCCCACGACCAAGAAGGGGGGCACGGCCGCCGACTACCTGGCGCATTTCCCGCCCCTGGACGTTGCGGAGCTCCAGATGGAGCTCGGATACCTGCTGGGGTCGGTCCACTACACGACGCTCGGCGAGTACCCCCGAGACTACTTCGGGGAGGCCCGCGTCGCCGAACCGCTCGCGCGCTTCCAGGCCAGCCTCGCCGAGATCGGCCGCACCGTCGAGGCGCGCAACCAGGGCCGCACGCCTTACACCTGGCTGCTGCCGCAGAACGTTCCGCAGAGCATCAACATCTGATCGGGAGGACGGATGGCCGGGTTGCTCGAGTCCGCTTTCCGCTGGGCCCATCCCTGGAAGGTCAAGGCCTTCGAGGGCATCCCGGGCCCGTCGCCCAGGTTCCCGTTTGGCAGCGCCAGCGACTTCCTCGGCCGGCCCCAGCCCTGGGAGGTGTGCGCCGAGTACGGCCGGCGCTACGGCGGCATGGTCCTCGTCTGGGTCTTCGGCAAGCCATTCGTGGTCCTCAACGACCCCGCGCTGATTGGCGAGGTGCTCGACGCGAAGAACGGCTCGTATTACAAGGACGCCCCGGTCGCCGCCCTCCTGCCGGTCATCACGCGCTTCTGTCTGTTCATCTCCAACGGCGCCGACTGGGCCCGACGCCGGGCCCTCCACCCGTTCAGCGCCCCGTGGTTCGGCGAATGGCTCGGCGCGCAGGCCCCCGCCTTTCGCGCCGCCCTGGAAGCGAAGGTCGAGCACTCGATCGCGGCCTGCGCGGCGGGCCCGATCGACCTGCTGCCGGCGATCCAACGGCTGTCGTTCGACGTCTTCGCGCGCGTCGTCTTCGGGGAGGAGCTGACGGGCGACGACTACGAGCGCTTCCTCCACCTCGGCCGCGTCGGGCATCGGCGCATGCGCTACCCGTTCCCGTTCCTCGCCCTCCCTTACGGGCCCCACTTCTATCGCGATCGGCGGCTGTGGTACGACAAGTTCTCCCGCCTCATCGAGGCCGCTGCGCGGGGCCCTGCGCCGGAGCGCACCGACCTCCTTGCCGAGTTGGTGCGCCGGGGCGTGCCGGTCGGCGGAGAGGAGTTTCGGGCCCTGCTGGCCAACGTCTTCTATGGCGGAGTGTTCTCGGTGACGAGCTGCCTCGTCACCACCCTCTACCTGCTCGACCGCCACCCCGAGATCGCGGCCACCCTTCGCGCCGAAGTCGGCGAGCTGTTTGCCCGCAGCCCGCCGTTCGACGGCGCCGCCCTCGGCGCTTCGCCCTATCTCGATGGCGTGGTGCGCGAGTCGCTGCGCTACCTGACGCCGGTGCCGATCTTTCCGCGCAACGTCCAGACGACGGGCCCGGTGGAGCTGGGGGGGCACGTGCTCCCGGCCAACACGATACTCCTCATCACCAACTGGGCGCTGCACCGCTCGCCGGCGCACTGGAAGGAGCCGGACCGCTACGACCCGTCGCGCTGGGCGGGCGGCGAGGCGGCAGCCAACCCGATGGGGAGCGGCTATTTCTTTCCCTTTGGCCGCGGGCCGCGCGCCTGTGTCGGGATGCCGTTCGCCCTGTGCTATCTGAAGATCGCCCTGGCCACGTTTCTGGTGCGAGCCCGCTGGGAAATGCCGCCGGGCCAGGACTATCGGCAGTCGTTCTTCTTTGGGGTGATGATGCCCCAAGGCCTCCGCGCGCGGGCGTTGCGCCCATTGTAGCCCGCCGCTCCGCGGCGGGTGCCGCGACGGAGTCGCGGCCTACAAAGGCCACGGCCCGAGGAGCCACCATGACTTTGCCCGACCCGCCGCCCGCTTCGACCCCAGGCCAGGACCGCCCGACGAGGGACCTCCAAGGCCCGGGCGGGAGCCCTCCCACGCCCGCCGAGCGCCCTGTCGGAGACGACACCGGCGGCTACAGTTTCCACTCCCGGAAGACCGAGGTAGAGCCGGCCGCGGGCGCGCTGCCTGTCCCCACCACGTTCGGGCGCTATCGCGTGGTGAGCGAGCTTGGCCGGGGTGGGTTCGGGGCCGTCTACCTCGGGATCGACGAACAACTCCGCCGCAAGGTCGCCATAAAGGTCTCGCATCGCGCCCTGTCTGCGGAAGAGGCCGAGAAGTCCGTCGCGGAGGCCCGGCGCCTCGCCCAGTTTCGGCACCCGGGGATCGTCGGCGTTTTTGACGTCGGCATCCAGGACGGCCGTTGTTACATCGTTTCCGACTTCATCGAAGGCACCACCCTGAGCACCTGGCTACGCGACCATCGGCCGTCCTGGCAGGAGTCGGCGCGCATCGTCGCCGAGCTGGCCGACACGCTGGCCCACGCCCACGCCGCCGCCACCGTTCACCGCGACGTGAAGCCGGCCAACGTGATCCTGACCGCCGACCGGCGGCCGACCCTCGTCGATTTCGGCCTGGCCCTGACGGACGCGGACGCGGGGCACAAAGGGCTGGTCTCGGGGACGCCGGCCTACATGTCGCCGGAGCAAGCGCGCGGCGCGGGCCACCGCATCGACGGCCGCACCGACGTCTACAGCCTCGGGGTGATCCTCTACGAGATGCTAGTCGGCCGGCGCCCCTTCCGCGCGGTCGTGTCGGACGAACTGCTGCGCCAGGTGATCGAGGACGAGCCCCAGCCCCCGCGGCAACTCGCCCCCGAAGTCCCCCCCGAGCTGGAGCGCGCCTGCCTCAAGGCCCTCGCCAAGCAGCTCGCCGATCGCTACACGACCGCCGGCGATTTTGCCGCCGACCTCCGCCGCCTCCTGCGCCCCGCCCTTCCTCTTCCCGCGCCTGCGGCCCCCGCGCCGGGACAGCGCTCTTGCCCCCATTGCGGGCAGGGCACCTCCGCCGGCGCTCGCTTTTGCGACGGGTGTGGCAAAGCGCTCTTTGTCGATCCGCCAACTCCGACGGCGACACCTGCTCCCGCGAGCATCGAGGCCGAGCGCCGCCAGGTGACGATCCTGATCGCCGGCGCCGACTGGGCCGAGGCGGCCGACGTCGAGGAAGGCGCGCGCCTCGAGGAGCAGCACGAACGGCTCGAAGCGCTCCGGCGGACCGCCGCGGAGGCCGTCGAGCGCTACGAAGGCCAGGTCCTACCCACGGCGGGCGAGTCGTTCGTGGCCTGCTTCGGCTACCCGCGCGCGTTCGAGGATGCAGCCCTGCGCGCCGTGCGGGCCGCGCTGGATACGGTGGCTGGGCCGGCCCCCGTTCCCTGTGTCTGGGCGGCGATCCACACCGGCGTCGCCATCGTTGGCGGAGGCGCCCACAAGGGAGGACTTTCGGTCAGCGGAGACGCGATCGCGCTGGCCTGCCGGCTCGAAGCGCTGGCCCAGCCCGGCGCGGTGCTGGTGACGGAGCCCACCTACCGGCTCGTCCAGCAATTGGTCGAGTCCGAGCCGGCGGGACAGCACAGCGTGCGCGGCTCGCCCAGGCCCGTCGAGCTCTTTCGCATCGTCCGCGCGAAGGAAGGCGCCACCCGGATGGACAGCGTGGGCCAGGCGGGGCTCACTCCGCTCGTCGGCCGGGACCAGGAGGTCGGCTTGCTCGTCGGCCGCTGGGAGCTGGCCCAGGAAGGCATGGGCCAGGTCGTCCTGTTGATCGGCGAGCCGGGCATCGGCAAGTCGCGCCTCGTCCACGTCCTCAAGGAGCGCGTGCGGGAGACCTCGTCGGGCGAAGCCCCACTCGTCGAGTGGCGGTGTGCCCCGTTCCACCGCAACAGCAGCCTGTTCCCCACCATCGACTATTTCGGCCGGTTGCTCAACTTCGAGCGCGAGGACTCCCCGGCCGAGCGCCTCGACCGCCTGGCCGCTCACCTCGTCCCGCTCGGGCTGGGCGGGCCGCAGGACCTGCCGCTGTTTGCTTCCCTGCTGTCGGTCCCGCTCGATGGCCGTTGTCCGCCGCTCGACCTGAGCCCGCAGCGGCAGAAGGAGCGGACGCTCGAAGCGCTGGGGCGCTGGCTGCGGGCCTCCTCGGCCCGCTGCGGCGCGCTGTTCGTCGTCGAGGACCTGCACTGGATCGACGCCACCTCGCTCGAACTGCTGTCCGACCTGAACGAAGAGCTGCCTTCGGCCTCGCTGCTGGCGGTGCTGACGTTCCGGCCGGAGTTCTCCCCGCCCTGGCCTGGCCATGCCCATCAGACGCAGATTGCCCTGAACCGCCTGACGCGCAAGCAGGTGTTGGCCCTGATGGTCCGCAAGGCCGGCGCCGACGTGCCCCCGGCGCTGGCGGACCAGGTCGCCGCCCGCACCGACGGGGTGCCGCTGTTCGTCGAGGAGTTCACGAAGATGCTCGTGGAGTCGGGGAGGTTCTCCGCGCCGGGACAATCGGGTGGGCTGTCCGGCGTCTTCCCCCCCGGGGCCATCCCGACGACGTTGCACGATCTGCTGCTGGCCCGGCTCGACCGGATCGCGGCCCGGCGCGACGTGGTGCAACTCTGCGCCACCCTGGGGAGGGAGTTTTCGTACGAACTGCTTCGGGCGGTCGCGGCGGTGGACGAGGGGGCCCTGCGCGACGAGCTGGGGAAGCTGGTCGCGGCGGAGGTGCTCTACCCGAAGGGCCGACCGCCGCACGGCAGTTATCTGTTCAAGCACGCGCTGATCCAGGACGCGGCGTATCAGTCGCTGTTGAAGGCGCGGCGCCAGGAGTTTCATCGCCGGGTCGCCCTGGTGCTGGAGGAGCAGTTTGCCGAGATCGCCGAGACGCAGCCGGAGCTCGTGGCGCACCACCATACCGAGGCCGGGGCCATTCGCCAGGCCGTCGCCTACTGGGAGAAGGCGGGCGCTCGTTCGCAGGCGCGGCAGGCCCACCCAGAGGCGATCGGGCACCTCACGCGCGGGCTCGAGCTGCTGGGCACGCTGGAGGAGAACGCGGGCCGCGACGCGCAGGAACTGCGGTTGCAGCTGTCGTTGAACGTCAGCCTGATGACCGCCCGGGGGTACGCCGCCCCCGAGGTCGGGCCCTTGCAGGAGCGGGCCCGCGCGCTGTGCGTGAGGATCGGGCCGAGCGCTCCGCTGTTCCACGTCCTGTGGGGCTCGTGGGCGTGGCGGTTCATCCGCTCCGACCTGGACGGCTGCATGGACCTGGCGGCGGAGATCATGCCGCTGGCCGCGGAGCTCGGCGATCCGGGCGTCCTGGCGGAGGCGCATTTCGTGCCGGCCTGCACGTTCTTCTACCGCGGCGACTTCGCCGGCTCCCGCAAGCACGGCGAGGAGGGGACGGCGCTCTGGAACCTCGAACAGAGCCAGGGACACGCCCGGCTGCTGGGGCAAAACTCGGGGGTCGGCCTGCTCTGTTACAGTGCCATCCCGGCGTGGTATCTGGGCCACCCCGACCAGGCGTTGCGCCTGGGCGAAAAGGCGCTGGCCCTGGCGCGGGAACTGGCCCACCCGCTCACCACGGCGCTGGGGCTCTACAACGTCGGCTTCGTGAAGCAACTGTGCGGGCTGGGCAAGGAGGCGCAGGAGCTGGGCGAGGCCGAGATCGCCCTGTGCAACGAGCAGGGGCTGCCGTTCTGGAAGGGGATGGGCACGCTCTGCCGGAGCGCGGGGCTGCTGCTGCAAGGGGAGATCGACCAGGCCATCGCGGGCTTGCGCGAGGGCATTCAGGCCGTCCAGGCGACCGGCGCCGAGATCACCCTCGCCCATTACTGGGGCCTGCTGGGCGAGGCGCTGGGCAGGGCAGGGCAGCGCGCCGAAGCGCTCGAGGCGCTCGACCAGGGGGCCGCCCACGTGGCGCGCACGCGGTCGTCGTTCGCCAGGGCGGAGCTCCATCGCTTGCGCGGGGAAGTGCTGGCGGGCGATCCCGAGCAGGGGCCTCGCGCGGACGCGTGCTTCCGGCAGGCGCTCGACGTGGCGCGCCGGCAGGAGGCCCGCTCGCTGGAGTTGCGGGCCGCGCTGAGCCTGAGCCGATTCCTGGCGCAGCGCGGCCGGGCGGCCGAGGGGCGCGAGGCGCTCGCCGGCGCGTGCGGTTGGTTCGCGGAAGGGCTCGAGACGCGCGACGTGCGCGAAGCGCGAAAGGCGCTGGACGAGCTGTCGCCGGCGTAGAGGTTCGACGTTCTTTCGGGGCCGACCCATGAACCTGCTTCCCGACAATTACCAGTCCCTGAGCGGCGGCGAGAAGCAAGCCACCCTCTGGGCCAACGTCCTGGCGACGGCATACTCCGACACGGCCCTTCCCAACATGGGGATGGTGCGCTTCGTGCTGCGAGCCAGCGCAAACGGGCTGTTCAGCGTCGGCCACCTGCGCAAGTCGTTCCTGCACCCCTCCGACGAGATGCCCCCCGGGCGCGTGAAGATCGTCCACCCGTTCGGGAGCGTTTGCTGCGTGCGCTTCGAGGCGACCGACGGCCACCCGTTCACCGGGCTCTTCCGGAGCGGGGCGGCGGGGCTGATGCGGATCGGCCTGGCCCTGCCGTCGAAAGAGTTCACGCCGGGCCTGGGGCTGAAGTTGTTCCTCGACGGGAGGCCGTCGGCCAACGTCGTCGTGATCCCGAACCTCATGGGGCAGGGGAGCGACCACAACGTCTTCGCCCGCCGCGGGTCGAACGTGCTGCCGCCGTTCCACGGGCTGATGCTCAACGCGATCAAGGTGATGTTCCGGCGCGCGGTGCGGACGATAAGCTCGACCGACCTGTCGTGGGACCGCATGCCGCTGGACCACGTGGCCGCGATGACCGCGGACGGCCAGCCGGAGAAGGCCCCCGTGGTGCCGTATGAGATGGTGCTGGAGCCGTCTGCCCAGGCGCACGTGTCGTCGGCCCCCGAGCCGGACTACCGGATCAAGCTCAAGGCCCTGCGCCCCGGCACGCTGCTCTACGTGGTCTCGGCCCGCGCGGGGCCGAACGCGGAACTGCTCCGCGTGGGGACGATCCGTTCGAGCAGCGAGTTCGTGGCGTCGTCCTACGGCGACACGCGGCTGTTCTTCCAGCACGACGTCGGCAACCCCCCGCCGGGAGCGCCAACGTAGCCCGCCCTCACGCCTTGCCTCACCGGTCGGGGCGCGGCGGGCGGAGGCGGGAACGAATTGCGCCCGGCGGCCGTCCAATGCCACGGCGGGCTGGACGTGGTAATCTGTAGGTAGTCGTGCTGGCGCGGGCCGCGTGGGCCTGGCGGGCGAACGATCTCTGGAAGACGAGGAACTCATGAAGCGACTGATCCCGTTGGCCCTGATGCTGGGCCTGGCCGGTGCGAGCATGAACGCCGTGGCGGCGCCGTCCACCAAGAAGGAAAAGGCGATGGAGGCGCTGAAAGAGCTCAACGACTTCATCGGCGACTGGAAGGGCAGCGGCAACCCGGACAAGCCGCGGCTGTTGCCGCGCGACCCGATCTGGACGGAGAACATCAGCTTCGGCTGGAAGTTCAAGGCCGACGACGCCTGGCTCGTCCTCAACGTCAAGGGCAGCAAGCTCATCAAGACCGGCGAGGTCCGCTGGGTGCCGGCCAAGAAGGCGTACGTGTTGACGGCGAAGACGAACGACAAGAAGACGCTGGTCTTCGAGGGCAAGATGACCGATTCGGCCCTGATCTTCGAGCGGACCGACCCGGACAGCAAGGAGGTGCAGCAGATCAAGATGAACAGCGCCGCCGACGGCGATCGGTTCATCTATCGGTTTGCGCGTCGCAACGACGGCTCGACGATCTGGCGCAAGGACTTCGTCGTCGCCTCGACGCGGGCGGGCGTGACGTTCGGGCCGAAGGAGAAGAAGCCGGTGTGCGTGGTGAGCGGGGGGCTGGGGACGTCCACGGTGAGCTATTTGGGCGAGACGTACTACGTCTGCTGCTCGGGGTGCGCGGACGCGTTCAAGGAGAACCCGAAGAAGTACGTGGACGAGTTCAAGAAGAAGGGGAAGAAGTGACGGGGGCGTGAGGGAAGGAAGGTCGCGGGTCGGGTGAGGGGCCTTGCGTTTCGTTTCGTTGCAGGCAGGCGCTTCGCGAAACGCATTTTGCGCGGCGAAACGAAATGAACGCAAGGGGCCCGATTCGCGCCGGCCGGGCGGGGGAACTGGGCTTCGGTCGTCCTTTGCGAAGGAAGGGCTTTGGAAGGCACTCCAGGGTGGGCGTTCCGAGATCGGCTCCTGACGTTGCCTGGCCAGCCGTCATTCTCGACTACCTTTTCGGGCCCTGACGTGCGGGGGAGATCATGAAAGTCACAACGGCCGTCAGCAAAGCGATCGCCCTCGCCGAGGCCATCCGCGACTACTGGGAAGCTGAGCTTCCGAAGCGGCACCCCAATTACCCGCTCGTCGGCCCCGACGACGATCCCGGGCCGCCACCTCCGGAGGAGAAGAAACTCCGCCAGTTTCTCGCCCGTCTCCCAGAGGAGGTGCTCTTCAAAGTCGCCCTCGTCGCGTACCTCGGGCGCGGGGATTACGAGACGAACAATCTCGCTGCCGACTACCAGGCCCTGAGGGACGACTTCGACGGTCCCTCCGAGCTCATCTCGCAGCTCCTGGAGAAGGCATCCCTCGCGGACTACCTGACAGAGGGAATGACCATTTTGAAGAAGGAGGGCCTCGACCTCGACAAGATAGAGCTTGCCACCGCCAAGGCAGGGAAGGGATAGACAAGGAGCCCTGGCGTGCCCTCCAATGCGTTTACGGTGCATCTGCGACAACTCCTCCAGGATGCCGTTGACCTCGATGATGCCCATTCTCGGCTCAGAACGGGAAGCCCCGGGCGCCAACATCGCCTGGCTTCGCTGAACCGTGCAGCGGTTGTGATCACCGTCTCGGCATGGGAGTCGTATGTCGAAGAGTTGATGCGCGAGTGTTTGCAGGTCCTTCATCCCCCTGCGCCCCCGCTGGCCGCGTGGCCCGCCCTCAACGCCTACGTGCTTGGTCTCCTCGGCCGGTTCAATACTCCCAATGCAGGGAACGTGACCAATCTCATCAACAACTCTCTCGGGTTGCCGGACGTTCAGCTTTCTTGGGGTTGGCCACGTGTCACTTCAGCGCAAGCTGTGACGCGCCTTGATGCAGTGCTCGCCTTTCGACACCAGATCGCTCATGGCGTCAACCCACGGCCAACGATTCACAATGCTTATTCAAGCCCCTTGCCGATGTTTTTTCACCGAGTGGCGAAATGCACGGACGATGCTGTTCGGAATCATTTAGTTACCGTTCTTCACGTTGGTCACCCTTGGCCGCCATGAGGGGTGAAACCGCGAATCTACGGTACGCGCCCGGCCACTCGCGTGAGCGCATGACCGGCGTACCAAGGGGACGAGCCCGCTGACCGACGGGGATCAGCGGGCTGACGAGGGCTGAGTAGACCGTTTCGGAAGTCTCTGGGAAGTTCGGTGGTGACTCCGTCTGGCTTCGGAGGCCGATTTCCAAGCTGCGCACCATGATGAACATCTGCTCTTCCGCTTAGAAAACGGGGGTCGGAAGCCCGAGGGAGTCACCACCCAGCTCCGGCTCGCCGAGCACGCCCGTCTCAGAGTACCTGCTCGCCCACGATCTCGTCGTCGCCGGCCGGCCGGGAACAGGTCCGCCCAGCGAAACGGGTTCGCGTCCTCGTTGAAGCGGATTACGCCTTTCTCGATCAGGTCGCGCCGCGCGTTGTCGCCGTCGAGGTAGAGCGACATCTCTCTCGCAGGGGTGGGCGCAGCCGCCGGCGAATGTGCTTTGCTGCCCGCCCGGCAAGAACGCCTTGTCCACCGTCAGGAGGGGCTTCCACACCACCGGGACGCATTCGGCGCCCATCTCCAGGTTGGTGCGCCGCGCCACGAGGTCGAGTCGAGGCGGACGAGCCTCTGTAGCCGGAGGTCGCGGAGGGCGGTGTCCGGCTGGCGGCCGGGGCGCGGCGGGGCCGCGGACAGGAGATGTCCTTAGAGGCCAAGGGCGCCCCCCAGACTACAATCCCTGTCAGTCCCGCGATTCGTCGGGCGCATGCCCTTGTCTGGGCTTGCCGACGCACGTTGGAAGATGGCACGATACCCAGAGAGACCAGGCCTACGAGACTCGCCGCGCGAGGGACGACGATGAAATCAGTCACGGGAACGATCGAGAACGGAGCCGTCGTGCCGGACGGGCAAATCGTGTGGCCCGACGGCACCAAGGTGGAAATCACCCCCCACGAGGCCCCCGGCAAGCTCGGCCTGGAGGAGCCCGAGTGGCGGGACGATGCGGAAGCCCTACGCGACTGGGAAGCGTGGATCAGGACCATCGAGCCCTTGGAGATCGCGCCGGAGGAACAGGCCGCGGCTACCCGGTTCCACGACGAGATGCGGCGATTCAACCTCGAGGCCGTCCGGCGGGGGATGGGAGGGGGGGCGGCCGAATGAGAAGGTACTTGCTCGACACCGGCATCGCCAACGACTTCATGAACCGGCGCAACGGCGTACTGGAACGAGCAGATGAGGAACGGCACTGCGGCCACCGTATCGGACTTTGCGTTCCGGTCCTGGGACGGCGTTCGGACGGTTGCGCAGGTTCTCGCCCTGGTTTCAGGCACCGGAGTAATTCCCATGTTGAGTTGCCAAAGGTTGTTGACCCTGTTCTGTGCAGTCGCACTCTTCGCGATGCTGGGCCTGCCTCGCCCTGCCCCGGCAGCGGAGAAAGACACCGCCCCGGAAACCCGCAAGGTCGCTGGCATCCTGATCGACAAAAAGCCTGACTGGGCCCTCGTGAAACCCGACGGCGAAGACGAGCCCGTCAAGTATCTGATCGGCAAGGGCGCCGACAAAAAACTGCTCGCGGCCTTGAAAACCACCTACGACGCATGCCGCGTGCAATTGACGTACAAGACCGACGGTGACTCGCGGCAACTGGTCGGCATCCGGAGGCAGGTCCTCCGGGCCTCGGGAACGGTGACGGGCACGGTCGTGAAGGTTTACAACGATTTTTGGGTCGAAGTGAAGCCCAGGAACGGCCTCTCCGATGCGTATGCTCCCGGCGTTGGGAACTTCAAGAACAAGGAGTTCATGGCCAAGCTCAAGGGGCTGAAAAAGGGCGACTCGGTCACGATCTCGTTCAACACGGACTTCGAGCGGCATCGTATCCTGGCGCTTCGGATCAACGCCCCCAAGCCCAAGTAAGGCGATCGGCAAGTCGTGTTCTCC
>JBBSEZ010000106.1:0-24787 GCA_038239195.1 Gemmatales bacterium
CGTGGCGACGGGCCGGGCCCTGTCGTCGCTCGCCGGCCACGCCGGCGGTACGTACGCGGTCGCCTTCAGC
This sequence comes from Gemmatales bacterium, assembly GCA_038239195.1. GTDB lineage: Bacteria > Planctomycetota > Planctomycetia > Gemmatales > Gemmataceae > JBBSEZ01. Next base: position 71 of record JBBSEZ010000106.1, read on the forward strand.
CCCGACGGCAAGTTCCTGGCCTCCGGCGGCACCCACCCGGACGGGACCATCGTCCTGTGGAGCGCGGCCGAGGGCAAGGAGGTGCGGCGCTGGAAGGCGTCGGCCCACGCCGTATACGCCCTGGCCTTCGCGCCGGACAGCAAGTCTCTGCTCTCCGGCACGAGCAGCGAGCCACTGCGGCTCTGGGACGTCGCCACCGGGAAGGAAGTGCGCGCCTTCCGCGACCGGCCTTACGGCCACGTGGATGCCCTCGCCTTCACCCCGGACGGCAAGCACGTGGCCTCGGCGGGGTGCTGGGAGCGCGGCGTCTACCTCTGGGACGTGGCAACCGGGCGCGAGGTCAGCCCGTTCGCCCGCCATCACGGCGAGGTCGCGGCGGTCGCCTTCTCGCCCGACGGCAAGCTCCTGGCCACCGGCAGCTCGGACCGCACCGTCGGGCTGTGGCACTTGCCCACCGGCAGCGCTGCGGGGCGCCTCCGCGGACACCCCGGCCCAGTCCTGGCCGTCGCCTTCGCCTCGGGCGGGGAGCTGGTCGCCTCCTCGGGGGAGGGCGAGAAGGTGGTGCGCCTGTGGCATCGCCGGACCGGGCTGCCGGCCCGCACCCTGACGGGAGGACGGTTTCCCTTCACCTGCCTGGCCTTCTCTCCGGATGGCAAGCTCCTGGCCGCCGGGGAAGGGGTTGGCCCGCTCTCCCTGCCGGGCTTCGCCGCGCCCGACGGGGCCGTGCTGCTGTGGAACGTCGCGACGGGGAAAGAGGCCCGCAAGCTCCAGGCGAAGGCGGGACGGGTGAGCGCCGTCGCGTTCTCGCCCGACGGCAGGCTGCTGGCGACCGCCGGCCTCGACGACGGGGCCATTCACCTCTGGGACGTCCACACCGGGGCGGAGCTGGCCCGGCTCGAACGCAGCACCGACCCCGCCGCGCCGCGGGGCATGTTCGAGGGGACGTTGGCGCTGGCCTTTTCTCCCGACGGGCTGACCCTCGCCGCGATCAGCTTCTACGAGCACAAGAGCAACACCGTCCCCCTGGCGCCGATCAGGCAACCCGAGCTGCGTGCGGTCAGCCTCTGGGAGGTAGCCACGGGGAAGATGCGCCGCGAGGTGCAGTTGCCGAGAAACCGTGTCCGCAGTGTCGCCTTCGTGGGCCCTCGTTCCCTCGTGCTCGGGGCCAGGGATGGCGCCCTTCTCACCCTGGACCTGGCGCGGGACGCGTGGCTCCCCCCGGTGCGGGGACACCGAGACGCGCTGGCCGCCCTGGCGGTCTCCCCCGACGGACGGTCCTTTGCCACCGGCAGCCTGGACACGACGGCCCTCCTCTGGAGGGCCGAGCCCGTCATCGGCCCGAGGCCGCAGAGGAAGACGCGCGCAACCCCGCGCCAGCTCGAGGCCCTGGCGGACGACCTGAGCCGGGCCGACGCGCCCCGCGCCTACCGGGCCGGATGGGCGCTGGCGGCGGAGCCGGGCGCGGCGGAGGTGCTGGCCCGCCGGGTGCGGCCCGTTCCGATGGCGGGGAAAGAGCGGATGCAGGCGCTGATCGCCGGCCTGGGCGGCGACGAGTACCAGGCGCGCGAGGAGGCCAGCGGCGAACTGGAGCGTCTGGCGGACCTGGCGGCGCCGGCCGTGCGCGAAGCGCTGCGCGCGCGGCCATCCCTGGAGGTGCGGTTGCGGGCGGAACGGTTGCTGGCGCGGCTCGGGCCGACCGGGCTCGCGGCGGCCTCGACGCGGGCGCTGGAGGTGCTGGAGCAGGCGGGCACGCCGGAGGCGAGGCGTCTGCTGGAAGCGCTGGCGAAGGGAGCGCCGGCGGCGCGGCAGACGCAGATGGCGAAAGCGGCGCTGGGCCGTCTGATGGCTCGGCCGTAGCGTCGGGAGGCCCCCCAGGAGGCATGCGCGGCGCGGGCCTCTGAATCTGCCCTGGCGTCTCATCGCCCCGGACGCTATCGTCCGCCCCGCTATCGGAAGGCCCATCAACCCAGGGGAGGGAAGCGGCATGAGGAACTGGTTCATCGCGTCGGTCGGGGCCCTGCTACTGGCCGTGCCGGCGTCGCGGGCCCGCGGGGAGTATCCAACCTGCTGCACGGGCGGCAGTTGCTCCGCCGGCGCGTCGATGCAGGAGGCCAAGGCCGAGCTCGAGAAGGCGAGCGCCGCGGTGGCGCAGCATGCCAAGGCCCTCGAATTGGCGCGGGCCGCCCTGGCGTCAGCCAAGGCCAAGGTGAAGAAGGCGGCCGAGGCCGGGACGAAGCAGGTCAAGGCAGTCGGCTGCTGCCCCGCCTGCGACGCTTGCACCGGCGTGGCCGGCAAGCTCGACGCGATCCTCAAGCGCCTGGACCAGATCGAGCAGCGCCTGGGGGCATTGGAGGCTCGCGGCGCGTACCTGACCACTCCCTATTCCTACCCGCAGGTCGCGCCCACGCCTCTGGCCCACTACGGCCCGGTTCAGCAGCCAACTATGCCCGTCGCCCCGACAACTTCGACCGCCGTGCCCGACCCGACAAGCACGGGCACGCCCTCGGCCCTGCCGCCCCGCTGAGGTCAGCCCAACGCAGCGGGGCCGTCGGGGCGGAACACGCCCTGCCGACCCCGTTACGTTTCTCGGCGGACGCACTCCCCACCGCTCGCCGCTTGTCTCGCAGTATGCCTTGGTCGTGAAGCGGCGTTCGGGGCCGGGCGCACGTTTCAGGGCAAGAACGACCACCTGTTCAAGGCCGGCCCACATTGTAGGCCAGTCACGACGCCGGCCTGCGCGGCGGGGACCGAGGGATCGAGACCGTTCAGGGTGCCCAGCGGGGTGCGGTCCGGCCCGTACAGGTTCACGGCGGGAATTCGCGGGTCAAAGGCCCATGCGCCGAACGTGTAGCTGACAGGCGGGATGAGGCTGTAGCAAAAGAAACTTGGCCCGCCCGTGGCGTTCGGGAGCCCGACCCAGGTGCGGTCGCTGTTGAGCGCGAACCCCGACCCGAAGCGATCCGCGATCCCGACCGTTCCGAGGCGGACGCGCACCCTGGGCCCGGGGAAGAAGCCCACCGGTTGCAGGCGAGCGGTCGTGTCGGCGACCAGGCGGGGCGCCAAGAGCGGCCCGTCCGCCCCAGGCGTGGACCAGGCGTGGCCGGGCAAGACGAAGGCGGCGCAAGCGGCGAGCAAGAGCAGCGAAGGAAACGCGATGAGCCGGGCCATGTTGCACCTCATTCCCAGGGCGGAACAGGGGTGATCGTTGGGCTGATCTACCCAGATGCAAATGGGGTGCCGATTGACGCCCCCTTGACCTCCGCGAGGGCGAGCCGGGCGGCAACTCACATTGGGTTGAGGGGGAGCGCAGGAAGCCTCCACGGGGCATCCCGCCAGTCCGGCGATCTGTCAACGCCCCGCGCCTTGGCTCACTTCCTCTTGACCAACCGAATTTGCCTGGCGTCGTCGATCTCGATCCGTGGCACCTTGTCCATCTCCTTGACGGTCCCGATGGCCCAGACCTTCTTGCCCTTGAAATGCTCCGCGGGGCTGCCGATCCCCGCCGCCTTGAGGGAAGTTGCCCCCGCCTTCGTAATCACGATCGCGAAGTTCTTCTCGTTGCCGAAGTCCGTCTCGGAATCGAGGTAGATCTCCCCGCGCTTCGCCAGCCGATCCTTCGCGGCCCGGATGGTCATCTCCACCGCGATCTTCTCGCCCACCGTCTTGCGGGCCTCGACCGGAGTGAGCGGCTTGCCCTCCGCGGCAGCGAGCAGGCTCGCCCCCAGGACCACAACCAGGATTGTCCAGGATTGATGCGCTCGCATGGCGGTCCTCCTCACTGCTTGTCGATCAACACCTCGGTGGACTTGATGATGGCCCGGACCTCGTCGCCGGGCTTCAGCCCCAGCGACTCCGCAGACGTGCGCGTGATTGCGGACACGACCTCCAGTTCTCCCACCTGGACCACCACCTCCGCCATCACCTCGCCGAGTTTAACGGACTTCACCGTTCCCTTGAACTGGTTGCGGGCACTGAGCACGATCTTTCCTCCTTGGTAGAATGGTTTGAAGTGTTGGAAAGCTGGCCGTTCCCTCATCCTATTCCCGGAAGAGGTCTTATGCCGCCGACTCCACCGAACCGGAGCGGTCCGCCCTCCGCGAGCCCCGCGCCGGGGGGAGAGTTGCCCTCCCGCGGAGAGGGCTGGGGCATCGGCCTGCGCGTCTGGGTCGAACGATCCGGGCAGTCGATCCTCGGGCCGGGCCGGCTGGAACTGCTCGAAGGCATCGACTGCCATCACAGCATCAGCGCCGCTGCCCGCCACGTCGGAATGTCTTATCGGCGGGCCTGGGAGCTGGTCCAGAGCATCAACGAGGCGGCCGGCGAGCCGCTTGTCGCCGCCGCGACCGGCGGCGTCCAGGGCGGCGGGGCACGACTGACGCCGCTGGGGCGCTGGGCCATCGTCGCCTTCCGCGAGGTGCAGGCACAACTCCAGCAGACGGCGAGGGGCCTGCTCCTCCGGCCCCGCGAACGCGCTCCTTCTGCCACGCTGCACGTCGCGGCTGCGGTGAGCCTCGAAGAAGTCGTCGGCCAGCTCCTGACCGACTTCTGCTTGCAAACGCCCGGCGCCTGCGTGCGGGCGATCTACGGCTCCTCGGACGAGTTGGCCGACCTCCTCCTGGCCGGAGCGCCGGGAGACGTCTTCCTGACCGCCGACCCCCACCAGCTCGAACGCCTTCTGGCAGCGAACCTCATCCACCGGGAACAGCAGGTTTCCCTGGCCGACAATGGGCTGGCCGCGATCTGCCTTGCAGCGCGAAGCCTGCCCGTGCGCAGGCCGACCGACCTCGCTCGAGGAGCGGGGCGCATCGCGCTGGCCTCGCCCGCCTGTCCGCTGGGGGGCTACTCGCGCGCCTATCTGGCGAGCTTGAGCCTCTACGATTCGCTGGGTCAGCGGGCCATCTGGGTAGAAAACTCGCGGGCGGCGGTCGCAGCGGTTCGCGCCGGGCAAGCCGACGTCGCGCTGGTTTATGCGAGCGACGCCACCCGCGCCGAGGGCTGTCAGGTGCTGTTCCGCGTCCGCCGGCTTCCGGCGCCGATCCGCTACCGCGGCGCGGTCCTCCCGCGAGGGCAGGAGGCACTCCCGGCCAGGCAGCTGCTCGCCTTCCTCTCCTCCCCCCGGTCGGCTCGCCGCTTCCGCAAGTGTGGCTTCCTGGTCGTCCAGGATCGCGGCTGACGTCGTTCGTCTCCTCCCCATCGCACCGTCTCCTGGCCGCCAGGGGCTGCCCCTGCGATGCTGCTCGCATCGTTATTCCCAAATGGGAACAACGCGCTGCAAATTCGTCCCACCCAGGAAGGCTCTTTCCCATGCACAGACGACGGGGCTTCACGCTGATTGAACTGCTGGTCGTGATCGCCATCATCGCCGTGCTGATCGGCCTGCTTCTCCCGGCGGTTCAGAAGGTCCGGTCCGCGGCAGCTCGCATCCAGTGCGCGAACAACCTCAAGCAGATTGGACTGGCCATCCACAACTACCACGATACGCTGGGCACCTTCCCGCGCTACCGCCGCTGCGACACCGCGTCGGGCCTCTACGACACCAACTGCTTCGCCCTCACCTCGGCCACCACCTGGACCGGCCCCAACGAGGTGTGGTGGGCGCCCTACGACAACCGGCCCGCGCCCTCCAATCCGACCAACGCTCGGGGCGGCCCCAACCCCGACAACACCTACGGCAGTGGCGGCTACCCCGCCGGCTTGCTCTGGCCCTTCCTCGAAGGGAACCAGAAGACCTTCAAGTGCCCCAACGGCACCGACCCGGTCACGGGGACAACCTTTCAGGTCAGTTACGGGATGAACTACGTCAACGGAGGGCCCAACGGGAAGACGCTCGTCGAGCTGACCAACGGCAACGGCACCTCCAACATCCTGATCGTCTGGGACCACGCCAAGACGCCCGGCTGCGCCGACTCCACCCACGCGGCGACGGCCTCCAACCCGCGCGGCCCCTGGCCCTTTCCCGACGTCACGAGCCCGAAGACTCATTACCCCGATCAGCGGCACGTGAACGTCTTCAACGTCCTCTACTGCGACGGGCACATCAGCGGCATGGCCCCCAACGACCTGGGGACGAGCCTGTTCCTGGCCAACGGCAACGCCTCTACTTTTCCTTGATCGGGCGAGAACGGCGGGCCCCGTGGCTGCTCAACATCGTGCCCACGTCCCAGAGCGTAACGTTGCGGTCGATGCCTCCCGTCGCCAGCGTCTTGCCGTCCGGACTGAAGGCCAACCCGCGCACGTCCTTCTCGTGCCCGCGAAGGGCGAGAAGTGCCTTCCCGGAACTGTCCCACAGCCGGATCGTGCTGTCGTGGCTGGCAGAGGCCACGGTCTTGCCGTCCGGGGAAAAGGCCACGGCGGTCACCATGTCCTTGTGGCCGGGCAGCGTCGCCCGCGCCTTTCCCTGGAAGTCCCAGAGGATGACCGTCCCGTCCTTCGCGCCCGAAGCAAGCGTCTTGCCGTCCGGCGCGTACGCCAGGGCAGGTGATCGTCTTCTTGTGGCCCTTCAAGGTTGTTGGGGATTGCCTGCCCGCGGACGCGGCGCATGCCGCCAGGAAAAGGAGGCCGGCGGGAAGACAGACAGCGGGAGTCATCGGCGGCAACTCCTTGGGTGGGACCTGATCGAGGTTGGCACCCTGGGCGGTCTCGCTACCGTTACGCAACGACATACTTAGGCCCCGAAAACTGGCCCCGGCTAACCTACTCCGGCGGCCCGCGAAAGGGGAGAAGGAGCGCAGGCAAGCGGAAGAGCCCCGCGCCGGCAGTCAAGGCGCAGGTGACGGTACGGGATCGCTCGAGCCTGGTCCCGAGACCGCCTGACCGCCTCGACGAGCGACACAACCCAGGAGCCCCTTTCTCGACGAAGCAACCGTGGAGCAGTCGGCCCCCGACCTCGTCAGCAGCGGGAGAGTAACGTGAACGTCTGCGTCCGCATCCAGTTCGAGTCGCCCGGCGCTGCCGAGCTCGCATCCCTGCGCTCCCTGGCTCGCAGCCTGACGAACGGCCCCAAGCACGTCCGCGTCTTCGCCGACGGGCCCCCGGCTGGCTGCTCGCCGAGTTCGTCGTGCCCACCGAGGCCCAGTCCACGGCCGTGCCGAAGATCGGCCGCGCGATTCGGTTCTGGGTAGACAACCGGATGGGTTCGTCGATCGCCTTCCCGAAGTCCGAGGCGGAACGAGCGCAGGCGGGCTTTAAGGCCGAGAAACGTCGCAGACGCCGGAGGGCGACGTGATGGCCAAGGCCATGCTTCGCTTTCGCCAGCTAATGGAACAGGCGGTCGAGGTCATGCGTCAGTCGGTCGCCGAGCCGCGAAGCGACGGCAAGGCGAGCCCGCTGGTGGGCGCGGTGCTTGTCCGGCCCGACGGGGACGTCATCACCGCCTGCCGGGGCGAACTGCGCAACGGCGACCACGCTGAATACACGCTGCTCGAACGGAAGCAACGCGACCAGCTTCTCGACGGCGCGATCCTCTTCGCCACCTTGGAGCCGTGCGCCTCCGGTTGCCGCCGACATCCCAAACTCGGCTGCGCCGAGCGGATCGTCCTGGCCCGGATCAAGGAGGTGTACGTCGGCATTGAAGATCCCGACCCGACGGTGGACCGCGCGGGATCGCGTCCAGGAAACGGGCCGCAGAGGGCTATCCCGCAACGATTGCGGGAGAGAGAGGCAGATCGAGGGCAGAAAGGAGGGCCCCGCCATTTTGTGCGACCACGTGTCGCGATTCGGCCTTGCGACCGAGCCCAGTTCTCGAGCTACCACGCCTGCGTCGGCAAGCCAAAGGGCCCCTCGGCTACGAACTGAAACGGCCCAAACAGGAGGACCGCCGAGTATTGCGTCTTCCACGGAGGCCCCAAGTCGCGCATCGAGCTGAAAGGCAAGGTGCCGAAGATGAAGTGACGGCCCGTCCTCGCCCCCCGCCCTCGCAACGCCCCCACGCAAATCGTGGCCTACACTTCACCCATTCAGGTGTGGCCTGAACGCCAAGCGTTGTCGCGAGCTTGCCCGCCCGACCGGGCTTGCGCGACCGCGGTGCGCGCGGGCAAAACGGCCACGTGGCGGTGAGACAGGAAGGCAACATGCGCCTCGCGCTCGACCGAGCGTTCTCGAAAGTGCCGCCTGTGGCCGCGTCGGCCGCGCTGCTGGCGAACGGCCTGCTGTCCGCGGGCCTCGCGGTCGCGGCGCTGGGCCTCGTCGCCTGGCTCCTGGAGCGGAGGGCCCGGCCGCCCCGCCGCGCCCCTGGGGACTACAGCCCGGGCGAGCAGCGCCTGCGGGAGCTCGCCGAGGCCATGCCTCAGATCGTCTGGACCACCGAGCCCGATGGCCGTTCCGCCTATCTCAACCGCCGCTGGCAAGAATACACCGGGCTGGCCTCCGCCTCCCCCGACGACGTCCGCCGCGCCGTCCACCCCGACGACCTCGCGTCGCTCCAAAGCCGCTTCGAACAGGCCGTGGCGACCGGCACCACCTACCAGGCCGATTTTCGGCTGCGCCGCGCCGCCGACGGGGCCTACCGCTGGTTCCTGGCCCGCGCCACCCCGGTCGTCGATGCCCAGGGCGCCGTCCGCTGGTACGGCACCTCCACCGACATCCACGACCAGAAGCAGGCCGAGGAGCGCTTCCACCAACTCGCCGACGCCATGCCCCAAATCGTGTGGGCCGCCCGGCCGGACGGTTACCTCGACTACTACAATCGCCGCTGGTACGAGTTCACCGGCTTCCCGGAGAGCGAGGGTGGCGACCAGAGCTGGCAGCCCCTCCTCCACGCCGACGACGTGCAGAAGTGCCGCGACGTCTGGTACAACGCCGTCCACACCGGCGAGCCTTACCAGATCGAGTACCGCTTCAAGGATCGCCGCACCGGCGACTACCGCTGGCACCTGGGCCGCGCCCTGCCCGTGCGCGACGAGGCGGGCCACGTCGTCCGCTGGTTCGGCACTTGCACCGACATCGACGACCAGAAAAGGGCCGAACAGGAGGTGCGGCTCAACAACGAGGCGCTCGAGGCCCGCGTCGTCGAGCGCACGTGGGCGCTGCAAACCATCAACCGGGAGCTCCAGGAGGAGAATCGCCAGCACCGCCAGGCCGAGGAGGAGCGCGGTCGTCTCGCCGGACAGATGCGCCTGCTCCTGGAGTCCTCCGGAGAGGGCATCTGCGGCGTGGACGTCGAAGGGGTGTGTACCTTCATCAACCGCATGGGGTGCCTCCTCCTGGGCGGGCCGCCCGAGGCGTTCCTGGGCCGCCGCATGCACGACTTCTGCCACCACAGCCATGCCGACGGCTCGCCCTACCCGGTTCACGACTGCCCCATCCTCGTCGCCTTCCGGGCCGGCCTGCCCTGCCGCGTCTGCGACGAGGTGTTCTGGAAGTGCGATGGCACGCCAGTCGCCGTGGAGTACAGCTCTCACCCTCTCCTCGAGGACGGCCAACTGACCGGCGCGGTCATCACCTTCAGCGACGTCACCGAACGCAGACGGGCCGAGGAAGCGCTGCGCGTCAGCGAGGAGCGCTACCGCCAACTCGCCGAGAGCAGCAACGACTGCATCAAGGAGATCGCCCTCGACGGCCGGCTGCTCTCGCTCAACGAGCACGGCCAGGCCTTGATGGAGGTTTCCGACGTGGGGAGCTTGCTGGGCACGTCCTGGCCCGACGTCTGGCCCCAGGAACGCCGGGCCGAGGCGTGGGCGGCGGTCGAGGCCGCGCGAGGCGGGGGCGTGGGCCACTTCCAGGGCTTCTGCCCGACCTGCAAAGGCACGGCGAAGTGGTGGGACGTGGTCGTCTCCCCCATCCGCGACGCCGCCGGGCGGCCCGTCCGCCTGCTGGGCACCTCGCGCGACATCACCCGACTCAAGCAGACCGAAGAGGCCCTCGGCAAGTCCAAGGAGGAGGCGGAGGCCGCCAGCCGGGCGAAGTCGGAGTTCCTGGCGAACATGAGCCACGAGGTGCGCACGCCGATGAACGGCGTCCTCGGCATGACCGAGCTGGCCCTCGACACCAACCTGAGCCCCGAGCAGCGCGAGCTCATCACCGCGGCCCGGTCGTCGGCCGAGTCGCTGCTGACGGTCATCAACGACATCCTCGACTTCTCGAAGATCGAGGCCGGCAAGCTCGACCTCGACCCCGCCCCGTTCGACCTGCGCGACGCGCTGGCCGAAACGCTCGAGCCGCTTGTCCTGCGGGCACAGAAGAAGGGCCTGAAGCTGGCCTGCGACGTGGGCGTGGACGTGCGCGATGGCCTGGTGGGCGACTGGGGCAGGCTGCGCCAGGTGCTCATCAACCTGGTGGGCAACGCCGTCAAATTCACCCACGAGGGCGAAGTCGTTCTCCGCGTCGAGCCCGAAAGGGACGACGGCCACCACCCCAACGAGTGCCTCTTGCACTTCTCGGGGCGCGACACGGGCGTCGGCATCCCGGCCCACCGGCTCGGCGCGGTCTTCGCCCCCTTCGAGCAGGCCGACGGCTCGACGACGCGACGGTTCGGGGGCAGCGGGCTCGGCCTGGCCATCTCGACGCGCCTCGTCGCGCTGCTGGGCGGGCGCATCTGGGCCGAGAGCGAGGAAGGCCGCCAAAGCACCTTCCACTTCACCGCACGCCTGGGCCTGGCCCTCCCAACGGAGGAAGGAGGAAGGAGGAAGGATCAACCAGCCAAGGCCCTTCCGGGCCCCTCCTTCCTCGCTCCTCCTTCCTCCGTTGGGAAGGGCCGTCTCCGCGTCCTGCTGGCAGAGGACAACCCGATCAACCAGAAGATCGCCGTCGCGATCCTCGAGAGGCAGGGGCACGACACGTATGTCGTCGGCGACGGCCGCGCGGCGCTCGACGCCCTCGAAGAGCAGTCCTTCGACCTGGTGCTGATGGACGTGCAGATGCCGGAGATGGACGGGTTGGCGGCGACGGCCGCCCTCCGTGCCCGCGAGCAGGGGACGGGCCGGCGGGTGCCGGTCATCGCCGTCACGGCCCACGCCATGAAGGGGGACCGGGAGCGCTGCCTGGAGTCCGGCATGGACGCCTACGTCTCCAAGCCCATCCACGAACCGGAGCTGTGGCGGGCCATCGCGGCCCACGTCGGGCCGCGCCGGGCTGAGGGGCCCGTCTTCGACCGCGCCGCGCTGCTCGATCGGCTGGGGGGAAACACCCAGCTTCTTGCCGAGGTATTGCGCTTGTTCCGGGGCGACTGCGAACGCCTCCTGAGCGAACTGCGCGAGGCCCTCGGGCGCGGCGACGCCGTCCGGTTGGGCCGCGTGGCCCACACCCTCAAGGGCATGCTGAGCAATCTCAGCGCGGGCCCCGCCTCGAGGGCCGCGCAGCGGGTAGAGGCGTTCGCCCGGGAAGAGAAACTGACCGAGGCGGCGGGCGCCTGCGACGCGCTGGAAGTGGCCGTCGAACACCTGGACAAGGCCTTACGTGAACTGGGTGCCAAGTTGTCTCTCTGATCCCGGGGCAATCGGCGAACGACCTTCGAGGGCTCGAGCATGAACATTCTGGTGGCCGAAGACGACCAGATCTCCCGCCTCATGTTACAGGGGATGCTGAGCGAGTGGGGCTACAACGTGATCGCCGTCGCCGACGGCATCGAGGCGTGGGAGGTTTTGCAGCGCGACGATGCGCCCCGGCTGGCCGTCCTCGACTGGGTGATGCCCGGGATGGACGGCATCGAGGTCTGCCGCAAGGTCCGCGAGCGGCCGGCGGCGGAGCCGAGCTACCTCCTTCTGCTGACCTCGCGCGACGCCAAGGCGGACGTCGTGCTGGGCCTTCAGAGTGGGGCCAACGATTACCTCGCCAAGCCGTACGACCGGAACGAGCTCCGGGCGCGCATCGAAGTCGGCCGCACGGTCCTGACGTTGCAACAGAGCCTGTCGGCGCGGGTCCGGGAACTGGAGGCGGCGCTGGCCCAGGTCACGCAGCTGCAGGGGCTGCTGCCCATCTGTGCGTACTGCAAGAAGATACGCGACGACGGCAACTACTGGGAGCAGGTCGAGCACTACATCGCCCGGCACGCCGACGTGCGTTTCAGCCACGGCATCTGTCCGGATTGCTACCGTGACGTCGTGGGGCCGCAACTCGTCCAGTTGTCCCTCGGGACGGTCAGGACGGACTGACCGAAAGCCTCCGCCTCGCTCAGCTCGCGGCTCGTCCCTCGAGCCCGTCAGCAGGCGGCAAAAAAGTTCCCGGGGAGGCGCCTCCTTCCCGAGGCTCGAAAGAGACGCACATTTTCCTTCTTCCTGCGTCCGCCCTCGCCGGGCACACTCGATGCCAACTCGCCCGCCCCGGAGGCCACTACCATGCGCACGTGCGCCCTGTTCGTCGCCGCCGCTGCGGCCCTCTCCCTGGCGTTCGCCCCGGCCCCGCTCCCCAAGCCTCTCAAGCCCCCAAAGGTGCCGGACTGGTTTGGCACGTGGGACCAGGTAGGCCATCCCAGCGTCACCTTCGAAATCACGGCGACCCACATGACCTACCACAACGCGGGCGGAAGCCCCAACGCCTACTTCCTCACCTTCGATGCCAACAAGTCCCCCAAGACGTACGACGTCAGCAGGCAACCGGGGACCGTGTCCTTCGTGGGGATCTGGAAGGTGGAGGGCGATACCCTGACCATCTGCTACCAGGGCGCCGGGAGCTCCCGCCCCACCGCCTTCGGTGCCCCGGGAGGACGCGCGAGTGGCCACGTCGAGACCTTCACGCGAAAAAAGCGCTGACCTGCCGGGCAGGGCTCGGTGTCCCTTTGCAACGACGCGCGGAGACGTCAGCCTGGGGCTGCGCGCCGGCGACGCTGCCAGCCGGCGATGATCGTTGCCCCGAGGGCTAGCAGGAGGAAGCTCGACGGCTCGGGCGCTGCCACCACGCTATTGATGGAGAGCACCTGGTCCTCAGCGGTGAAGAGCAGATCGTCCATCGCGAACTGCGTGAGGGGAGGATGGTGATCGAGCCCGGGCGGCGCGTACCCGTGAGGCGTTCCTCCCGAGGACGTGAACTGGAGCGTGTCGATGCCCTGATAGTTCAGGAGCTCGAACGTCGGCTGGGTGGCGCTCAAGACGAAGGTCGTGTCGTAAAGGACCGTCCCGTTGCGCAGGCCTTTCGCCTCGACCTGCAAACCGTCCCTCCAGGCGGCAGTGAAAAACCCGCCGACGAACGCGAACGGTGTGGAGCGCGACAGCGACGCGGGATCGCCATAGAGGTTGAACGCCACGTAGGGGCTGGCCGAGTCGGTGTTCGCGGGCTTGTACCCCGAGGGCATCACGGTAACGTCGGTTTGCGTGTTCAGGGCGCTGAAATTGTTCCAGGTGAAGCCGGCGTAGCCGTTCGGGATCGGGGCCTCCACTCCCTGGATCAGGGGGCTCGAAAAGTTGATGAAATCGGCCCGCGCTGCCGGGGCCTCGACGCCGAGCAGGCCCACCAGCAGCGCCACGCAGCCCGTCAGTTGTTTCATCTGTGCTGTCCTTTCCACGCGCGGGGGAGGGCGCCAACGTCCATGCGCCGGCCCTCTTGGGAGGTGGTGGCGAAACAGGGGAGGATGGTAGCCTGGGGCTGGCGATGGGGTCAAGGCAGCTTTGGGTGTGCGGGCGATTCCGCGCGGTCGCGCAGACGGCCTTGTCCGCCGTGCCGCTGGGAGATAGCCTTTCACCATCCTCGGCGACTTTGCTTCGGCCCCTGTCTCTTCTGGCATTCCTTGCGTGGACACGTACTTATCGGGGAGGAACGCGATGGCCCTTCGCCTCTGGCGCCAGTTCCTGCCGGCCGCTTCGTGCCTGGCCTTGCTGATCGTCCTGCTTCCGTCCGGCCCTGCCCTCGCCGAGGGGCGCAGCGGGAAGCGCTACGCGGTGCTCGTCGGCGTCAACGAGTACGAGCACAAGGCCTGGCTCTCCCCGCTCAAATACACCGAGAACGACGTCGAAGGATTGGCCCGCTTGCTGACGAGCAAGGCCGGCGGCTTTCACCACGTTCGCGTGCTGACGGCCACGCGCGGGCGCACCCGGGCAGCCGACCGCCCCACGGCGGCCAACGTCCGGGCGGCGCTCCGCGACGTGCTCCGCAAGTGCGCGAAGGACGACGTGGTCCTCGTGGCCTTCTCGTGCCACGGCGTTCAAATTCCCTCCAAGGTCGGCGCGCGCGAGGAAGCGTGCTTCTGCGTCGCCGACTCCAGCCCGGACAACACGAAGTCGCGCGTGGCCGTGCGCGAGGTCTTCGAGGCCTTTGAGGGCTCCCGCGCCGGCGCCAAGTTGCTCCTCGTCGATGCTTGCCGCAACAACCCGGGCAAGGGCGGGCGCGGGATCGACGTGGACGCCGTACCGCGACCGCCCCAGGGGATCGCCGCCCTGTTCAGTTGCTCCTCGGGCGAGTCGGCCTGGGAGAGCGGCAAGCTCAAGCACAGCGTCTTCTTCCACTTCGTCCTGGAGGGGATGCGCGGCCAGGCCAAGGACCGCAAGGGCGTGGTGAGCTGGCACCATCTCGTCGGCTACGTGACCGATCAGGTCTCGGACGAGCTACCTCGCGTGATCGCCCGCCCCGTGAAGCAAACCCCGCACCAGGTCGCCAACCTGCGCGGCAAGTCGCCGGTCCTGATCCACAACGGGCTCCCTCTCCTCGTCGAGGGCGGCAAGTCGCTCAAGTGGGAATTGGCTCTCGAACTGAAGGCCCGCGGCGTCGGCGAGGCCAGCTTCAGCAAGACGACCAAGCAGTTCGGGCTGGAGGCGTTCACCGACGGGCGCACCGGCCACGTGGTCTACGTCTCTCAGACTGGCTCCGTCGCGGCAGTCCCCGGGAAGTGGTTTACGGGCCGCTCGAGCCCTGGCGCCGGCCCGATCGGTCAACACGGCGTCGAGGTCAGCGTCCGGCCCTTCGGCGAGGGGGGCGACGTCCGCAAGGGCAGCAAGCGCTTCAGCCTCGAGGCCTACAAGGACCACCGCAACGGGCACCTGCTCTACGTCTCCAACGTCGGCGACCTCAGCCTGGTCCCCTGGCGCTACGCCATCGACACCGCCAGGCGCGACGCCCCCAAAGGCCGCACCCACCTCTACGGCATGGACCTGAAGGTGCGCAAGCACGGCGAGACGGCCTTCGCGAAAGACACGCGCGGCTACGCCATCGAGGTCTACCGGGACGAGAACAACAACAACCTCGTCTACGTCACCCAGACCGGAACGCTCGCCGTCGTCCCCGCCGCCTTGCTGGGGCCCGGCGGGGTTGGGAAGACCGTCGGCGTCGCCTCGCTCCAGGGCTTCGACCTGGCCGTGCGCAAGGCCAGCGAGCAGAAGATCACCCCCAAGACGCGCCGCTTCGGCGTCGAGGTCTACCGCGACAACCGCACCAACAACCTCATCTATCTCAGCGAGTCGGGCGACCTCTCCGTCGTCCCGGCCCGGCTCGTCCGCGCCCCCGCCGCCAAGCTCCTACAGCCCACCTTGCAGCACGCCTACGACCTGACCGTGCGCCGCGCCGGCGAGAACGCCGTTACCCCCGCCACGCGCCGCGTCGGCGTCGAGGCCTACCGCGACGAGACCACCGGCAACCTGATGTACATCAGCCAAACGGGCGCCCTCGCCGTCGTGTCGCCCCACGACCCGTGACAGGGCCCAGAGGGGCCTGGCCCTCTTCTTCGTTCGCTCATCATTCCAACATCTTTCCTTCTATTTGAACGTCCCTATGCTCTCTCCGGGCAGTAGTACGGATGGGCGCCTGGAGAAGGGCCTTGACCACGGTCGTGGTGTTGGTGGTGCTGGCGGTGCTGTTCCTGGCCTACAGCAACGGCGGCAACGACAACTTCAAGGGCGTCGCGACGCTGTTCGGCAGCGGCACCTGTGGCTATCGGCAGGCGCTGATCTGGGCGACGGGGACGACGCTGGCCGGGTCGCTGCTGGCGCTCTACCTGGCGGCCGGGCTGGTCCATTCCTTCTCGGGAAAGGAGCTGGTCCCCGATGCCGTGATCGGGCAGCCGGCGTTCCTGCTGGCGGTGAGCCTGGGCGCCGCCCTCACCGTGCTGCTCGCCACCTGGCTGGGCTTGCCGGTGTCCACGACGCACGCCCTGACCGGCGGGCTGGTGCGGGCAGGCCTTTTGGCGACGGAGGGAAACGTCGCCCTCGACCGCCTCGGGGCTTCGTTCGTTCTCCCGCTCCTGGGCAGCCCGGTCGTGGCGCTGGGGCTCACCGTCCTGCTCTACCCCGCGCTCCGCAAGGCGCGCCGCGCGGGCGGGGTGACCAGCCAGACGTGCGTCTGCATCGGCACGGAGTACGAGGAGGTGAGCTGCCAGCCCGGTGGCGCGCTGTTGCTGGTGCGCACCGGCGCGCGCCTGGAGGTCGGCGAGGCGGCCGTCTGCGTCGAGCGCTACCGGGGACAAGAGCTGGGCCTGTCGGCGGGGAAACTCCTCGACGGGTTGCACGACCTGAGCGGTGGGGCCGTCGGCTTCGCGCGCGGGCTGAACGACACGCCCAAGATCGTGGCGCTCCTGATGGTGGGCGAGGCCGGTTCCGCGATCCACCCCAACGCCGGCCTGGCGTCGGTGGCGCTCATCATGGCGGTGGGCGGGATGGTCGCCGCGCGCCGCGTCGCCGAGACGATGAGCAAGAAGATCGCGCATGAGCTCGGGGCAGGGGCTGACGGCCAACCTCGTGACGGCTTTTCTGGTGTCGGCCGCGAGCCGCCTCGGCTTGCCGGTCTCCACCACTCACGTCTCGGTCGGCTCGCTGTTCGGGATCGGCGTGGTGAACGGCACGGCCCGCGGCAAGACGATCCTGAACATCCTGCTCGCGTGGGTGACGACCCTGCCGCTCGCGGCCGCGCTGGGCGCGATGGCCTACGCGCTGTTCTGGGCGCTGTCGGTTGGCGGATGAGCCCAATGGCGAGCCGCTCCAAGGCGAGCGGCAGGACTTGATTTGCTGGAGGACGACTCTCCTGAGGACGCACGGCCGTTCCCCCAGCCGTCTTGCTTGCCGTTTCGCGCTCTGGTCAGCCCTCGCCCAATTCGCTACATTGCTATTTCCGAATCGACCGGGCCTGCGACGCCGACAGAGACCTTTGAAGGAGCCGAGAGATGGGAGCAAGGCGCATCCGCCGCGAGCAGAGGCGGACCGACATGGACATATCGCGGCGCACCAACGGCATGCTCAAGATGAAGGAGCGCATCCGCCGCACCACGCGCATGGTGGAGATCCTCAAGAAGGGCAAGTTCCCCTACACCCCCTCGGTGCTGAGCTGGCTCAGCGCCCAGCTCGACAAGCCGTCCACCCGCATCACCCAGGCCGACGTCGATCAGTTGCTGGCCAAGCAGGCCGCGCCCGCCTGATCTCCTGCCTTCCGTTAGCTCGGCGGAGGATCGCCACCCGGCCGATGCTCCGCGCAGAGCGCGAACGTCCGCGGGAACACCGGCACAAGGCCCCACAGTCGATGCCAGCCGCGGCTTGTCACCACGGCCGGCCGCGCGCACTTCTCGCACTTCACCGCCAGGCCATCCTCGTCCCAGATCGCGGCCTTGCGCCGCCATTCCGCGTGCGCGGCCACGTCCTCCGGCAGGGCGCCGCGCCGATGCAGTTCGTCGTCGATGAGGGCCAGCGCTTCCGGCTCCATGCCCGCGCGGTAGATCGTCGTCCGGTCGAGCAGGTCTTCCGTGGTCGCCTTCTCCACGTCGGCGCGCGTCCGGTCCAGGTCGAGTTGCACGGTGCTTCTCCTCGGGGCTTGGCTTCTCCCCTCATTCTGGCAGCCCGCGTCAAGTTTGGGAACCAATCGCGCGCGCTTCCCGTCTGACGGGTAGGGCACTCAGGCGAGCTGGCTCGAGCCGGCCGGATAGAAAGTTGACTCCGCGCCGCGACCGTGCGACAATTCAGCTTGTTCCCTCCAGATGATCGACGGGCCTACCGTTTCAAGACGTGTTGAAGGGGATTTCACCGATGGTCCACGCTTCCGTGCGAGGTTGGCGACCGGGACGCGCGCCGGCCCTGGTCCTTGGCGTGTTCGCGCTGTTTGGCATCCTCGCCATGACGCGGGCGGGGGCGCAACCGAACGAGAAGAGCCCTCCCCTCAAGAAGGGCCCCGTCAAGAAGGGCCCCGCGGTCAAGGCGCCCCCCCCCTTGAAGATGACCATCATGTCGCCGGGCACCGAGGTGCCCGAGATGGTCAAGCTCATCAACGAGAAGATCGCCGCCAGTTGGAAGGCCGAGAAGATCACCCCGTCCCACTACGTGGACGACTACGAGTTCATCCGCCGGGCCTCCCTCGACGTCATCGGGCGCATCGCCAAGCCCGAGGAGGTTCGCGCTTACCTCAAGGACGCCCCCGACAAGCGCCGCTCGCTCCTCATCGAGCGCCTGCTCAAGGACCCCGACTACTCGCGCCACTGGGCCAATCTGTGGAGCAACTGGCTGCTCACCCGCTCCGAGCCCTTTGGCCGCGGCAAGTATCACGACCAGATGGCCGTCTGGCTCGAGGACCAGTTCGCGCTCAACAAGCCCTACAACGAGATCGTCACCAAGATCCTCACCGCCAAGGGCAAGAACTCCGACAACGGCGCCGTCAACTTCATCCTCGCCCACCTCGGCGAGAAGGTCCCCGCCGCCAAGGTCAAGGAGGAAGGGCACTTCGAGATGGTGCCCCTCACCTCGCGCCTCACCCGCCTGTTCCTCGGCACGCAGGTCCAGTGTGCCCAGTGCCACCCGCACCCGTTCTACGGCGCCCTCAAGCAGGAACAGTTCTGGGGCGTCAACGCCTTCCTGCGCCAGGTCCAGCTCGTCGGCACCCGGCCCATCGTCGGCGGCAACATGATGGCCAAGGGCGACCTCACGCTGCAAGACGACACGAACGTCAACCCCGACGCCAACGTCTACTACGAACAGCGCAACGGTAAGTTCCGCATGTGGACCGCCGAGTTCCTCCCCGCCTCGGGCAAGGAGCGCGGCCCCCGCATGGCCGAGGGGATCAAGGGCCTCGCCCGGCGCGAGGAACTGGCCAAGTACGTCACCGAGCACGACATGTTCCCCAAGGCGGCCACCAACCGCATGTGGGGCCTGTTCTTCGGGCGCGGCTTCGTCAACCCGATCGACGACTTCAACGACAACAACGCGCCGTCCAACAAGGAACTGCTGCTCGAGGTGTCGGCCAACTTCAAGCACTACAACTACGACTTCAAGAAGTTGATCCGCTGGATCACGCACAGTAACGCCTATCACCTGAGCTACGTCGCCAACAAGACCAACGACAAGGTCGAGCAGGAGACGCAGTTCGCCCGCATGAACATGAAGTCGCTGACGCCCGAGCAGCTCTTCGAGTCGCTCATGGTCGCCACCCGCGCCAGTCAGGCCGAGACCAAGGACGGCAAGGCCACCCTCCGCGCTCAGTGGCTCAAGGGGCTGGTCAACAACTTCGGCGACGACGAGGGCAACGAGGTCACCTTCAATGGCACCGTCGTCCAGGCGCTCATGATGATGAACGGCAAGGAGATCAACGAGGCCATCTCGCGCAAGGACAAGGGGACCGTCGCCATGGCAATGGCCCGCAACCCGCGGAACGGCACGGCCGTCATCAACGAGCTCTACCTCGCTGCCCTCAACCGCCCGCCGCGCCCGGCCGAGCTCAGCGCGATCTCGATCAAGATCAACCTGCGCCCGACCGCCTCGAAAAAGGACACGTGGGCGTTCAAGTACGAGGACCTGTTCTGGGCGCTCCTCAACAGCAACGAGTTCATCCTCAACCACTGATTCGTCCGCAATCCGCAGTCGAGCAAGGCGAGCGGGAGGACTTAGTTTCCTGTAGGACGGCTCGGGAGAGCCGTCCTACAGGGAGGCTATCTCCTGCCGATCGCCTAACGAGGCGGGCCCGGGAGGAACGATCCTTCCGGGCCCGCTTCTCGTTACGCGGGGTCAGGGGAGTGGCTGCACTTGTACGACGGTCATGACCCAGGTGCGCAACTCGCCGTGGTAGACCAGCGGGCCCGTCACCTGGGCGTTGCGCTGGAGGTAAGGCTCCAGGTCGATGCCCGGCTGGGGGGTGACGTAGAGGATGGTGGAGGTGTTCGTATCCAGTCGATAGGTACGGCGGTCTTCGAGCACGCGGCCGGCGCGATTGAGCCGGCCCGCATAGGTCGGGTAAGGCGACGCGGAAGCGGGCGCGGGCGCGAACGAGGCCGTGCTCGCGGTGCGCGCGGGCACGCTCCCCGGCGGGGTGGTCAGGCGCGCGGCAGGCTGGGCGGGCGCGACGGGCGCGGCGTAGCGCGTCTCCGGCGAAGCGGCAACGGCGCCGTAGCCCTGGTGGCCGGAGTGCAAATAATAGGCCCGCCGGAGCGCCCAGTCGTGGTGCTCGGGATTGGACTTGGCCGTTAGCGCCGCCGCCAGTTCCCACAGCCGAATCGCCTCCGCGATCTGCCCGTGCCGGTCGGCCTCGACCGCGTTGCGCCACACCTGCTCCGCCGTCGGCTGCGGGCTGGCGCTGGGGGCCGTCGAAGGGGCGAGGGGGCCCTTGGCGCCCGGGGAGGAGCGCGCCGTGGTGGTCACGGGAACGGTGGCCCCGGTGAGCGTCAAGGAGTTGGGGGCCAGGCCCGGGGGAAGCGCCCGGACGGACTCGGCGCGCAGGAAACGGACCTCGCGGGCAGGGGCTTCGATCGGCATCCACGTGCCATCGGCGTCGGTCTGCGTCGGGCCAATGCTCAGGACCTGGGTGCCCTTCTTCAACTTGACCCCGATCACCCTGGGGCGCTCCTTGAGGAGCTCGCTGCCGATGAAGACCGGCGCCTCGCCCTCGCCCACGACCCAGTTGGGGAGGTGGGGGACGATGTGTTCGAGGAAGCGCGTGTTGATCCAGCTAAACGAGCCGCGCGGGGCACGCACTTTGAGCCAGCCGTCGGCCATCTCCTCGAGGACCTCGACCGGGGTGCTGCGCGGCAGCCGGTTGGTCACGTAGAACGCCTCGCTCGTGCTGGCGCCGGAACGCAACTCCGCTCCATCCACGATGACTTCGCGAAAGTCGGGGGCCTTGGGCGCCTGGGCGTAAAGCGGGGCCTGGGCGGCCAGCACGAGAGTCAGGGCGCCGAGCATCAAGGCTGATCGCATCAAAGTATTCCTCCGTCCCTGCCGAGGGGGCGTCACCGCGCAAGGGCCCCTCAAACCTCACTCGGCAGCGGGAGGGCAGGTGGTTGAGGCGCATGGGCGCGCCGGGCCCGATTTCGGGATCGCGCACGTCTGTTTGCTGGGGCCGTGCCGCTTATAGCAACGGCGCGAGCGAAGGCAAGCCGAGTTTCCGCGTCGCGACAAGCGAGGACGCTTGTCGTCACGATCCCGGTGGCCTGCGCGGGGCCCATCCGATAGGCTTTCTCGGAGCGAGCTCCCGCCCCACCCGCGCACCGAGGCCGTCATGCCAGACTTCACCTACCGCGACGTCGCCAAGATGCTCGACCACTCTCTGCTCTCGCAAACGCTCACCGACGCGAAGCTCGAAGAGGGCCTGGCGCTCGCCCTGGCCTGCGACGTCGCCTCCGTCTGCATCAAGCCGTACTACGTGCGCCGGGCGGCCGAGGCGCTCGCCGGCTCGGACGTGGCCGTCGGCACCGTCGTCGGCTTCCCGCACGGAGGAAACCTCACGGCCGTCAAGGTGGCCGAGGCCCTCGCCGCCCTCGACGACGGTGCCCGCGAACTGGACATGGTCGTCAACATCGGCAAGGTGTTGAGCAAGGACTGGTCGTTCGTCGGCAACGACGTCCGCGCCGTGGTCGAGGTGGCGCACCGGCGGGGGGCGCTGGTGAAGGTGATCTTTGAGAACTGCTTCCTCGCCGACGAGCACAAGGAGCGGCTCTGTCAAATTTGCGGCGAGGTGGGCGCCGACTTCGTCAAGACTTCGACGGGCTACGGCGAGGCCGGCGCCACCGACGACGACCTCCGCCTCATGCGCCGCTGCTCGCCGCCCCACGTCCAGGTCAAGGCGGCGGGCGGAGTGCGCAACCTCGACCGCCTCCTCGCCGTGCGCGCCCTCGGCGTCGCGCGCGTCGGGGCGACCGCGAGCAAGGCGATCCTGGACGAGTGCAAGCTGCGGCTGCAAGCCGGAGAGGGCCAATCGTGAAGCGCTCCCTATTCGCCGTGCCTCTGGCCAGCCTCGTTCTCTTCGCGATGAGCGCTGCCGGCGCCGACTGGCCCGGCTGGCGCGGACCGACCGGCCAGGGCACCTGCACCGAAAAGGGCCTCCCCCTGGAGTGGGGCGGCAAGGCCGGGAAGAACGTCCTCTGGAAGGCCGCGCTGCCCGGCACCGAGGACAAGGCGCGCCCCGACCAGAACCAGTCCAGCCCCATCGTCAGCAAGGGCCGTGCGATCGTCACCGTGAGCTACTGGCCCCCCGCCGCCAGCCTCAAGGACTTTCCCGAGCATCACGTCGTCTGCTACCGCGCCCGCGATGGAAAAGTTCTCTGGGACACGAAAGTCGCCCCCGGCCCCTGGTCGCGCGCGGAAGACCTGCGCGGCGGATACACCGTCCCCACCCCCGCCGCCGACGGGGAACGCATCTACGTCGTCTTCGGCTCGTCGGTGATCGCCGCCCTCGACTGCGAGGGCAAGCGCCTCTGGCGCAAGGAGATCGTCCCCTTCCGCTTCGACGTCTGCATGGGCAGCAGCCCCGTGCTGTACCGCGACACGGTCCTCCTCCAGTGCGATGGCGTCGAGGGCAAGGCGCGCCTCGTCGCCTTCGACCGCAAGAGCGGGGACGTTCGCTGGGAGCGCAAGCGGCCCACGGTCGGCTTCAGCCACAGCACGCCGGTCCTGGTGACGCGCGCCGGCAAGGCCGAGCTCCTCGTCGCCGCCTCCAACGCCGTCCAGGGCATCGACCCCGACAACGGCGAGCCCCGTTGGTGGTGCCGGACTTCGGGCGACACCGCCTCCCCCGTCCTCGGCGGCGGCATCGTCTACTGCGACGGCGGGCGCGGCGGGATGGGCGTCGCCGTCGAGGCGGGCGGCAAGGGCGACGTGACCGCCACGCGCCAGAAATGGAAGCTCGACCGCGTGCCGGAGGGCTTCTCCTCGCCGCTCGTCGTCGGCGAGCGCCTCTACCGCCTGTGCAACCCCGACCTGCTCAAATGCTGGAAGCTCGCCGACGGCAGCGAGGTGTTCACGAAACGGTTGCCCGGCGTTTCCACCGCTTCGAGCCCGATCGCGACGCCCGACGGGCGCATCTACCTGGCCAGCGCCGGCAAGAGCTTCGTCATCAAGGCCGGGGCTACGGGCGAGCTGCTGGCGACCAACGACCTCGGCGACCCCAGCCCGGCCTCCCCCGCCGTGGCCGACGGACGGCTGTACCTCAAGGGCAGGCGCTTCCTGTACTGCGTCGGGCGGAAGTGAGGGCGAGCGGGGGGGCGTCAGCCCCCTGTTGAGGCGCCCAACAGGGGACTCACGCCCCCCCGCTCGCCTCGCAACCGGCGCAGCCTAATTCGCCGGATTGAGCTAAACTTCCCCTCGGCACCTGCGGTGCTGCGCCACGCCCGACGGAGGGCGACGTGAGGAAGCACGCTGTCGTGCGACCTTCCGGGCTTCCGGTCAACGATCGACCTTTCCTCCCTCCTTCCATCCCGACCAACCTCTTCCCGGAGGCACCCATGTCTGCCGTCCTCGAAGCCCCTGGCATCGATACCTCCGCACTGCTGCAGGGCCTGACCGCCTTGAAGAAGGGCAACTACTCCGCCCGGCTACCGGTCGAGTGGACGGGCGTGGCCGGCAAGGTCGCCGACACCTTCAACGAGGTCGTCGAGCTCAACGAGCGCATGGCCAAGGAGCTCGAACGGCTCAGCCGCGTGGCCGGCAAGGAGGGCAAGCTCAACCAGCGCGCCTCCCTCGGGGACGTCACTGGCTTCTGGCGCGACTCCATCGACTCCGTCAACGCCCTCATCTCCGACCTCGTCCACCCGACCAGCGAGACCGCCCGCGTCATCGGCGCCGTCGCCCTGGGCGACCTCTCGCAGACGATGGCCCTCGAAGTCGATGACCGCCCGCTGCAGGGCGAGTTCCTCCGCACCGCCAAGACCATCAACACGATGGTCGCCCAGCTCGGCTCGTTTGCCTCCGAAGTGACCCGCGTCGCTCGCGAGGTGGGCACCGAGGGCAAGCTCGGCGGGCAGGCCGACGTCAAGGGCGTCGCCGGGACCTGGAAGGACCTGACCGACTCCGTGAACTCGATGGCAGGCAACCTGACGGGGCAGGTGCGCAACATCGCCGAGGTCACCACCGCCGTGGCCAACGGCGATCTCTCCAAGAAGATCACGGTGGACGTGAAGGGCGAGTTCCTGGAGCTGAAGAACACGATCAACACGATGGTCGATCAACTCCGCTCCTTCGCGTCCGAAGTGACCCGCGTCGCCCGCGAGGTGGGCACCGAAGGCAAGCTCGGTGGGCAGGCCCGAGTCGAAGGCGTGTCCGGCACGTGGAAGGACTTGACGGACTCTGTGAACTTCATGGCCGGCAACCTGACCGCTCAGGTGCGCAACATCGCCGAGGTGACCACGGCGGTGGCCAACGGGGATCTCTCCAAGAAGATCACGGCCGACGCGCGCGGCGAGATTCTTCAGCTCAAGAACACCATCAACACGATGGTCGATCAGCTCAATGCGTTCGCGGGTGAGGTGACGCGCGTGGCGCGCGAGGTGGGCACCGAGGGGCGCCTCGGCGGCCAGGCCTTCGTGAAGGGCGTCGGTGGCACCTGGAAGGACCTCACCGACAACGTGAACCTCATGGCCGGAGATCTGACGAGCGACGTGAAGAGAAACTCAGTCGTCAAGACAGC
>JBBSEZ010000107.1:0-24512 GCA_038239195.1 Gemmatales bacterium
AACTACCAGTGGTCCTATGCGGGTTAGGCGAGCGTATTAGTATCGAGGACGGCGCCGATCACGCCTTCTTCTGCACAGGCTGTGGAGCGTCTTCCGCTCGTACTTCTGCGATGGCCTTAGTACTACAGCCGTAGTTGTTGTTCGAGGCGGACCAGACGCGCGCGATAGTGGCAACGTTTGGCCCGCTGTTGATGTCTGCGCCGCCACTGCGACCAGGCCAGCACCTCCACTGCTTGTGGTGATTCGGTCCAGACCAGCCGCGTCAACAGCCGGCGCACCTCTGGCACGGTTAACGGCAGCAACTCGTCGGCCGCAGGTCCCCCTTTTTCCCCGGGCTTCGCCCAGGCTGGGGGGCCCGCCCGTTTCGGCCACGCCCCGCTAAACGAACGCGAGCGTTACTTGCCCTTGTTGGCCTTGGCGTGCTTCGTCTCGACCTCTTTGTGGAGCGCCTCCCACTCGGGGTGCTTCTCCTTCGCCTTCTTGTTCAGGTCGCTGAACAGGCCGTGGTGGCTCGCATCGACCTTGCCGCCGGGGAACAGCGTCTCGCGCGCCCACTTCGTCTGCCCGGCGTCGATCTTGCCTTCCTTCAGGACGTTCTCGGAGATCGTCTTGGAGAAGAACTTCTCGAAGTCCGGGCTCAGCTCCTCGCTCGCGGCCTTGGCCTTCTTGGCCGCCGCCGCTCGCAGCGCGACGAGGAACTGCACGCCCTCGTCGTCGATCTTGCCGCCCTCCCCGGTCAGCGCCTTTTTGAGGATCTTGACCTCGGCCGCGTCCACCTTGCCGTCCGCCAGGATGGCCTCCATCGCCAGCTTCTTCCAATCAACCGCCATGTCTGATCTCCCACGTGCTTCATCGAGGCCTCGATCCCCGGGCTCGCGGTGAGCCGGGCGCCCAGCCTCATGTGAAGAAACATAGACAACGCGCCCGAGGGCGGCAGCGGGCGCGAGGGGAAAATCGCCCGAATGTTCGACAATTCTTTCGCGCCGGCGCTCGGGGGCGAGGCAAGGGAGGGCCTGCCCAACCGCGTAGCCGCGCTGCGCTACGGAGCCCGTCTGTCGCGCTCCGTGTTTCTTCGCGATCAGTCCGCACTCCCCAAGAACACAACGCCCCCTCACGCCGACAGCCGCTGCCCCTCGGGCACCGACTGGTCGCGCACCTGTCTCAACAAGCGCTCCCACGCCGCCGGGCTCGCCGACAGCGAGGCGCCCGCCCGGTCGAGGGCATCGAGCAGCGCCGACGCGCTTCCGTAACCTCCCGGCTCGCGAAGCCGCGACAGCACGGCCTGGAGATCCTCCGGCAGGGGCTTGATCTTCGCCCCCTTCCCCGAGGTCGCGAGGGCCGCCCAGCCCGCCGCGATCTGGCCCAGCGCCGTCAGGTCGTCGGCGGGGCTCTCGGCCACGTCGGCCTCCCCGACGAGCCAGCGCGGTTCGCCCAGGCCGCAGAGCTTGAGCGTCCCGTCCGCCGTCAGCACGAACGAGGAGGGCTCCAGGTGGCCGTGGCACAGCCCCGCCGCGTGGACCGTCTGTAGCGCCAGCGCCGACTGCGCGACCAGCCGGAACCACGCCCCGGGCGCGGCGGCGAGCGGCGGCCAGTCGCTGCCCGGCGCCCCGCTCAACCACTCGCACAGGACCGCCGGCCGGCCGGCGACGTCGAGCACTTCCAGCACCCCGGCGACGTGCGGGTGACGCACCTCGGCGGCGGCGGCGAAGCGCTGGCGGAACTCGTCGGGGCGCACGGCGTCGTCCATCTCCGCCTCGCCGAGGTGGCGAAGCAGCGCCTCC
Source organism: Gemmatales bacterium (assembly GCA_038239195.1). Classification (GTDB taxonomy): domain Bacteria; phylum Planctomycetota; class Planctomycetia; order Gemmatales; family Gemmataceae; genus JBBSEZ01. Next base: position 1,782 of record JBBSEZ010000107.1, read on the forward strand.
GTGTTGTGGCGCGGGTCGAACACGCGGTAGACCACCTCGCGCCCCGTCGCCTGGAGTCGGTCGATGACGCGCACCGGCCCGATCACCAGCCCGTCGAGGTTCCCCGCCTCGATCAGCGCGATCTGGTAGAGCGTCAGATAGCCCCCCGCCAAAAGCAACTGGCGCAGCGAGCGCCGCTGCCGGCGCGCTTCGAGCAACAGCGCCTGCAACGTGTCGGCGTCGATCAGCTCCAGCGAGCTCAGCAGTTCGCCGAGCTGCCGGTCGGCCGGCTCGATCTCGTCGGCCAGCGTCAGCACGGCCCGGCCCGTGGTTCCCTCGCCCGCGCCCGACGTCGCTCCCTCGGCTTCGTCGAGGCCAAGGGGCACGACGGCGTCGGTGCCGCCCACCTCGGCGGCGTTGCCGTCGAGGCCCGCCAGCTCGCGCAACTTGCGACGATACCACTCGCGCATCTCGACGAGGTGGCGATCGACCTCGGCGCGGCGCTCGCTGGCCTGGCGCTGCTGGCGCTCCAGGTCCTCGGCCTGTTCGGCGAGGCGGGCGGAGGTGCTGGCCAGCGCCCGGGCCTGCTCGTCGACCTCGGCGCGCTGGCGGTCGAGCCGGCTCTCGCCCTGCTGGAGCACCTGCTTCATCTCGCCGACCTGGCCCTGCCACTCGATGAGCTGCTGCCGGAACGCCGCCACGGTCACGCGGTGCTCGTCGCGCGCCGTCTGCAGCGCTGCGTCCTGCTCCCGCACGCGCTCCGCCTCGGCCTGGACGTGCTTGCGGGCGGTCTCCAAGTCGTCGCGGCTCTGCCGGGCATAGGCGTGGACCTCGGCGAGGTGCTCGCGCATCTGCTCGCGAGCCCGCGTCAGGCGCTCCAGCGCCCCGCTCGCCCGCGCCTCGAGGTCGGGCAGCGCCTCGGCCAGCGCCCGCGCCTCGGCGCGGGCCGCCTCGGTCTCCTCCTGCATGCGCCGGGCGACCTCGGCCGCCTCCTGCTTCTCCACCTCCCAGGCGAGTCGCTCGCTCGCCAGTCCCTGCCGCTGCCCGGCCAGCGCGCTGCGGTCGCCCTCCAGCCCCGCCTCCTCGTTCCGCAGCGCCTATTCGTGGACGGTCAGTTCCTTGCCGCGCTGCTCCAGCGCGGCCGTCTGCTGTGCCAGGTCGGCGCGCAGCTCCTCGACGCGAGCGACGGCGAGCTGGTGCTCCTCCTCGGCGGCACGGCGCTGCGCCTCGAGCCGGCCCGTCTCCTCCGCGAGTTGCTGCTCGCGCGCGCCCGCCTCGCGCTGGCGCTCGGCGAGGGCCTCCGACCGGCGGCGCACCTGCTCCTGGAGTTGCCCCAGCACCTGCTCCGCCCCGGCCAGCGTCGCCTCGCGCGCCTCGAGGGCCTGGCGGTCGGCCGTCAGCCGCGCCTGCAGCTCCTGGATCTGCCCCCCGCGCGCCAGCAGCAGCCCCGCCTGCTCGGCCTGCTCCGCCGCGGCCGCATCGACCTCCGCCCGCGCCTGCTCCAGTTGCTCCTGCTCCGCCGTTATCGATGCCTGCGCGGCCCGCAGGCGCGACACCGCCTCTTCGAGCGTGCCGCGCTGTTCGCCGAAGCGGCGGCGCTCCTGCTCCACGAGCCCCTTGTCGTTGTCCAGCGCGGTACGCAGCTGCTGCGCCTCGGCGAGGCGCTGCTCGAGCTCGGCGTAGCCGGCCTGCTGCCGAACGCGCTCGTCGCTCAGCGCCTGCTCCTCGCGGCGCAGGTCCTCGCGCATGCGCTCCAGCCGCGAGCGCAGCGTGGTGAGCATGGCCTGCTGGCCTTCGAGGGCGGCGGCGCGCTTGGAGAAGTTCGCCCCCGCCGCGTCCTGCTCCTTCTTCTGGGCGGCGAGGCGCTCGGTCTCACCGGCGAGGCGCGCGTGCCAGTCGTCGAGTTGCTTGGCCTGGTCTTCCAGGTCGCGCGTTTCGCGCTGCAACTGCTCGAAGCCGCGGTCCACCTCCAGCGCCCGCGCCTCGAGCTGCTTCACCCGCTGCTCCATCGCCGCCTGGGTGCGGTCGAGGCGGACGAGGTCGGCCTGGTGCTGCTTCTGCCCCTTCTCGAGCGCGGCGCGCTCTTCGAGCAGGGCGTCCTCGCGCGCCTGGAGGTCGTTGAGTCGCTCTTTCAGGTCGCGCTGGAGCTCCTGCTGCCGGCTGGCCACCAGGCGGTGCTGCTCTTCCAGCATCTGCTTCTCGCGCTCGACCTGCTCGCCGCGCGCCTCGATCTCGGCCTGGCGCAAGGCCCACTCCTCCTGCCGCGCGGCCAGCTCGGCCGCCTGCTGCTCCATCTCCTGCTTCCGCGCCTGCGCGTGCTTGACCGCCTTGCGGACGGCCTGGTGCTTGCCGAGGAGCCGATCGCGCCGCTGCCGATAGCGCTCGACGAGTTGCTGGCGGAGCTCGTCCACTTCGCGGCGCACGCCCGTCAGTTCGTCCTGCTGGCTTGTCAGATCGAGGGCCCGCGCCTCGACGCCCTGGCGCTGGTGGTCGAGCTCGGCCTGACTTTCGCGCCACGCCAGTTCGCGGGCCTCGACCTCGGCGCGCGCCGCCGACAGTTCGCGCTCTTGCTGGCGCGCGCGGCGCGACAGTTCCTCGGCGTGTTCGCGTTCGCCTTCGACCTCCCGGGCTTGTTCCGCAAGCCGGCGCTCCAGCTCGGCGAACTTGCGCAGCCGGTCCGGCAGGTCGGCGGGGGCGTGGGGCACCACGTCCCCTCCCGCGCCCGCCGCGATGCCGACGGCGATCTCGATGGGCCCGATCGCGATGCGATCGCCGTCGTGAAGGTAGGCGGAGGAGACGGGATGGCCGTTGACGGCGATGGGCTGGACGGGGGCGAGCTTGCGGAGGCAGGCCCCGGCCGCGAGGCGCGAGATAAGGCAGATGACGGGGGGAAGGTTGGCGCCGGGCAAGCGCAGGTCGCAGCCGGGGACGCTGCCGAGGAGGAGCCCGCCGTCGCCGACCTCGTACACCGTGGGCCGGCCCGCTCCGACCCGCACCTCGAGGCGGACGAGGGCGAGCGCAGAGGGCTCGGGGCTGGGAGCAGACGGTTGGGCCATGACGGACTATCCGCGCAGGGGGAGGGGAGTTCCTTCTCCATCGGGCGCGACGATTTGAACGGATCGGGGAGATTTTGGGAAGGCCAAGTGGCGGCTCACACCCTTCGGAACTGCTTTTCGAGGTCGTGCCGGCTGAACAGCAGCGCCGTCGGCCGGCCGTGCGGGCAGTGGTGGGCGTCGTCGGCGAGGTCGCGCTGGGCGATGAGCGACGCCATCTCCTCCGGGCTGAGCCGTTCGTTGGCCCGCACGGCGGAGTGGCACGCCATCAGGCTGAGCAGGTCGTTGAACAGCACCTCGCGCGTCGGCAGGCGGTCCTGCGCCATCAGGTGATCGACGACGGCCCGTAAGATCGCCTGCGGCGAGCGCTTGCCCAGCAGCGTCGGGTAGCGCGTCAACAACAGCGTCCCCCCGCCGAAGTCCTCGACGCCCAGGCCGAGCTCGGCCAGCGCCTCGCGGTGTTCCAGAGTGCGCGCCGCCTGCTCGGAGCTCAGCTCGACTGGCTCGGGGATCAGCAGCCGCTGCGTCTCCAGGGTGCCCGACCGCACGCGCCGCTGGAGCTGCTCGAACAGGATGCGCTCGTGCAGGGCGTGCTGGTCGATCACCAGCATGCCGGCGTCCGTCTCCACGACGAGATACGAATCGTAGAGCTGGATCGCCTTGACCGCCTCCACGTGCGCCATCGCGCGCAACGGCGGGGGTGGGGGGAGCGCTGGCGGGGGCGCTTCAAAGGCTCGCTCGAGCAGCGAGGACGGCGCCGCGGGCGGCTCGGGCGCGGCCCACGGGGGCACGTCGCGCTCTTCGCGGGGGGGCCAGGGCGCTGCCGGGGGCTCGGGCAATGGGCGAGTTGAGCGAGCGCCGATCTCCGCGCTGGGCTGGACCGTCGAGGGAGGGGCCTGGAGCCGGGGAATGAGGTTCTGGGCGCGCAGCCGCTGGCGCACGGCGGTGAAGACGAGGTGGTGCAGCGCCTGGGCGTTGCGGAAGCGGACCTCGGCCTTGGTCGGGTGGACGTTGACGTCCACGTGGTCGGGCGGGATGCGCAAAAAGAGGAACGTCACCGCGTAGCGGCCCGTCATCAGCAGGCCGCGGTAGGCCTCCTGGACGGCGTGGCCGAGGCTGCGGTCGCGTATCCAGCGGCCGTTGACGAAGAGGTACTGCATCCGCGCATGCCCGCGCTCGCAGGCCGGGTCGGCGATGAAGCCAACGAGCGAGGCGCTGCCGAGGTCCAGCGCGATCTCGTAGAGTTGGCCCTGCATCTCCGGGCCGTAGAAGGCGCCGATGCGGTCGTGCAGGCTGGCCGTGGCCGGCACCTCGTAGACGAGCTTGCTGTTATGCCGCAGGGTGAGGTGCAGGCCGGGCCGGTCGCCCAGGCGGGCGTGGGCCAGGGCGAGGCGCGTGACGGCCTCGGTCACGTGGCCCATTTCGGTGCCGGCGGCGCGCAGGAACTTGCGGCGCACCGGCGTGTTGAAGAAGAGGTGGCGCACCTCGATGCGCGTGCCGGGGGCCCCGTTCCAGGGACGGACGGGGGAGAAGTCGCCGCCGTTGCAGGTCATGGAGGCGCCGCAGGGCAACTCGGGCGGGCGCGACTGGAGGGTGACCTGGGCGACTCCGCCGATGGAGGCGATCGCCTCGCCGCGGAAGCCGAGCGTGGCGATGTTGAACAGGTCGTCGGCGCTGCGCAGCTTGCTGGTGGCGTGCGAGGCGAACGCCAGGTGAAGGTCTTCGGGCGCAATGCCGCAGCCGTTGTCCACCACGCGCACCAGCTCGGCCCCGCCCTGTTCGACGTCGACGTCGATGCGGGTGGCGCCGGCATCGACGGCGTTTTCGAGGAGCTCCTTGACGACGCTGGCGGGGCGCTCGATCACCTCGCCGGCGGCGATCTGGTTGACGACGAGCGGCGGGAGTTGGTGGATGCGCGGCGGCATGGGTCGGTCCTTCAACCACGAGGTCGGCGCCCCGGCCGCAACGCGCCGGTCTTCGGATCGGTCAGACGGGCGTCCCGCGCCGCCAGGACGCGCCGGGCGACGGCCTCGGCGTCGTCGGGGTGGGCCCGGAAGAAGTCCGCCAGGGCGACGGCGAGGCGCTCGCGCACGAAGGTCTCGGCCTCCGGGTGAGAGAGCACTTCTTTCGTCGGCGCGTCGAAGGTCGGCTCATGAAGGTTCACGGCCACCGCCAGAGCAAGGCCGGCCGTGTAGTCCTCCCTCCCCAGCGCAAACCGCACATCGGGAACCAGCCCTCGCTCGGCGAGGTACGCGCGCAGCGTTTGAGTGATGGCACTGCGCGCGCCTGCCACGTGACTTCCGCCCTGCGAGGTAAAGTAAGCGTTCGCGTAGCTCCACGTCCTCTCCTCGGCGGAGGCCAGCCAGCGGAGCGCCACCTCGACCTCCCGACCTTCCTCGCCGCATCGGAGGTGAAAAGCGTGCGAGTGGGCGGGCCTGTCTCCGGGCCCATCTGGCAGCAAGTCCACCAACCCGTGCGCGGAGTGAAATACCTCCTCGCGCGGCAGGGTGCTCCTCCGATCGCGCAGGCGGATCGTCAGGCCGACGTGAAGGCACGCCAGTTCGCGAAGCCGCCGGGCAATCCTCTCGACGTCAAAGGGAGGTACGGGCTCGAAGATCTGCGGATCGGGCCAGAACGCGATCGACGTTCCTGCCTTCCGCGTCTTGCCCACGGCCTGAATCGAGGCGCACGGCTTGCCGCGCTGGTACTCCTGCCGCCAGCTTTTGCCCTCGCGACAAACTTCGAGCAGCAGGCGCTCGGAGAGGGCGTTGACGGCCTTGAGCCCGATGCCGTGCAGGTTGCCTGCGAGAGGGAAGCCGAGGGGCCCCGCCACTCGGCGCGTGAAGAACGTCGTCAGCGCGAGCTCGGCAAACGCGCGACCCTCCCGCGGAACGATCTCGACGGGAATGCCACGCCCGTTGTCGCGGACGAGACAGCCCCCGTCGGCGTGCAGCTCGACTTCGATTGTTGTGCAAAAGCCAGCCCGCGCCTCTGCAACCGCGTTCTCGAGGACCGAAAAGACGAGGTGGCGCAATCCCCGCTCGCCCGTGTCCCCGATGTACATGCCCGGCCGTTCTCGGATGTGGAGGCAATCCCGCAAGACCGTGACCTCCTCGAGTTCGTACTGGGCCCCGCCTTCGTCCGCTGAATCCGTGGAACTCATCGCCCCTCCTTCGCTCAGCGCGTCACTTCTCCCCATCCTGCAACCCCGACTTCTTCATCCGCTTCTGGAGCTCCGCCTCGTCCATCCCCAGCGACTTCGCCGCCGCCGCCACGTCGCCGTTGGCCTCCGCGAGCGCCGCCTTGACCTTATCCTGCCATTTCCACTCCTGAATGTTCCGATACAGCGTCCGCTCGCCGATGCCGAGCAGGTGCGCCGCCTCCTCGCGGTTGCCCTGCGTCAGCGCCAGCGCCTGCTCGGCGTAGTAGCGCTCCACCTCCGCGAGCGGCCGGCCGACGAGGTTGTCTGGCCCGGCCGGCGCCCCCTCCCCCGGCGCCTTCGCCACCACGGCGCTGTCCTGCACGTCGTCGAGGCCGAGGACGCCGTCGGTGTCGAGGACGAGCATGCTCTCGATGAAGTTGCGCAGTTCGCGCACGTTGCCCGGCCAGTCGTAGGCGCCCATCGCCTTGTAGACCGCCGGGGCGATGCTGCCGACCGGCTTGCCGTGCTGGGCGCTCAATTCCTTCAAGAAGTGCGTCGCCAGGAGCGGAACGTCTTCCTTGCGCTCGCGCAGGGCCGGCAGGCGCACCGTCACCGCGTTGAGCCGGTAGAAGAGGTCTCGGCGGAACGTGTCGTCGGCGATGGCCTTCTGGAGGTCGCGGTGGGTGGCGGACACGAGGCGGATGTTGACCTTGATCGGCTCGTTGCTGCCGATGCGCTTCGCCTCGCGGTTCTCCAGCACCCGCAGGAGCTTTGCCTGCAAGTTGGTCGGCATGTCGCCGATCTCGTCGAGGAAGACGGTCCCGCCGTTGGCGTACTCGAAGATGCCCTTGCGCTGCCGGTCGCCGCCGGTGAACGAGTGCGCCTCGTGGCCGAAGAGCTCGTCCTCGATCAGGTTCTCGTTGGGGGCGGCGCAGTTCATGTTGGCGAACGGCTTGTTCTTGCGCGGGCTGTTGTTGTGCAGCGCCTTGGCCACGAGGTCCTTGCCGGTCCCCGTCTCGCCGAGGATGAGCACGGTGGCGTCGGTCGGGGCGATGGCGCGGAGCTTCTTGACGACCTCCAGCATGCGCGGACTGTTGCCCACCAGGCCCTCGAAGCCAAACTTCTCGTCGAGCCGCCGCTTGAGCTCCTGGTTGGCGCGCGACAGGCGCTGCCGCTCGGCCGCCTTCTGCACGATGGCGCGGAGCTCGTCGCGATCGACGGGCTTGGTGAGGTAGTTGGCGGCGCCCTGCTTGATGGCCTCGACGGCAGTCTTCACGTCGGCGAAGCCGGTAATCATCACGACCTCGGCGCCGGGCAGGGCCTCGCGCGCCTTGCGCAGGATGGCGAGCCCATCGAGGTCGGCCATCTTGAGGTCGGTGAGCACGACGTCCCACTCCCCGTTCTCGATCTGGCGGGCGCCCTCCAGGCCGCTGGTGGCGATGCTACAGTCGTAGCCGACTTTCTCGAGCGTTTCGGCGACCGCCTCGGCGTGGGCGAGGTCGTCGTCGATGACGAGGACGCGGATCTGTTCGCCGCTGCTGGTGTGCTGCTTGCTGGTCACGGTGCTGCCGTTGCGAAAAGGAGCGCCGGACCGGCCGGCAAGGGGTGGAAATGCCTGGTGCCATTCTACGGACGCGGCCCGGCCGGGCCCAGATAGCTCAGGAGTGAGGAGGGCCCCGCCGCGCCGCAAGCGGCGAACTGCCCGAGCCCGTCGCTTGCGCCTTTCCGTCAGCGGCGCCCTCCCAGGCCCCACAACCATCCCCTTCGGCCTGCCGGGCCCGCCTGGCGCCGTGCGAACGCACCCGAACGGCACCAAGATTGCTACTTGATTGGTAGACAGTTCACAGGCCGGGAGGCACAGCCATGACGCCATTGACGCAGGACCACGTGGGCCAGAGCACCAGCATCCGAGACGTGTGCGAGAAGGCCCTGGCCGAGCCCGCGAAGATCTGGGACGCGCTGGAGGCGCAGGGGATTCATGCGACGCCCGGGGCCATCCACCGGACGATCGCCTGGCTCGATGCCGCGCACCATCGGCCGGGCAGCGAAGCCCACGGCGCGAAGGGGCTCAGCGCGCGGGACGTGGAGACGATGGCGGCGCTGGTGGAGAAGGCGGGCGGCGCCGAGCCGCTGGTCCACCTCCTCCAGGCCTGCTCTCACCCCCCGCGCTCTTGAGCCGGCGCCCCGGGGCTCGACTGGCGGGCGGGATTGTCCTGTTGCCCTGGCTCCGGGGCCTGGTCGGGCGGGGACAGAAAAAGTTGTTGCCCGAGAAGGGCGGAGAGCTCGGAACACAGCCGATCGACCTTCCCCTTCAGCGCGGGGCTCGAAAGGTCGCCCACCATCGTCATCCCACCGCGCATCCACTGCCCCGCCCCGCCCAGGTCGGGGTGGTCGAACTGCGCCATGCCCCTTTTCCCCTGGATCAACGCCTCGAGCAAGGCCGTGACCGCGCCCGGGCTGACGTCGTGACGCCGGGCCAGGTCGTCGAGGCCCTTTCGTACGGGAGCGGCGAACGGCGGCACGGCTGGTCCTCTGAAGAATCGAACGGTTGCCTTCCGCATCCTATCGGACGAAGAGCAGAGCGTCCCCAGGTGCTTGCCGACGAGCGCGGCCTCCTTCCATAAACTGCCCTGCGAGCGCGCCCGCCATCGTCGCACCGTGGGGAGAAACCTGCATGATCCGCACGACCTCCTGCCTCGCTTGCCTCGCCCTCCTCTTGTCCTTCCTGACCGATCCCAGCCAGACGGCGGCGGAAGGGCCGCGCCCGCCGAAGGGGTTTGTCGCGATCTTCAACGGCAAAGACCTCGGCGGCTGGCACGGCATGCCGCACTTCGACCCGTACAAGCTCGACAAGCTGTCCCCCGCCGAGCGGCAGAAACGCATCGCCGCCTGGACCGAGGACGCCCGGAAGCACTGGCAGGTCAAGGACGGCGAGCTCATCAACGACGGCAACGGGGCTTACCTGACCACCGACCGCGAGTACGGCGACGTCGAGTTGCTCGTCGAGTACAAGACGGTGCCGAAGGCAGACAGCGGCATCTACCTGCGCGCGAGCCCCCAGGTGCAGATCTGGGACACGACCAAGGAAGGAGGCAAGTGGGACCGCGGCGCCGACAAGGGGAGCGGCGGGCTGTTCAACAACGCGAAGGGCGCCCCCGGCCAAAGCCCGCTCGTCCACGCCGACCGGCCCTTTGGACAGTGGAACACTTTTCGGATCATTCAAGTCGGCGAGCGGACGACGGTCTACCTGAACGGCAAGCTCGTCGTCGATTGCGCGCGGCTGGAGAATTACTGGGACCGGAAGCTCCCCCTGCGCCGCAAGGGGCCGATCCAGCTCCAGACGCACGGTGGGGAGATACGCTGGCGCAACCTCTTCGTCCGCGAGATACCGTCGGAGGAGGCCAACGCCATCCTGCGCAAGCACGGGCGAACCGGCTTCAAGGACGTCTTCAACGGGAAAGACTTCACGGGCTGGGCCGGGCCGCTGGCCAACTACGAGGTCAAGGACGGGGCGATCGTCTGCAAGCCGAAGAAGGGAGGAAACATCTACACCAAGGAGGAGCTCGCAGACTTCGTCGCCCGCGTGGAGTATCGCTTGCCGCCCGGCGGGAACAACGGCCTGGCGATCCGCTACCCGGGCAAGGGCCAGCCGTCGGTCGTCGCTGCGTGCGAGGTGCAGATCTTGGACGACGACGCGAAGCAATACGCCCGGCTCGACCCGCGGCAGTACAACGGCTCGGCCTACGGGATGGTGCCCGCCCACCGAGGCTATTTGCGCCCGGTGGGGGAATGGAACTTCATGGAGGTTGTCGCGCGCGGTCCGATGCTCCGAGTGGAACTGAACGGAACGCGCATTCTCGACACGGACCTGAGCAAGGTCACCCAGTTCATGGGCGGCAAGCCGCACCCGGGCAAGGACCGCAAGGCCGGACACTTCGGGTTCTGCGGGCACAACGACCCGGTAGCGTTTCGGCTGGTGCAGATCAAGGCGCTGGCGCCGGCGGGGGCACGCTGAGCGATCTGGCTCGCGAAAGATTTCGCCGTGTCTCCGCCGCCGAGCGCCTCTCTCTTCGCAGCGAGGAGAAAGCCCGTGGCCCGGGAGCGAACCATGACCCCCGCTGCGTTCAGCGCCGTCGTGCGCTGCGTCCACCGCATCGCCGAAGAGGGACTGGCCGACCGCGAGCTGCTCGACCGCTTCGCCCTCCATCGCGACGAGGCGGCGTTCGCCGAACTGGTGCGCCGGCACGGCCCGATGGTGCTGGCCACTTGCTGGGGAGTGCTGCGCCAACAGCAGGACGCCGAGGACGCCTTCCAGGCGGCCTTCCTGATCCTGGCCCGCAAGGCCGGGCCCATTCGCGGGCGCGACTCGCTTGGCGGCTGGCTGTATCAGGTGGCGCGCCGTCTGGCCCTTCGGGCGCGGGCTAGCGGGGCCCTGCGACGGGCGCGGCTCACCGAACTGGCGGAGGGGCTTTCGGCACCCCGGACGGAGCGAACTCAAGACGCGCTTGGCGCTCTTCATGAGGAGCTGGAGCGCTTGCCCGAGCAGTATCGCACGCCCGTGGTCCTCTGTTACCTCGAAGGGCGGACGCAAGCGGAGGCAGCAGGGATCCTGGCGACGACCGCGGGCGCCGTCAACAGTCGGCTGAAGCGTGCCCGGGAGCTCCTGCGGCAGCGGCTGGCCCGGCGCGGGCTGACTCTCTCTGGCCTGGCCGAGCCCCTGGCCGAAAGCGCGGCGCGAGGGGCGCTGTCTCCGGCGCTGGTCGAGGGCACGGCCCGGGCCGCTTTTCACTTCGCAACGGGCCGGGCGACGGGCTCGGGGGCCTCGGCCCTCGCGGTCGCCCTGGCGAAGGGAGCATTGCGCGACATGATAACCCTGAAAGTCAAGGCCCTGTCCGCCCTGGTCCTGGTGGCGGGCTTCCTGACCGCCGGCGCCCTCCTCGTTTTGCCCCCAACCTTGGGCGAGGCCGCGGCCCCACCCGTTGAGGGCGGCTCGGGGCCCCCGCGCGCCGTCGCCGCTCCGCTCCTCCCAAGGCCTCCCGCGAAGGCCAGGCCGCCGGTCAGTTGCATCGTGTTGTGGATGCGCGGGGGCCCCAGTCAGATCGATACGTTCGACCCCAAGCCGGGGCACCTCAACGGCTCGCTGTTCCCGGCCATCGACACCAACGTCAAGGGCGTGCAGATCAGCAAGGCCCTGTCGCGCCTGGTGAAACAGATGGACCGCCTCGCGATTTTCCGCGCGGTGACCCACCGCGAGGGCGATCACGGCCGCGCCACCTACCTCATGCGCACCGGCTACGAGAACGATGGCCTGACCAGTTACCCCGAACTGGGCTCCGTGCTGGGGAAAGAGCTGGGCGACGCCCGGCCCGGCGTCCCCCGCTACGTCAGCATCGCGGTGCGCCGTGGCCCGGGAGAAATAGGGCCCGGCCCGGGCTTTCTCGGCCCACGGTACGCTTCGCTCGCGGTCGATGCGGGCGATGGGCTGGAGCTCCCGCCCGTCGAGGCGTTCGAGGAGTTGGCGAAGGGGCGAGGCAAGGCCCAGCGGAAGGCGATCGCGAAGGCCTTCGACCTGAAGGAGGAAAAGCCGGCGGCGCGCGCCGCCTACGGCCCCGGCGACTTCGGGCAAGCGTGCCTGCTGGCGCGGCGACTCGTCGAGCGCGGGGTGCCGGTCGTGGAGGTGACGCTGGGCGGGTGGGACATGCACGCCAACGTCGGCCCGGGGGTTACGAAGCTGGGCGGGGAACTGGACGCCGGGTTTTCGGCCCTGCTGAAGGACTTGCACGACCGCAAGCGACTGGACACGACGCTCGTGGTGTGGATGGGCGAGTTCGGGCGGACGCCGGTCATCAACGCGCAACTCGGCCGCGACCATTGGCCGCGCGGGTTCAGCGTCGTCCTGGCGGGCTGCGGGATCAAGGGCGGCCAGGTGGTCGGCAAGACGAGCGCCGACGGCGCCCGCATCACTGCGCGGCCGATCGCGCCGCCCGAGTTGCTCGCCACGGTTTACCAGGCGGTCGGCATCGACCCCACCCGGCAGAACCGCACGCCCGAGGGGCAGAAGGTGTCGCTGGTGGAACGAGGCTCCCGGCCGGTGAAAGAGGCGCTGCGCTGAGGCGAGCGAAGAGGAAAGGGCCCACTTCAGTAGACGATGGTGAAGCCGCCGTCGGGCCGCGCGAACGCCACCACCCCCTTGAAGGCGCCGGCGGAGCAGGCGCTAACGCGCTCGTTCGGCGATGCTCACGCTCTGGCGTAGAGTGCCGCGCGCCTCTCGCGGACCAGTTCGGGGGTGTGCTGGTTCTTCGTTTCCTTGTTGCCAACGTCGAGCAATTCGTAGACGCTGCCGCCGATGCCCGGGACGACCTCGCCGTCGTCCTTCTTCTCGTCGTCCTGGGCATACCAGACGTACTCGAACTTGCCCGCGACGTCTGCCTCGAAGTCGGCTTCGAGCCCGGCCCGTGCCCCCGCGTGCATCACGGGAGAGACGACGAGAATGCGTTTGGGGGACTTTTCGTAGACGAGCTCGGTGATGTTCGTCCGGACGACGCAGGCGCTGGAGATGACCGACTTGACCACGACGAACGCCTCGACCTCTTCGGCCGGCTCGACGTAACGGCGCACGATCGGTGCCGTGTCCAGGGCCGGGCCGCGCTCCGACGCGACCTTCTTGCGGTCGTTCCAGAAGCAGGCCAGGGCGACACGGTCAAGGCCGCGCGCTTGCAGCGTTTCGAGGACGCCCCGGGCAAGGAAGTCCGCGTCCTCGTTCGTGCAGACGAGCAGGAGCGGCGCGCTCGGGGCGAGGCTGTCCGCCACGATTCGGCCGAGGTCCCGCCCGAGGGCGAGCATCGTTTGCCGATACTCCGCGGGCGGGGCGCGGTCCGCCAGTCGTTGGAGAAGTTCCCGCACGGCGGGAGTGGCGTGAGGCGAGAAAGCTCTCATGGCAACAGTCCCTCGAACGCCACGAACGATTCCAAATTGGTGCTGGCGACGCGCTCGACGAATCGGTTGAACGTATCGCTCGAGATCGGCCCAACAAGTCCTCGATCCGCCTGGCGGTAGCGCCACTCGAAGTAACCGCGGTCCGTCCACCACTCCAGGCCCTCGATTCGTGCAAGCGCGGCCTCGGCCTCCGCCCAGCGGGCCTGAGCTAGCCGGCCTTGCTGGCGGACCGCAGCCAATGAGCGGCTGCGGATCGTTTCGAGTACTTGGGCGAGCACACAATATCCTTCCCCATCTGGTTCGTGTTCGGCGAAGGCCAGGAAGAACGCACCTGCGAGGGCCTCGTCTTCCGTGCGGCTCGGGAATCGGCTCGCCCGCAGGCTGTCGAAGGCATTCCCCAGTAGGTCGCGGAGCCCCGCAAGCTGCGAAGGCGCCTTCAGCGGAGGGAACGAGAAGACGGTCGCCTCCAGGCCGGCCGGGAGTTGCTTGCGCAATAACTCGGCTCGGTGGTCCTCCGCTACGACGAGTACCAGGCTGAATGGTTGCCCGGTTGCCGTGCAGCGCCGATGCTGCTCGCGAAACTCTCGCTCCAGTTTCCGATCATCCGCCCCCCAGGTGACTGCGGGGCTCGTCTTGAGTTGGTGGTAGAGGGTGCGCTCTGGCCCTTCGAGAACCAGATCGTCAACAGGGCTGTCCGCCTGTTCCTTGAGGCGGACTGCCGCGCCCGCGTCGAGAACCTGCGGCCCGTACTCGATCAGGCGGAAGACGGCAAAATAGTCCTCGTACCTGTGTCCGCGTTTGCTGCTAACGCCACCCGTTTGTCGTTTATCGCCGGACATGCCCGTGCTGTTTCTCTTCGCGCCGAGGTGCCGAAGTGCGGTCGTCAGTTTTTCCTCATACCGTTCGGCGCCGGTCGGGTCAAGGACGAGTGCGAGCCGTTCGACCGGCTGCGGCGCTTGGGGCACGCACGGCCGACTTCGGGAGACGAGGAGAATGGGACGAAGAACCGAGGCTCCCAGCGAGCGCGGAGCGCATCCGAGGGGTGGACGGTCTTCGCCGAAAGCCTCCCCGTCAGTAGACGATGGTGAACCCGCCATCGGGCCGCGCGAACGCTGCCACCACGCTCCACACCGGCACCCCCGTCCGGCGGCCCTTCTCGGCCGTCGGCTTGCCTGCCTTGTCGAAGACCTGCCAGGCGACGGCCCCGCCGCGCTCCCAGCCCATGCCCTCCGTCCACGCCAGCAGCACCTCGCCCCGCGCGTTCCCCGCGATGGCGGGGTGCTTGCGCTGGCCCCCCGCCCCCGGCGCGGCAACGTCCCGCACGTGCTTGCCGGTCCCGGGCTCGAGGGCGCAGGCGCTCACCTGCCCTTTCGTCTCCCAGGCCGCAAGGGTGCCGGCCGCGCTCTCGGCCAAGGCGTAGGTACTCATGGGGCAGAGGCTTGTTTTCCACGCGCCGAGGTTGTCGCCCCGGAAGCTGGCCCCCTTGTCGGTCGAGGTCAGCAGCCAGGTGTCGCGTTCGAGGCCCAACTTCGCCGAGCGAAAGAGCACGCGAAGGGCCCCCGTCTTGTCGGCGAAGGCGCGCATGCCGCAGCAGCCGCAGGCGCCCACCTTGTCGGCGAAGGACGACTTTTCCTCGGCGAAGGTGCGGCCCTCGTCGGACGAGCGCGCCACCCAGACGCGCCGCTCGCCCTCGCCCCGGGCGCCGGGTGACGGGGCGTGCCAGACGACGTAGACGTTGCCGGCGCCGTCGGCGGCCACGCTCCCGCCGCCGTCGAGGCCGACCGCGGCGCGGATCGCATTCCGCTGCGGCTCGAAGGCCGAGCCCGCGTCGTTGAGGCGCGCGTAGAGCATCGGCGACTGCTTGCCGGGCGCCTTCGGCTCGGCCTTGCGCGAGCCCATCCAGGCGACGTGCGCCCGGCCGTTCTTGCCCAGCGCCAGGTGGGCGCCGCGCACGTTGCCGATCGCCACAACGCTGCCCGGCACGCTGTTGACGCGCAGAGGAGCGCTGAATTTGCTCGCGCCGGCGGCGCTGCGGACGTAGAAGACGTCGCCGGCCCCGGGCTCGCCCTTGAAGTAGATCAGGTGGATCGTGCCCTTCCCATCCACGGCGGCCTGCGGCTGGATGCCTCCGTTCGGCACGCGCAGGAGGCTGACAGCGGGGCGAGGAGAGGCGTCCTTCGCCGGTGGGAGGGCATGGCCGGTGACGGCCCCCGCTGCCAGGAGGAGCGCCGAAAGGATGGTTCGCGGGATCATGGTTGTCTCCTGTCCCCAGGTCGCTTCACGACTCTTGTCGCGGACGAATTGGCGATGCGTGCCAGAATTTGTCTTGCGCCGATCCGTTCCACAGAGGATGCTAGGGAAATTGAGGACGTTGGCCCCGCCGGTTCTCTCCCACCCCCTGCCTCTCCGGCCACCGCCGGAGGGCGCCTGCCTCGCGACGAAGGCGCTGCTGCCTCCGGGCCACCGCGGCGCCAACCATTCCCCAAGGCCCTCGCCCTGCCCGCGCGGAAGGAATCACCATGTTCACCCTTCTGGACAACGGCCACGACCGCAACTGCCAGGGCCTGGCCCGGCGCGAGTTCCTCCGCGTGGGCGGGCTCGGCCTGCTCGGCGGGCTGACGCTCCCCGACCTGCTGCGGGCGCGGGCCCGCGCCGCCGAGAGCGGGCAGACGGTCAAGGACCGCTCGGTCGTCCTGCTCTTTCTCCAGGGCGGGCCCTCGCACATCGAGTTCTTCGACCCCAAGATGTCGGCCCCGGCGGAGGTGCGCAGCATCACCGGCGAGGTGAAGACCGCCCTGCCCGGCATCACCTTCGGCGGCACCTTGCCGCGCCTGGCCAAGCTCGCGAACCGGCTCGCCGTGGTGCGCTCCTACGCCTCGGGCAACGCCGACCACACCTACCTCTCGGTGACCAGCGGCGGCAACTCGATCAAGGCCGCGATGGGCGCCCTCTACGCCCGCGTCGCCGGGACCACGCACGCCCGCACCGGCATGCCCACCAACGCGCTCGTCCTTCCCGAGGCGGTGCAGCCCGGCCTCAAGCTGGGCGGGAACTTCGAGACGGGCGCCCTGCCCACCCTCACCAGCCCCGGCGAGCTGGGGGCCGCCTACGGCGCGTTCGACCCCAGCGGCGGGGGGCAGTTGCAGCGCAACATGCGCCTGAGCCTCCCACGCGAGCGCTTCGACGACCGCCGCCGGCTGCTCGCCCAACTCGACGGCCTGCGCCGCGACGTCGATACGACGGGGGCGATGGAGGGCGCCGACCGCTTCCAGCAGCAGGCGTTCGACGTCATCACGCGCGGCGTGGCCCAGGCGTTCGACCTCACCAAGGAAGACGCTCGCACCCTGGCGCGTTACGACACCAGCAAACTGTTTCGCATCGAGGAGATCACCAAGTATTACGACATGAAGCGCAGCTCGAACCTCCTCGGCAAGCAGATGCTGCTGGCCCGGCGACTCTGCGAGGCGGGCTGTGGTTTCGTGACCGTGTCGGACTGCGGGTGAGACATGCACGCCAACAACAACAGCCCCAAGAACATGGCCGGGTTCGCCCCCCTCTCCAGCCAGGTCGATCACGCCGTCGCCGCTTTCATCGAGGACGTGCGCGAGCGCGGGCTGAGCGACAAGATCCTGCTCGTCGTCACCGGCGAGATGGGCCGCACCCCGCGGCGCAATCGCGACGGCGGGCGCGACCACTTCGCCAACCTGACCACGCTCGCCTTCGCGGGCGGTGGGCTCAAGATGGGCCAGGTCATCGGCCAGTCGGATCGGACCGCCTCGGCCCCGGCCACGGAGCGCTACGTGCCCAAGCACCTGCTGGGGACCGTGATGAATTCCCTGCTCGACGTCGGGCGCGTGCGGCTGATGCCCGGGCTGGGCAAGGCAGCTAACGCCATCGTCGAGCCCGACCCGATCCCCGGACTGTTTTGAGCGGCCGCTACGATCTCCCCGCCTGACGTTTCCTCTCCCGACGAGGCTCGCATCATGCTCGCACTCCCCCGCCCCCGCCAGGGGGGCCTGCTCATTGGCCCACTCTCCCTGCTCGCGGCCGGCCTCGGGCTGGCGCTGGCGCAGCGGCCCCAGCCGAAGCTCTACCTCGGCCCTCTCGACATGAACGTGCCGCACGTCTCGACCGACAAGTCGGTCAAGTACGATTACGACGTCGTCTATGTCCGCGCCCCGCGCAAGGAGGCCAACGGCCGGTCGCGCTGGGCCGAGGTCGGCGACCCGCGCACCATGGAGCCCGGCGCCGACCTCATGCTCCTCCACCCGAACGGGAAGGAGGAGGTGCTCGTCCCCGTCAAGGCCCACGAGTCGATTGCCGACCCCTACGTTTCCTTCGACGGCCAATCGGTCTACTACGCCAAGTTCCACGACGCCCTCAAACACAAGGGCTCCGACCTCTACAAGGTCCACGTCCCGACGCGGAAGATCGTCCGGCTCACGTAGCAGGTCTTCACGCCCAACACGGGCGCGGCCGACTGGTCGAAGACGGCCCTCCCTTCCTGGGGCGTCTACAACCTCGGGCCCTGCCCCCTGCCGGGAGGCCGGCTCGCCTTCGTCAGCGACCGCAACACGTTCAAGGCAGCCAACCCGGGATACGCGCCGAACGCCCTCGCCCTGCAACTGTTCACGATGGACGAGGACGGCGGGAACGTGGAGTGCATCGGCCATCTGAACCTCGGCATGGCGCTGCATCCAGTCGTCCTCAAGGACGGCCGAATCATGTTCAGCTCCCTCGAGTCGCAAAGCTTGCGCAGCCATCACCTCTGGGGCCTGTGGTCCATCCACCCCGACGGCACCAACTGGGGCCCGCTGTTCAGCGCCTTCGAGATCGGCAACGGCACCGCCGACTCCACCCACTTCCAGGCCCAGCTCTCCGACGGCAACCTCGTCGTCGAGTCGTACTACAACCTCAACAACTTCGGCTTCGGCACCTACTACAAGCTCCCGCCCCAGGCCCCCGCCGGCGCTCCCGCCTTCGGGCCCGGCTACATGCCGCACCCCCGCAACGCCCCTTTGCGCCACGGTCGCCACGCCGACGGCCGGGCCATCCACGTACGCTTCCCCTTCAGCCCCACGGGGATCGAGGCGCTCACTCCCTTCGTCCTCAAAGGCGACTGGCCGTCGCAGCCCTCGGTCCCCGGCAAGAACGAATCGCCCCGGGTCGGCAAATTCACCCACCCCTCGGGGGCGCCGGACAACCATCTTCTCACCGCGTGGTCGCCGGGGTCGCTCAACAGCTACGCCCGCCACGTGCCGGCCTTCGACAGCGGGATCTACCTGATCAAGGGCGGCAAGCCGATCGACGGGCCGAGCGAGATGCGGCTCATCAAGAACGACTCGAAGTACCACGAGCAATGGCCGAGGGCGCTGGTCCCCTACAAGCGCATCTACGGCATCGACGAGCCGGCGCGGCTCGCGCCCCTGGCCAACGACGGCAAGCGCTCGAAGCACCTGCCAGAGGGCACGCCGTTCGGGCTGGTGGGCAGCTCGAGCCTCTACAAGCGCGAGAGCTATCCCTACGGCGCCGTCCGCCCCGGCAGCGTGACCGCCAGCTTCGCCGAGGAGAAGGACCGGACGGGCTATCGCGGACACGACACCTCCCACAACTGGAGCGTCCAGGGCGCCGACGCCGGGCTGTACGAGAACAGCGACGTCCACGCCGTTCGCATCCTGGCCCTCGAGCCGACCACCGAGACGCGCCCCAGGGGCGGGCGGACCTACTACAACCACGCCCGGGAGCGCATGCGCATCCTGGGGGAGCTCCCCGTCCGCAAGTTCAAGGACGGCAAACAGCCGCTCGACCCCGACGGCAACCCCGACACCAGCTTCCTCGTCAAGCTCCCCGCCGACGTCGCCTGGACGTTCCAGACGCTCGACAAGGATGGCATGGTGCTGAACATGGCCCAGACCTGGCACCAGGTGCGCCCCGGCGAGGTTCGCACCGACTGCGGCGGGTGCCACGCCCACAGCCAGAAGCCGACGCTGTTCAAGGACACCGCGGCCGCGCGGCCCGACTACCCCCTCTTCGACCTGACGAAGCACACGCCGCTCCTGACGACCAAGGCCCGCGACGAATCCGGCAAGAAGTGGGACGTGAAGGACCAGACGGGCCTGCACTTCGAGAAGGGCGTCAAGAACGTCGAATACTACCGCGACGTGAAGCCGATCTTCGAGCGCAGCTGCGTCGCCTGCCACACGCAGAAGTGGGAGAAGCCGGCCGGCAACCTCGTGCTGGACGACTATCGCAACGTCACGACCCAGAACCCGGCCGGCCTGGGGTTCGGCATCACCGTGCCCGGGACGTATGCGCGCCTGGCGGCCGATGCGACCGGCAAGTACGGGCACAAACCGCTGCACCGCCACGGGTGGACGAACCTGGGCGCCTCGCGCTACGTGCGCATGCTCCAGTCGAGGCGCAGCCTGCTGATCTGGAAGGTCTTTGGCCGCCGGCTGGACGGTTGGAAGAACGACGACTTCCCCCACGAGCTCGTCCCGGGCGACCCGCGCTCCTTGCGGTACAAGGGCAAGGCCGCGCCGGACACCCCGCAGCACCGCGAGCTCTCGCAGGTGGCGTACACCGGGAGCGCGATGCCCCCGCCGAAGGCGGTCGCGGGCACCTACGTCGGCCCCGACGGCAAGAAGATCAAGGTGGCGCCCCTGACCGAGGAGGACCGGCGCACGCTGGTGCGCTGGATCGACCTGGGCTGCCCCATCGACCTCGATTACGACGCGAAGCAGCCGCAGCGGCGGGGCGCTGGCTGGATGCTGGATGACCAGCGGCCGACGCTGGCGCTGACCCATCCCCGCGCGGGGCGGAACGAGCCCCTGACGCGCATCCTGGTCGGGCTGGCCGACCACGACAGCGGGCTGGACCTCAAGACCTTCACGGTCAAGGCCGACTTCGAGGTGGAAGGCGCCGCCGCCGGGACGAACCTTGCCTCGCGCTTCAAGCTGAAGTCGCCGGGCGTCTGGGAGCTGAAGCTAGCGCGCCCCCTTGCGCGGGTGGCGAAGGGCACGCTCGACGTGTCGGTCAAGGACCGGCAGGGCAACCTCACGCGCATCGAGCGGACGTTCTCGGTTGGGGGCCGGTGAGGGCGATTCTCGGGCGACCATCTTTTTTCAGGGCGCCCATCGCCGTCGCGCACTATCCTTACGTGTGCATCCCGGCTGGGCCGGGTGCGGGAGGGCGTGAGGCGCTCGATGCAGCGCGCCGGGCCCGAACGGGGCGCTCCCTCGTGACTTCCTTCCCTCCCTGGTCGCCCTTACCCGAATGCTTCGGGCCTGCCTTGGCCGACCGTTTCGTAGCAGGCCCAGGCAAGGGCCTCGCTCTCCCACCCGCCGCACGGAGCTTCGCCGTCGATCGGCACTCCGTTCTCACCCCGCCTTTGGAGAAACGTCGTGGACCTCGCCGTTCGCTTCCGCTGCTCGGGTTGCAGCGCGCGCATCAAGGCGCCGCCGCAGCTCATCGGCAAGGCGCGGAACTGCCCCGGCTGCGGGCAGCGCTTCGTCATCAAGAGGAAGGCCCCGGAAGACTCCGAGCTCCTGTTCGTGCCCATCAACCAGCCGGCCCCGTCCGGCACGTGAGCACAGGGCGCGTTTTGACCATTGCTTCCTGCCGGCGAAGCGCTCGTGCCTCGCCGGCAGGCGCTCAGCGCCGGGGCAACTCGACGATGCGAAAGTCCTTGAAGCGCAACCCGGTGCTCCGCGTCGGCCGAGCCGTTGTAGCACGCGATGGCAATTTGCAACTCGGCACCGGGACGTTGCCGCCGAACGCCGGCAGGTAGTCTCCCTTTCCGTCGGGCCGATACTGCGCCGTGAACTTCTTCCCCTCGACCACGAAGCGGAACTGCACCGTCGCCGCGGTCAGCTCCTTCTTGCTGGGGAAGACGTAGACTGGTTGGGGCCCCCTCCGTGAGGGGTTGCCCCGGACACGCCGTCTGGGTTGCCAAGGCGGAGAGAAGGGGGAAGTGAGGCGCAACTTGGAAAGAGAAAGCCCCCTCCTGTCCCGCAAGTGCGGGACAGGAGGGGGCTTTCGTCCAGGGCCCACGTCAGGAGTCGAACCTGATCCTCAACCTTAACAAGGTTGCGTGCGTGCCGTCACACTCCAAGGACGTCCATCTACGCTCATTCTACGCCTGCGTCCCCCTCCCGGTCAAGGAGTACAGGCAACAAAAGCGCCCGCGGGGAGCACTCCGGCCCCCCGCGGGCGATCCACCAACTCGAACGGTCGACTCGATTTGCTTCAATCCCTTCATTCTTCCCCACGGACGGGGCGTTGGCCAGCCGTTGTTGGGGCGACGGCCAAGACACGTGCGTTCTGACGGCAGTGCAAAGTGCGCAATCCCTCTCCCGGGAGTAAGGAAAGGGCCCCCCTGGATGGCTGGGAGGCCCTTTCGTCTGGCCGGGCTGTCAGATCGGCTCAGCGGCCGCTGCGACGCGGCAGCTCGCCGTAGGCGGGATATTGCCACTTGCCGGTCTTGGCGCTTTCGATCGCCAGCGACACGACGCGCCCGCCGGTCACTTCTGGGCTGGGCCGGATGCGGGGGCCCCCCGACGGCACGGAGTCCTCGGCCGGCGGCATCGGCACGGGCGCCCGCGGCCCGCCGTCATAGGGATAGCTCTCCGCGCCGGAGGGCGGGAGGGGCGTGATCCCGTCGTCGGCACGCGGCATCACGGTGGAGGGCTGGATCGAGTAGGACGAACTGGACGGCAGGATGTTCAGCGCGTAGGCCGGCGCGCTCAGGGTCGTGCCGATCGGGTAGCACGGGGTGGAGTAATAGTAGCTGGGATAGCTGTAGGTCGAGTAGTAGGGATACCCGCCGTAGCCGTACCCGCCGTAGCCGTACCCGCCATAGCCGAGGCCGTAACCATAGCCGCCCCAACCATAGCCGCGATACCCATAACCGCCGTAACCATAGCCCCGGTAGCCGCCGTAACCATAGCCCCGGTAGCCGCCGTAACCATAGCCCCGGTAGCCGCCGTAACCGTAGCCCCGGTAGCCGCCGTAGCCACCGCGGTAGCCGCCGTAGCCACCGCGGTAGCCGCCGTAGCCACCGCGGTAGCCGCCGTAGCCACCGCGGTAGCCACCATACCCGCCGCGGTAGCCGCCGCCGCCGTAGCCGCGGACGGCGAGGGTGTCGGTGTCGCCGAAGTTGGTGTCGGCCTTGAGGGAGAGGGTGGGCGTGTCGCTGGGACCGGGCATGTCGAGTCGGTAGGTGTCACCGGCGCGTGCGTGGCCCGACCAGGCGAAAAGCCCGGTGGCCAGCAGCAAGCCGGTCGCGATGCGCTTGCGCATGGGGATCGTGCCTCCAAAACGAGAAGCGTGACAAGGTGCCTCTGCGAACTGCTCCTGGATAGCGTGTTCCGCTGGCATGCCATCCTTGCGCATTGTATCGGGGTTGCTGGATGGAAGTCAATTCGCCGGCGCGGCGCCTTTCACCCCGTCACCGCTCCCTCCGAGGCGGACTGCACGCAACGCGCGTACTTCGCCAGCGCCCCGCGCTCGACGCGCGGCGCCGGCGCCACCCAGGCCGACCGCCGCTGCGCCAGCTCGCCCGCCTCCAGCTCGAGTTGCACCACCTTGGCGTCGGCGTCGATGGTGATGCGATCGCCCTCG